>JALNYP010000016.1 GCA_023229795.1 Syntrophobacterales bacterium
CAAGGAAAAAGGAGTGCAGGCAAGGTACCTTGGCGTGGGAGTGGACCGGATCGACTATACCAAGGGTATTCCGGAACGCTTCAGGGCAGTCGAACGCTTTCTGGAAAAATATCCTGAATTCATCGGAGAATTCACCTTCGTGGAACTGGGGGCCCCGAGCCGCACTCATATCAAGAAATATCATGACTTCATGGCTGAAGTGGAGGAGACGGCTGACAACATAAACTGGCGATTTCAGACCAGGGAATGGAAACCGATCTTATTTTTAAAGGGCCACCACAGCCATGAGGAAATCTATCCTTTCTACAAGGCGACCGACGTCTGCATGGTCACTTCACTGCATGATGGGATGAACCTGGTCGCCAAGGAATTCATCTCCGCCCGTGGCGACGAAGACGGCGTTTTAATCCTGAGTCAGTTCGCGGGCGCCTCCAGGGAGCTCACGGACGCCCTGATCATAAATCCCTATGATATAGAAGAGATGGCGGATGCCCTCCATCGTTCCCTCATAATGAAACCGCAGGAAAAAAGCGAAAGGATGGGTCGTATGCGCGCCGTTGTCAGGGAGAATAATATCTATCGCTGGGCTGGGGATTTGATCGCGGCCTTGGCACGCCTGCGTCCTTCGGCGGGGGTGGAATGAAAACAGGCACTCTCAAGGAACTGGCTCAATTTTCGGTAGTGAGGGTGCCTCAAATCCTCAGGGTAAAGAATAAAAAATCAATCTAAATAAATTCTCATTTCAATAACTTATCTTTAATGTGCCCATTGCCGGGGTTGACAAGCCTGTTTTTTCTCTTGTAGGATGGTGGCAGTTAATGAACAGAAGGCCTTCTTGCTGTTCTCAAGTTGAGTTCCAGCTTGTTGTTCAATTGGCAGTTTCCCTATCCTTTAACTGATATAAATATGGTATGGGGTTTGCGGGAAGAAGGCCCATACCTTTTCATTAAGACAAAGGCTATAACCGATGTCACCGCGAGCCAGAAACAGATTAAAGCAGATAATAATGCTCTTGTGGGTAATTTTTCTGCTAGTCGATCTGGCCGAAGACGGGTTGATTGGCAGAGGCAGACCTGCGAATCTTCTTTGCCATGAAACAATTTATCAAACCTTTTCTCCCGATAGCTCTGTCAAAGTCGGATCCTCGGTTTGGATCACATCAGCAAGACTGCCTGATATCCCCCAGGGCTGGCTAAGCCAATCAGTCTCAGTTGAGATTGAAAGTCCTCTTCCAATAATCAAATCCTACCTTCAAAGCAGTTCCGGTGGAATCCCCCTGTAGCAGTCCGGTAGTATCTCGACTCCCCATTCGCATTTCGACTTTCGGGTCGAGAACTAAAACGAATCACTCATATTAACAAGTCGGTCATCGTCGATGCATGACATATGCATCGGGATAGTTGGCTTAGAGAATCATTTTTAGCGCAGGCTGATCGCAATTTGTGAAATTGTGAGGACTGTGGCCTGGTCTCTTCTATCATTAGAAGGTCATAGAAGTGGATAACTGAGTAACAATCTGCGATCCAGGCAGGGGCGGCAGCAATTATGTCCTCTCTCCCTGGCCGCAAGTGTTTGGCAGCGAGCAATTAACCGGGGCTCTGCTGGACCGGCTGACCCATCATGCCCACATCCTGACCATGAACGGCGAAAGCTTCCGGTTCCGGGAAAGCATGAGCAAAAAAGGGGATTGATCGCGATGGCTCCCTTTTGGATGGCCAAAAGCCTGGTTCCAATAACGCCAGCCTTGGGGGGAAGAAACTTCCTGAGTGATCAGCAGGGCGAGCCCAGAGCCGCCCGCATATGTGGGGTGCCGCCGGCTCTGGGCGCGCTTGCCCCGGCCTGCAGCTGGCTTGTCCTGTCGGTGTTGCAATCAACAAGGGTGGGTCCATTTTGAATGGCCGTTACTGGTACCATATTGCTTTTCCGTTCACATAGCATTTTCCCACAAGGAGGATGCTGATGCTGAGAAAGGTACGCCGTTGAATCTGATAAAAAGGATCCCGACATACCGCGTCCTATTTATCGTCGCGTTTGCCGCCTGCTTCTGCGCCCCTGTCGCGGCTGCGCCGCCTTACAAGGCGGCTTCACAGATTGACTGGGAGACGATAGCCAGCCACAGCCCTCATTTCAAAGTCCTGATCCTGGTAAAGAGCGAGCGTTCCCTGACCCTCGATGATTTGGCGTTATTGGCAGAGGAAGGATTTACTCCGGCAGATCGGGACCCGGGACTTCTATTAGGACTTGAGCAAGCTGTATTCGCCGGCCATCTGGAGAATTGGATCAAGGTACGGCTACCATCATACCTGTCCGGCCGGGTGCTTGAACATTTTGTCATGTCCGGGGTCTATGGAGTCGGATTCGAGGTTGAGGGCCACGAATATAATGGGCCATTGGAACTGCAAATCACTGCACCCCGTGAGGGCTTTGGGAAGAACCTCGTGTATGCTGATCAGGCGGTGCAGCCAGCGTGCTCCCAGAACATGACGGTCGATTCGGCCGGGAACCGGTGGCTCCGGGCCCGCTTGGAACATGTGTGGTATGGGGAGTCGATCAACTTCTGCTTTGGGTTCCGGTACGAAGTCAATGTGTCGGAGGTCCTGGCCCATGATCTGGCGCTCTCAGGGAAGCCGATCGGAACAGAAATCCCGCCTGAAGTAAAGCCCTTCCTGGAACGGGGCCATAAAATTGATCCCGGAATCCCTGTCGCACAAGACTGGATTTCCCGGGGAGGACCTGGACCACCCGATGCCCGCAAGGAGTACAGGCGATTAAGGAGGTTCATCAGAAGGAACGTGGCATACGATAAGCGCAAACGCGCAGCTTATTTCGGTGGACAGATGATCTATTCCGATCTCGATCTCATGTATCAGGACGTGGACGAAACTCTGAACCGGCATTCGGGAGCCTGTCCGGATACGACTCCCCTGGAATGCGCCTTCCTGAGGGCGCGAGGCATACCCTGCCTCGCCGCCGGACGATTCGGCCACTTTTTCACCGTGCTCTACGTTCCTGGCCGGGGGTGGATGTCCACGTCGGTGACGCCCACCGGCATTCCCCTGATCAGGTCTCCTGGCCCGGATCTGGTTCCTTACCAGCGGTGGGAGCCTAAAATACCTTTGAAAACAACCCATTGGAAAGCGATGGTGAGAATAGACCCTATGGATAAGGATGAGTCATGTCGATGAGCAAGGTGGTGTTCGCACCATTCGACGGTTCCCGAGACGGCGAGGTGCGCCGCCTCTTCATGGAATACCCTCACAAAGATTTCCAGCTCAAAAGCATGAAAGTATCCAAAGAAAGCATGGCAGACTACCTCGAAACCACTCTTCAGTCGGCGGGCAGGCAAACCATCTGCATAAGGGCCAACGGAAAACTCGTTGGACTGATCGCCCTGCAATACCTCCCGTGGATGAGTGAACATTTCGGTCTGAAGATGTACGCGGTTCCCCATCTGCTAGCTGGCTACGAAGGGCCTCTGGTGCGAGCGCGGTTGCTGCGGTACGTGATAGAGGAGCTCCAGGAGGTTGATTTCCTGGACTGCAGAATAGCGGTCGATGACGTGTATGCAGCTCAGGCATTAGAGGTTGCCGGCTTTAGATATGTGGGAACTGAGGCGTACCTGGGCCAGGAGCTTGGGCGGGACGAGCCGTTTGATCCACCAGCAGACATTGAGATCGCTGAATGCATCCGCTCTGACCGTAAACAGGTACTCGAAATAGTCGAATCCACTCACCTTCACAACAGGTTCGCATGCGACCCCTTGATCCGCACAGATCTGGCTCGTTCGCTCTATAGGAAGCTGGTGGATAACTGCTTCGATCAGCCTCAATTCACCACGCTCGTCGCTCGATGCCGCGGTGCAGTCCAGGGATTCATTATCAGCAAAACAAACGAGACCTTTTGCCAACTGGTGGGCATGAAAACGGGGAGCCTCGACTTTATCGGAGTGAGACCCGGTAATCGAAATCGGGGATTGGGCGCTAGTCTGAATCGAGCCGCTCTCCATAGGATGGCCCAACAAGGCGTAAAGTACGTTGGAGTGCGCACGTTTGCGAACAACTATCCTGCCTTACGGATAACTTTCAAAACGGGTTTTGCAGTCACCTCAACCAGTCTGCATTTCCATCGATGGATTAAACGACCCAAGATCGAAGGGCCCTATCCGTTATTAGGTTAGTAGATGACCTTGCGTGGAGGGATTCTCTTATGAAATATTTAGCTCTACTCTCGGCAATGGCCCGTCTTGCGCTCCTGCCGACGCTCCGAGGTGATTCGAACTCCTCAACGCTTCTGAATCCTCAACCCGTTTGGCGACGGAAAAGTTGTATGACTATCTTACTGGTCGTGACAATTGCGGGGTTCTTGCTCATCAGCCTGAAAGTCGCCCGGGCCCAGCAAGAGGTGAAACCACCGGCGGTGCCTCCCATGCTGGAAACTCCTCGCCCCCTGGATAATCTCGAAACCAAGGAGCCGACCGCCCCTCGAAATACACCGGTCTCCAGGAAAAGCAGCGGCAAAAGGCCGGCCGCTCCTCAAAACACGTCGGTCACCATGAAGAGCATCGGCAAAGAGCGGGCTAACGTGCGGGCTAAACCCAACTTGAAGGCCGAGATTCTTTTCCAGGTCTTCCGGGGATATCCCATCAAAGTGGAAAAACAGAAAGATGACTGGGTCTATATCACTGACCATAAACATAATTCCGGTTGGGTTTACAAGCCCATGGTTTCCAGTATTAAGACCGTGGTGGTGTTGGCGGAAAATGCCAGTATCAGAAAAGGACCCGGTTTGAAGGGGCCGGTGGTCAAGCAGGCCTCGGGAGGTGAAATCTACAAACTTTTTGCCGAAAAAGGCAGATGGGTGAAGGTCGGGTATTATTCTAAAAATGAAGTGATCGGCTGGATCCGGGATGACCTGGTGTGGGGGGAATGAATCCAGGCTTGCCATGCACTGCTATTAGCGAGCGTTCATTAACCTATGGAGCTTTAGTGACAGGCCCATCCGACACATGCTACTTGGACCTCAATAAAACCTGGGGAGGGAAGTTTAATGAAACGTTTAGTTTTGTTCCTGGGGATGGTTTGTTCGGGACTTCTTCTGGCAGCGGTCTGCGGCAAGTAAAATGAACCTGCAGAGTCCCAGAAACCCAAGGTCCAACCCGCTGCCACGGGAGACCGCATGGCGCGCATGAGTGCCGTGGTAAGGGAAAGCAATGTCTATCGCTGGGTGGGGGATTTGATCGCGGCTTTGGCGCGCCCGCGTCCTTCAGATGGTGCGGAATGAAAACAAAGACTCGCATCGGGCCGGCTTATTTTCTCGGCAGCGACGCAAGCGATATTGCAAGTGTGCTGGGCGGCCGTAAAATAGCCCTGTTCTTGGATTTCGATGGCACTCTGACGCCTATTCAGGAGGACCCGACACAATGCTATCTATCTGAAGAAGCAAGGGAATTGCTGCAATCACTAGCGAATTCCGATCGGCATCATGTAACCGTCTTAAGCGGGAGAACTCTTGATGACGTTAAATCGAGAGTCGGCGTCCGTAATATCTGTTACGGCGGCAATCATGGGCTGGTCATCTCGGGAAAAGGCCTGCGGTTTGTTCATCCTGAAGCGTTGCGGGCAAAGCCCCTCATTGATGAAGCAGGCAGCAGGCTTGAACAAGAAATTGCGCCTTTTGCGGGGGCCTGGGTCGAGAGGAAAGGTTTTCCCCTGAGTCTCCACTACCGCCTGGTGAACCAAAATGCGGTGCGTCAATTAAAAAGCGCCTTCTATAAAGTTGCCGCAGAAATTTCGAGAGGCAGCCTTTTGACCGTAATGAAAGGAAAAAAAGTTCTTGAACTGATGCCCGGAATACCCTGGAACAAGGGAAACGCCGTCCTTTGGATTCTGGAACGGCTGGGGGACAGCTATATGCCCATATTCGTCGGTGACGATGTGACCGATGAAATGGCTTTCAAAGCTCTTGAGAATAGGGGGGTAACCATCCGCATAGGCAGGTCGAAAAAAACCTTTGCCCATTTCTATTTGCAAAATTATCAGGGGACGTTGCGGTTGCTGAAAACTATTCAAACGGCTTGAAAGTGATAAAGATAATCATGTCTTATTCGGAGGTATTGCTTATGAGAAAACTGCTTTCGCTGGTATTAGTATCTGTTTTATTTCTAGCTTGCCCAGCTTGGGGTTCCACCATGAAGAGTATCGGCAAAGATCAAGTAAATCTCCGTTCCAAGCCGAACTTAAATTCCGAGGTCTTATTTCAAGCTAATCTTGGTTCTCCCATCGAAGCAGAAAAACAGCAAAATAATTGGCTCTACGTCACCGACTGGGAGAATAACTCCGGATGGGTCTATAAGCCTCTGGTCTCCGATATCAAGACTGCGGTAATCCTGGTAGACCATGCGAATATCAGGAAAGGCCCCAGCTTGGGAACCCCTGTGGTGAAGACCGCTTCTAAGGGTGAGATTTTTAAGATTTTCGGTGAAAAAAGCGATTGGGTGAACATCGGATATTACCTTGAAAATGAAAAGATCGGCTGGATACGCGATGACCTGGTGTGGGGTGAATGATTCTTCGCTTGAAAGTGTCGTAAGACAATGGCAATCACCTTATATGTCGGGTCAACAGTAGAGTCCTGGAGACCCGGCCAAAAACTCAAGGAGGGATTTATTATGAATCGTTTAGCTCTGCTTTTGGGAATGGTCTGTTTAGCGCTTTTTTTAGTAATGGCTTGCGGCAAGCAGGAAGAACCCGCCAAGGCCGAGAAATCTGCTGCTCAACAGGCGGCTCCAGCTAAGAAAGAAGCGGCGCCCGCGGCTAAGCCAGAGGCCAAGCCTGGCGCCTCCCAACCCACGGCTCCCCCGGCCGCGCCTACTCAACCCGCGCCGGTTAAGCCAAGCCCGGAAAAGAAATAGGAAAATTATTCACTGACCTTCAAGATCATGGTTAGGGCGCAACTATCTGTTATAAAACCAGGTAGTTGCGCATAACCCGAGTTAACCCCAAACCATTTATCTCTGCCAGAGCGGGCTTGATGTGATGGGTCCGCCCTGCCTCGAGCGGCGTCAACTCGCTTATAGACGTTGGCTTTCCAGAGTCTCTGGACAGTGAATGCGCGGATTTCTGCTATCCTTCGGAACTTATCACGGTTTCTAAAACTTTCACTCGCCAAATCATAGCTTCATTTTTTCCTGATCCACCGATAAGTCTCCCGGATGGCAAGATATTCGCGGCCATGGGGCAACACTTGCTCTGAAAGTGCGTGGGGGTATCAGCATTCCATATAGCAGCAATAAATAATGATCAAATCATACTTCTTTTTCTCCTAATTCCCGACTTTCGAACAACCAGGACTGACTGGCAAGGGTATCTGGTGGTCCCATGACTATCAGCAAATCTTGGTCTTTCAGTTGCATATCCGGTTCCGGATTAGGCAGCATTTGCCCATCCCGCCTGATGGCCAGCACTGTAAGGCCGTATCTTTTTCTCAGTTCCATTTGGGCCAGGGACTTGCCGGCCAGTGGGGCCCGGTCAGCCAGGCGAAAGGTGCTGATCTCTATATCAGGAAGTCCTGGTTTCAGTCCGTCGAAGGGCTCCAGTTCTTTCTCCGAGCGAAACACCTGGTAACAGCGGGCTCGCACCTCCGCGGTGAGCCGCTCGATTTCCTGCCGGGGAATCAGGTATTTTTTTAATACTAGGTTAAAGATCTCCACTGAGGTCTCGAACTCTTCGGGCACCACGTCATTAGCGCCCGCATCATATAAAGGCTGAACTTCCTGAAGGTAGCGGGTTCGAACAATAAGGTAGACCCCCGGGTTGAGGGTCCGGGCCAGGTGGGTGATCATGCGGGTGGCCGCAGGGTCGTTGATGGCTACCACCACGATGCGGGCCTCTTGGATACGGGCGTGCTTGAGGATTTCCTCCTGGGTGGCGTCGCCGTAAAAAATAGGTTCCCCTTTGGTCCGCGTGGTTTTTACTGTCTCCGGGTTCATTTCGACAATTACATACGGGATGCTGCTTTTTCGCGCCGCCCGAGCCAAATTTCGACCGCTGACGCCGAAACCCACAATTATGAGATGGTCCTTTTGCCCTGCCTTCTTGACCTCCTGCACTAAGAAAGAACCGGTTCTCAATCTACGCGGCATCGGCAACCGCAACACCGCATCTGCAGCGCGAGGGGCCAGGGCCATGAGCAAAGGGGTGGCTATCATGGTCATTATGGTGGCATTCAGAAATAGCTGATAAGTGTTGCCGGAAAATATTCCCTGGCTAATGCCGGCCTCAGAAAGAATAAAGGAAAACTCTCCCACCTGGCTGATGGCTAAGCCGATTAAAATGGCGGTGCGCAGGGGAAATCCAATCAACAGTGCAGCGATTCCGCCTATTAGCGACTTGAGGACTAAAACCCCCAGGGTGATTAAGGCGATGAGCCAAGGTTGCTGGAAAAGGAAATTGACATCCAGGAGCATGCCGATGGATATGAAAAAAAAGCTGGCAAAGATGTCGCGGAAGGGCAGGATATTGCTCAGAGCCTGATGGCTGTATTCTGTTTCGGAAATGATCAATCCCGCCAGAAAAGCGCCTAAAGCCAGAGAAAGTCCGGCGCTGGCTGTGAGCCAGGCTACGGCAAAACAGACTGCGACAATGGCCAGCAAAAATAGTTCACGACTACGCGTCTTGGCGATTTGGAATAGCAGCTGCGGCACCATCCATTTGGCTGCGGCGATAACCAGGAGGATGATAAGCAACGCCTTGCCCAATAATATGAGCAGAGAGGAACCAACATTATCAGTCACTCCGGTCAATAAAGGTACCATCAACATCATTGGCACGATAATGATGTCCTGGAAAATTAAGATGCCCAGGCCGGTGCGCCCATGGGGGCTGTCGACTTCAGCGCTTCCTTGCAGGAGTTTGAGCACGATGGCTGTGCTGCTCAAAGACAGCAGAAAGCCGATGAATACGGATTCCCCGAATGGCTTGCCGACTTGCAGGGCCAGGGCAAACCCGGCCAGGCAAGTCAACGCCACTTGGATCGGCCCGGCCACCAGAACCGATTTTCTGATTTGCAATAGATCGGCAAAGGAAAACTCGACGCCGATAGTGAAAAGTAATAACACAACTCCAATTTCCGCCAAGACTTCTACTTGATGAACCGCTTTAATCAATCCAAAGACATGAGGTCCAGCCAATATTCCGGTGAGGATAAACCCCACAATTACCGGCACGCGGACCTGGTGGCAAATAAACAGAACGACAATGGCAAGTGCAAGTGTAATGAGCAAATCGCTTAGTATTTGTATTTCCATAGTTCTTCCACTACAGAATGCGGGTGACTGTGCCGAAAAATTATCCCACGATAATTCTTTTTAATAGACAGAATCACCACATTTAAGTTTTATTTGGATTATTCTTTATTTTTTATTGCTTTTCCCCTGGAAGTGAAGGAAATACCCTGCTGGCCGGCCGTGCCGATCATTACTCCCTCCATGATCGGTTCGTTGACTTTAGCTTCCGCTTTCCACCGCACCAGAAAGTTGGCCCCGGAACCGCCCTTAGTGTCAGATTCCTTGACCACGAACCGGGTGGAGGCCATGGGGTTAAGGGTTACTGGTTTCTGCAAATAGTTCTTGATGACTTTTCCATCAGAGTCATAGTAATCTGCCAGAGTTATAGTAATGGCATGATCCGGGTCTGTATTGCGAATGCTCACTATGCCAGTCAAGAGAAATTTCCTTTCCAGATCGCCATGATAGACATGGGAGTAAACCGGCACATAAACCAATTGCCCTTTAAATAGCTCAATGGCCTGGACTACATGATTGGTATGAAAGAGAATACCGGCAGTCAAGATAATCTTTATCAAGAGCTTAGGCCAGAATTTTTGCTTTGGTCCTTGCATGATCTTATCCTCCTGGGAATGTATGTTGTTCCGCAGAGTGGCATGTGAAAAATAGGGGGGCCAGCCAGTAAAAACTTGGATGTTTTTGTAAATGAGTCCCTGATCCGGGGGATGCTGATTCCCCGGTTATTTGTTGGAAATTTTCGCCGTCTGATATGTGTTAGGTCAAACCTTGCTAGCTATCTTTAACTCTATGGCGGCCAGTCTTGAAACGCCCGAGCAGCGCGGCGGCAGCTTTCAGGGTTCGGGTCCATCTGCTTGGTTGAGGCTTCCCTTGATTTGGTCTCACGCCAATATCCATCGTCTTCCCTATCCATAGGGCGATGGTTTGAAGCAATGCTCTTTCCATGGGAAGAATAAGGGGCTCAGCGTCTGAGTCGGGTTTCGCTAATACCCAGACGGTTAAAGCGCCGGCTCGTCTGCCGTGCGCAATGATATCGGCTGAATGGGAATCAGGCGTGGTCTGGAATTGGGATGAGTAGAAAGATTTATCGTATACTTCCAAGCATGCCCAAGTCCTTTTCGGGTTCTGGTAACCCCGTGGAATGATGTTGACAAGATCTTGCAGCATTTCAGAGATATCACTGTCGGATCGACAAAGGCAGTTTGATATGGAATACAAACATTCCAACTCCTTGACTCGTTCGTTGAGTTCACGCGTGCGTTTCCTGAGGGCGGATTCAACCCATTCGTATTCCGCAAGTTTAAACTGGAAGTCGAGGATTTCTTGATGCGCGTCGCGCAGAGCCTCAGCCAGTTCATCATGGGTCGTTTCGCGGCTCTCGTATTCCTTTGATTTCATTTCTTTTGCCTGGTGGGGTTACTAAAGGTGATAGTCTCCCGCCGCTTCTGGCTGATAGAGCACCTGTTCGATTTTAATCCGTCGCATTCCTTTGGGAACCTGCCATTCAATGACATCCCCCACAGAATAGCCAAAGATGGCAGTCCCAATGGGAGAGAGGACCGATAGCTTTCCGGCGTCAAGGTCAGCATCTTTGGGAAAGACCAGCGTATAAACCATAGACTGGTTCTTTTCGACATCAAGCAGTCTCACCCGGGAGTTCATG
Source organism: Syntrophobacterales bacterium (assembly GCA_023229795.1). GTDB lineage: Bacteria > Desulfobacterota > Desulfobaccia > Desulfobaccales > 0-14-0-80-60-11 > 0-14-0-80-60-11. The sequence continues at coordinate 10,965 of JALNYP010000016.1, forward strand.
GTTACGACATTGGGGGGAACCTCCATCGAGTCAACCACGTTGCCTTTTTGTAGCTCCTCGTCGAGTTTCTCCAAGTCGCCTCGATCCCGATAGCTGAATTCAGCGGCTACAGCAAGCAATTCCTCAAGCCGTTCGAAATCGAACTTCGTAATATATATTGTGCGCTCTTGCATGATTTCCTCTCCTTCGGGAATAACTTATAAAATAATAACACGAATTATGAGAAAAGTGGCTTCGCCGGGTTTCTGGTATACCTGCCCAGCGTCGCCAGGCATCATTGATTTCCGGTCTGAACGTCAGGTAACCTTAACTTACTTATAGGAAAAGCTGGGGTAAATAGTGCCATCTCGAATAATGCGGGCCTTAATCGTGATTCAGGCGGCTTGCCGCCTGAATGGCAATGGCACTTTCAAGATAACGCTCTCTTAACAGCCGGAGGAGCGCTGGCAGGACGCTCAAGGCGGCCAGCAAGACGCTAAGGCTGCCTACCGTGGACAAGAGACCCAGGCTAAAGGTGCCCTGATGACCCGAAATCATTAAGCTGCCGAAACCTACGGCGGTAGTTAGCGCTGCCAAAAGAACCCCTTTGGCAGTGCCCTCAGGCAAAGTGATGACCCGGGCCGATTTCTCCTGTTGCCAGCGCACCAGGATGATAATGCCGTACTCTACAGCTTCTCCCAGGATCAATGGTAAAAAGAGCACATTGGCCTGGTTAAAAGGGACCTCCAGAAGCCACATCAGGCTCAAGGTTAAAGAGGTTCCCACCAGCAAAGGAATCAAGGCCAGGATTGTCAGCCACAAGCTCCGCAGCAGGAAGGCGACCATCACGGTAATACCTAACAGGGAAACTCCGGCCGCCCAGAGACAGGCGTTACGAAACGCCAGAGTAAACACATAAAGCAAAACCGGGTCCCCGATGACATCAGGGTTTACGCTCCTCAAGTCGCGCACAAATTCCCCCAGGGGCCCAGGATTCCAAATATCCCGGGAAGGGAAGATCCGGACAAGATACTGTCCCTCTGGGCTGACGAAGCGCAGCCGCACATTTTGGGGCAAATTTTCCAGGCGCGGCGGGCTAAAGGCCCGGTCCATGTTAGCCTGCAAGAGCTCCCATTTGTCTCTCAGGTCCGAGATAAATTTTTGCTCAAAAACTGCCAGGCGCGTCGCGGCCTGGGGATTGCTTTCAGGATTTAGGAGAGTGTTGAGGCGCAAAAGCAAGCGATCGATTTCGATCAGCTTTTTCTGGGTTTGCTTATCCTCCGGCTCCCAGTCGCTATCCGCGGCTTTAGAGAGTTTGAACCGGATGCGCCCCAGGGTAGAGGCGAGTTCTCTGGGGTCGGAAGGGGTGAGCGGGTCAGCAGTAAAACTTATCTTTGTCACCAATGGCTTTAGTTCAGCCAAAAGGCGTTGCTTGTCTTCCACCTGCGCGGGCAGGAAGGAAAGGATGGACTCCGCATGAGAGACGCTATCCAGATTTTTCAAGGCTTGCATCAGGCGCGGCAGGTCTGCAGTCCCGCTGACCACCATAGCCCCATAAGAAGTAGAGTATTTGGACTCCCGGATGAGCTTTTGTTCCCAGACTACTGACTCGGTTCGAGGATTCTGCAGGTGCAGAGGATTTAAGTCAAAGGGAACGTGAAACAGACTGATCCCACCCAGAGCCGTTATGATTAAGCCCGCTGCCAACATCAGGCCCGGTCGCCGCCACCTGATGGAAAGGAAGGGACGAGGGTTGTCGGTGCATTCAACTTCAAGGGGCCCGGATATCGATCTTTCGGTTACTATCGCCAGAGAAGGCAGCAGTACGAGGAAGGCGAAAATGTTGGCGAGAATGCCCAGTGTAATGATAAGTCCCAGTTCTTCCAACCCTCTGAACCCAGTAAATATCAAAGGGCAAACCGAAACCACTGCCGCCAGGGCGGCATAAAGGATTCCCGGAGAGGCCTGTCTGATGGTGCAAGCCAGGTTGCCTATGCTGCAGCGCGGCTGCTTCCCCTGTTCCTCTTCCAGGCGAGAATACCAATGGATGCCGAAGTCGACAGTGATCCCCAGCAGCAGAGGCCCAAACACAATAGAGAGAAGGTTTAGGTGCCCCACCGCCAGGGCGGCAATGCCGAAGGTCCAGCAAAGCCCGATGAAAAGGACCGCCCCCTGTACCAAAGTTCTTTTCAGGCTGCGGAAGAAAAGGACCATTAATAGCATTTGACCGATAAGGGAAACCAAGGAGGCGAGTTCGACATCGGCCATGGCTCCGGACATTTCATCAGCTTCCAAGGCCCCAGGACCGGTCACTCCTGCATGGATGCCGGGAAAACGGGACTTAACCCGATCCAAGAGCTGTCGCAGCAGCTTCACGTCTTCCGCGGTCGCGGTGTAATCTCCTTGCCTGGTGGTCACCAGAAGCATCAGGTATTTGTCGTTCTCCGTAAAAAAGTACCCCGCCTGGCTAAGGTCACTCATTTCTCCGGGGATAATACTTTTTAGGGGTGAGGTAAACGACGATTCCCCGGCAAGGCTTATCTCTAGTTGCTCCAGGCTGGCTTGCAGCAGTCCAAGATCGGGAATCTTCTCTTTTTCATGCTCTTCTTGCAAAAACCCGGTAAAGAGATGCCCTAACATGGCTCGGGTAAGCTCTTCGTTAACCACCTGAAAGAACCGGTTAAGCCGGGGATCGGAGGATAGGGCTCGCAATTCTCTTTGATGGTCGGAGAAGTTGGCCTTTATCTGGAGCAGTTGCTTCTGCTCCAGATAAAGTAAAGCCCAATGCTTGAATTTTTGCGGATCAACTCGATAAAAGAGCTCCTGAAAGTGCTGCGGATATTGTCTTAATTCCGCGACTAAAGCCTCAACAAACTGGATACAGTGCTTTGGATCGGAATTCTCCACGACTACGGCCAGGTTATCCCGGGAACCAAATTGTCGATCCATTTCTTTGCTCAGTTGCATAATACGAAGGTCGGTACCTACCAGATCGCTCCGGTCGGTCCGCATCGACAAGTGAGTCGCGGCATAATAGACAGAGATAGCCGTCATCAGCAGACTGAAGACAATAACCGACCAGGCGCTATGGAATAGTGCCCTGACTAGGCATGAGCCGAGGTGATGAAATTTAGACAAAATAAATTCCTTTTTTTGGAAAAAATGGAATTTGAGCCCAGGAAATCAGGGAGGTTTGCCTAAGATTTAACCTCCAAGATCTTTCCCTTACTTCTTCCCGCCTTTCTTTCGGACAGCGGTGGCCTTGGGGATCTTTTCCTCTTTTTCTTCCCGCTTCTTTTTTTGTTCCGTTAGTTCCACCACCTTCTCCTTCTTCACAGCCACTCGTTTGGCTTCTTTGCGGAAGCCGTAAACGATGGGGCTGGCCACAAACACGGAAGAGTAAGTACCAACCAGAACCCCCAGGGTCATGGCCAGGGCGAAGTCCTCCAGGACCACACCGCCGAAGAAGTATAGGGCCACCACCACCAGGAAGACGGTGCCGTTGGTGACAATGGTCCGGGAGAGCACTTCATTGATGCTTAAGTTGATAATCTCTCCCAGTTTGCCCCGGCGCAGGGCCAGGTTTTCCCGGATGCGGTCGAAGACCACCACCGTGTCAGCGAGGGAGGAACCCGCCAGGGTCAGGAGCGCGGTGACCACCAAGAGAGTGATTTCTTTATCCAGGAGCCAAAAGACGCCCAGGACCGCCAAGACGTCATGGAAGGTGGCCGCGGCCGCGCCAATGCCGAAGATCAGCTCAAAGCGCCAGGTCAGATAGACGATGATGCCTAGCATGGATATGACAATGGCGATGATAGCCTTGTTTCGAAGATCCTGGCTGATGGAGGCCCCGATCTCCGCGGTGCTGGCCACGGTGAAGTGATTTCCGGGGAGGCTTTTGTTGAGGATGGCAGCCAGGTTGTCCGCCATCTGCCCCACGGATTCTTCAGACTTCTTGACCTTGACCATCAGGCCCCGACCCCCTTCCAGGGGCTGAATTTCGGCGTGGCCCCAACCTTCCTGGTTCAAGGGCTGGCGCACTTGATCCACGGTGAAGTTCTCTTGGGCGCTAAGATGCACCATGGCGCCTCCACTGAATTCTACGCCCAGGTTACCGTGGCCCCGGCTCAACTGGACAAAAGCCAATAGGCCCAAGATGCTGAGAATTCCGGAGAAGATGAAGGCGTAATGCCGGACGCTGATAAAGTCTATCTTGGGTGTTTCAAAGAGCTCGAAGAAACTGAGCTTTTTCAGCCAGCGCTTCAGGATTAGCCAATCATAGACCACCCGGGTGCCAAAAAGGGCGGTGAAGAGGTTGAGGGTCACGCCCAGGGACAAGGTCACCGCAAAGCCCTTGATGGGCCCGGTGCCGAACAGGAAGAGAGCGCAGGCGGTGATCAGGGTGGTGACGTGGGAGTCGATGATAGTCAGGAAGGCTTTGCCGTAGCCGCCGTCGATACCGGCCTTCAGGGGTTTGCCGCTGTGAAACTCCTCCCGCATGCGCTCGTAAACGAGGACGTTGGAGTCCACGGCCATGCCGATGGAGAGGATGATGCCAGCGATCCCAGGTAGCGTCAAAGTTGCGTTCAACAGTGACAGGGCCCCAAGGAGCATGATGGTATTCAGGACCAAGGCATAGACGGCCACCACCCCAGAGAAGCGGTAGTAGAAGATCATGAAGAACACCACCAGAATGGTGCCCACGAGGCCGGAGATCACCCCTTTACGGATGGAGTCCGCGCCCAAGGTGGGGCCCACGGTGATGTCCTGGACGATCTTGACGGTGGCCGGCAGGGCCCCAGCCCTCAAGACAATGGCCAGATCAGCGGCATCCTGGGAGGTGTACGAGCCGGTGATCTGGGCCTTGCCGCCGCCGATGCGCTCCTGAATCACCGGCGCTGAACGGACCACGCCGTCCAGGATAATGGCCATGCGCCGCTTGACGTTCTCCCCGGTGATCTTGGCGAATTCCTGGCCCCCTTGGCGGTTAAAATCCACCGAGACGTAGGGTTCGTTGTAGTCGCCGATACGCACCGTGGCGTTGTCCACCGCGTCGCCGGTGAGGAGGACTTTCTTTTTCAGCAGCAGCGGCTTGCCTTCCATGCGGCCGGTTTCCCTGTTGATGGATTTTTCGATATAGACCTCGTCGTCCGCGGGAATCTTGTCTGTCAGAGCCTGATTGAGTTGCTGCCGGGTGTAGCCCGGTTTTAGCTTGCCTTTCTTCAGGGCCTGCTCGATCAACTCCTCTATATTGATTTGGGCCTGGTCGTCCACCAGCTTGAACTCCAGTTGGGCGGTCTGGCCGATGAGGTCCAGGGCCCGCTGGGGGTCCTGGATGCCCGGCAACTGGACCACGATCTGATCGGAACCCTGGCGCACCAGCACCGGTTCCGTCACCCCGAACTGGTCAATGCGGTTGCGCAGCACTTCCAAGCTCTGGCTCAGGGTCCTTTCCTGCAACTGCTTGACTTCGTCAGGCTTGAGGGCGAGAGCATACTGCAAGCTGCCGTCCTGGCGCTGCGGCCCCTGGACCTCCAGGTTGGGAAAGTCCTCTTTCAGCCACTTCTGAAACGCGGCCTGCTCATCCCTGTTGCTGAGGATGACGGGCAGGGCCTGTTTGGAGACCGCTTCCGTCTTGACGTTCAGCCCCCGTTTCTCCGCCGATTCCTGGAGGTTGCGGGCGGCGCGGCTCAGGGCATTGTTGATGGCCTGCTCCATGTCCACCTGGAGAATAAGATGCATGCCTCCCTTCAGGTCCAGGCCCAGATTGAGGCCGCGGCTGACGTGTTTCTCCCACCAGGTAGGCAGCCCCCCGGTTAAGGAGGGCAACACGAAAATAATGGCTAAGATGGTGAGGAGGAATAAAAACAGGAATTTCAGGCGGACCGCTCGCAACATATACCTATCTCCTCAAGACCACGGCCGGGGGAAACGGCCGCAAGGATGTTATCACTGAGACCCCCACAAGCTGCCGGTGGACGTCAAGATGCCCGGCGGAGCTGAAGCTTTCCAGCGGTTGTTTAATCAACCCGTGGAATAGGCACGAAGTAGGGTTTGGTCTCTGACCGACTACATATCGTCGACGCCACCCACTTGACCGCCAAGGTTGATCTATTTCGCCTGAAGCAGGAACACCGGGATGACGATGATGACGACCAATATATGGCCCGCAACTCCCCCGAACCGGACGCCTGTTTCCACCACAAAGCCCCACAGAAGGGGTTTTATGGCTACAAAAACCACATGGTTCAGGATGCCGACTCTGAGATGCTTGGTTAAGAAAACCTTTTAAGGAAAAAGCCAGACGGGAGGTACAGAAGGAGATTTACAAGGGGAGGCCGCCGGAACTGCACAGATGGCTGCAAAGTGTTATTTTACCGGGATGCGGCACCTCAGCTGTCACTGACTGGTAGTGGGAGTGCCTAGACATCTGCAGCAAGTACGTGACCAGCAGGGCAATCATTAAAATGCGCCGGCCAAATTCACTCTTGCTGGGTTGCTGATCGCCTCGGTGGTTGACAGCAACCGAAGTCAAGAGGTAATCGGGCACGACAGATTTATAATTGCCGATAAATCCATCACCTGCCACGTCGAGCAGCAAGATAAGCACCCAGAGAAAAATGATCAGCCTTTTCATTTTCGGCCTTGCGGTTATCGATGCATTTAATTTGCGTGCAAACAATTTCACGGCCTGAGCCGGGCTCACTGCTGGGGCTTGGCCTAGGTGACCGTCCAAGCGCCCATGGTGCCCTAGTGGTGAACCTCAAACGCTGGGGCACCCTCTTAAAGCTGCGAAGTCCGGCCTGCTCTTGGACTAACGCCGATTAACTTGGAACCGAAGCTCCAAACAAGAGAAAAGATCCACCTATTCCCAAAAGAACATAACAGGGATTCCAGGACCAGGCAAGAAGGATTTGATCCGAGATTATGCCGCAGCCTTGACCACTGCGGAAAGCAAAACGCGGATGAAACCAGTTCGTAGCAAAATGGCTACTATAGGCAACCCCTTCCTGCTTGCCGTGGGCCAGATCCTCGGTGGAATCAAGGTCGATAATCAGCCCCTTCTTGTTCTTCCTCTATAACAGGGTCTCCGTGGACCGGGTAAGGGCAGCCTCCAGGACCTCCCCCACCGACGGCCTGTAAAATTGCGGTTATCCCTCTTAATTAGGTGAATGGGGATTATGACGACCGGCAGGGGCCTTAGGCCCCTGCCTTTTTTGGGGCCCGGCAGCGCCTACTTGTTAATTAGCGGATTAAACAGATTTAAAATCAGTTGAGAAAAAAGGTCCAGGCTTATGCAAATTGTATAAGCATTTTTAATGCATAGAAAAATATCCCGATTGATATCTGCTATGTTCCATAACTTATAACTGACCGATTCAACCTTCGACAACCTTATCATATCAACAACTTTGGATCAGAAGATTTCGTTGCCCCATGTGACAGTAATTTTCTGTTGGTCCAAATTAGTGCTCACCTAAGCAGATCTTCAAGTTGCTCGAGATTGAAAGAGGTCTCGTGAGCCTGTGACATCCACCTAGCACATCGATTCGCATTCAATGGAATCCCAACGGGTGGGATGCCTGTGCGGATGCATAGCCTCATACCCATGGCAAGTTCCGGGATACATGCAATTCCGAGCGCACCGATGCTGGAGTGCTCTTGCTTGAGTCTTCTAAAAAGCCTCTCCTGATCCATTTCTACAGAAATATAAGGTTCGATACCGTATTTCTCGAGTAGGACACTCCCCAGCCGAATGAGGCAGCCCTCAGTGCAACCCCTGCACACTGCCTCGATATCACCCTTTACCGAGCGGCAACCCGGCCTGAAGTCGCGCAGGCAATGGGCGATGAGGGCGAACTTGTATCCGGAGCGTTTAAACTCTTCTCTATAGATTCTGTTCACTAGTTCGATCTCAAGCATATACAGGTGGTATTTCTCTTCCGACGTGGCAAGCGTGCTGTCCATCCTCTTCGCTGCTAGGGACAAGGTGTTCAGGTGGTTCGAAACATTCTGAGTATAGATGGACAACGACTGTTTGAGAGTCTCCCTAACGAATTGGAGTGTCTTCTGATCGGCCCCCGTGGTTTTCAAGCCCATAAGAAAGGGTTTCTTTCCCGCCTTCTGTATCAGGCTCAAAAGCCTTTTTTCGTCAGGGCAGAGTTTGAGGAACCCATCTACCAATCGCTTTATTTCAGCGTAGTAATGTTCGCTATCATCGCCCTCAGCAAACAGTGAGTATGTTTTCCCTTGGACCGGCCTGTATACATTCTCGTTATTTGACAATGCGTTAGAAATCCTCCAGATTGCAAAACCAGGCTGGGCAAATCATTACAAAGCTTTTCATTGAAGCTTTTATTGTAACCGATCTCCCATGGACTGCCAGGCTCAATGGTGAGTGTTTTGCCCCTAGTTTGGATGCCTGAAATCGTCCCCCCCCACAAATACCCCTGGAATATATGCAGATCATTTATGCAGTTTTTGCGGCTCGGTGATAAGGGCAGGGGCAAGATATATGCTTAGTGAACCTTCTTTAAGGTTTTGTTAGGAAAACCAGAAATGCTCATTCGGGCTGCGTGAGAAGTAATGTGAAATATTCCCTGCGAAATAAATTGACAGGCTCCGGCTACAGGTTTAGGTTTTTATTAATGAAATGGATTCGAGGCCATAAATTTTACGGCATCCGTGTGGTTTGTGCCGTTCTCTTATCTGCATTATTTTTCGGGTACTTATGCCCATGTCATGAGTATTCTGGCTATGGTGCTGTTATCTTGGGTTCTGATACCTGTGACGACTCCCCTTGCCTGCCGGTGAAGGCCGAAGATGCCGGTTTGGTACCGGTAGGGTTTTTCCCTTTGCCCCCAATAGGGCCCGCAATACCCAAGATTTTTGTTTTTTCCATCTTCCACCCTCCTCATGCCTAAAGCCTTCCTACAATTGGCCATTTTATAATCTTCCTAAGCTAAGGTTTTACCGGTTTCTTTTCACCTGAATTGCTGGAAATGGAGAGATAGCCCGTTATGAATGAAAACAAATCCAGTGCCAACGAATTGGAAGATATCTCCCGTGTGCTCCACCTGGGGCTTACAGTGTTTGGCATCTCGGCCTGGGCTACAGGGTTTTTGGCTGATGACTACAAGAGAGTGGAACACCTGGGGTTTAGCATCCATAGCTGGCTGGGAATAATTTTTGCCTTTTTCCTCCTCTTGAGGATTGGCTACGGGTTCTGTGGTCCGGACGATCATCAGTTCCTCCGATGGGTCCCGTTTACCAGGGACAGGTTGCGCCTGGTCTTCGAAGACCTGTGGACTTTGATAAAATTCAAACTGCCCGACCGGCCGACGCACGTGGGGCTATCGGGCCTGGTGCAGACCTTTGGACTCGCAGCCTTTGCCTGGATGGCCGTAACCGGTAGTCTGATGTTTTTTTATCTGAGGCCCGGCACCAAATTCAGAGGCTTCCTCCACCTTATCAAAGAGATGCACGAAGCCGCCATGTGGCTGATTCCCGTTTATCTGGGCATACATATAGGCGCAGTCCTGCTCCATGCCTTGGTTGGGGACCATCGTTGGCGGCGGATGTTTTTTCTCAAAGAATAGGTACTAACGACCCCTTGGCTGGTCTGTCAATCATCACAAAATCTTAAACTAAAACTTCAACGAGATAAGGAGGATACCATGCGCAAAGTAGCTATTTTCATCCTTGTTGGCATTTTGCTCTCCGTGGGAATTGCCTTCGCTCAACAAAAATTTTATGGGGTTGTCCAAACAATACCCGAGCAAGGTTACATCGGAACCTGGAACATCGACGGCAAGACGGTCAATGTCACCAAAGACACCAAGATCAAAGAGAAACATGGAAAATTGGCTGTCGGCGCCTATGTGGAAGTGGAAGGCGTAACCTTCGAGGGTAAGTTGATCGCCTCAGAGCTTGAGACCGAAAAGAAAAAATGAGTCATCCGAATGGCTTGGATAGCCACCCTGTAAGAAAAACCTTATAACTCCTTTTGAATATTGGTTCATCGCTAAGGGGGTTGGACGATTCTCCTGATTGGAACGCTCCTTACGGAAACGTCCAGCCCCTCTCGGGTTAGCGCCAGGCTTTGAGCTTAGGACGGCTAATCGAAGATTTCGAAAACTCTTTCAAAGCCCGACTGCTTCCTGAATTGCTGCTGATCGTGATGTTTGCCATAGCGCCGGTCGTCACGGTGACCGGCTTAGGATTCCCGCCGTTTATAGGCTGGCCGTATCCTGCTTCCAGCGATGATTCAACCTGTTTCATTTGGGTGATGATCTTACCGAGTTCGCCCTGATCAATCCAGATGTCTTTGTATTACGAGCAAAGATCGATTGTCACTCCCTAGTGGTTAGTGATTGAGCAACGGCCACCTTACGGTGACCAACCACTATATTTAGGATCTCTACGAGACCGGAAAAGCCCATGGCGAAATAGAGGTAGCCTTTGGGAATATGCAATTCCAGGCCCTCAGCGATAAGGGTGACGCCGATCATCAGCAAAAAGCTCAAAGCCAGCATTTTAATGGAAGGATGCCGGTGGATAAAATTGCTGATAAGCCCCACTCCCAGGAGCATAACGATAACCGCAATGATGATGGCCGCTACCATAATCCCGATTTTTTGCGCCATGCCGATGGCGGTAATCACGGAATCGAGGGAAAAAACCAGGTCCAGCAGGAGAATTTGGATAATGACCGACCCAAAGTTAGCAGTGGTGCGGCCCAATTCCCTCGATTCCTCCATGAAATTCATGGTGTGGTGGATTTCCCGAGTACCCTTGGCCAACAGAAAAAGGCCACCGCTGATGAGAATCACATCCCTCGGGGAGATGCTGTTGCGCCAGATGGTGAACAGAGGCTGGGTCAGGCTGATTAGCCAGGAGAGGCTTAAGAGCAGCATGATTCTGGTAATCAAGGCCAGACTAAGGCCGAGGGTCCGTGACTGCTGCTGACGGTGAGACGGAAGTCTGCCCGATAAAATGGAAATCACCACGATGTTGTCTATCCCCAGGATAATTTCCAGGGCCGTCAGGGTAATCAGGGCGGTCCAATTATGCAGGTCGAAGAGCCAATCCACGCTTCTATCCCCCAGAGGGCCTTTGCAGGCCAGGCAATAGCAGTCAAATTTCGTTAGCGGCATTAAAGGCGTAAAAGGGGGGAAAAAAAGAGACTTCTGCACCGGTCAGGTGCAAAAGTCTCACTAAGCCATCTTATGGCTGGTAAAGCCAAGCCGCTAGGCTGGGATGTTGACTTTACCCTGGGTAGCTACTCCCCTTTGCTTAAAATATATTTACCTAACTGTGGAACCCAAGGCAATCAGTTTTTTTCCCCCTTGTCAATCTACGATGGCTAAATTTGGAAAAAGCGCTTCTTACGTATAATTGCTATGGTCCGACACTTATCAAGTTGCTGAAAATTCAACCTATTCAGATCATACCTTAACTTTTACCCTGAATCATTCCCTGTATTTCCCCCTGGTTTATAGCTTCCTCCGGTTTGCAGGTACCTGAAATGATCCTCCCCCAAAGGGCCCGGTGAGGATATGAAAATCATTTACGCTGCCTTGCTGGCTCGGTGATAAGGGAGGGGGCTGGCAAGATAATTGCTATCTCGACATAGCTCATACCAGCCATTAATTAAACTAAAGTCCTAAACTATTGCTGTCGCCGTTAGTTTTTTGGAATTAACCGTTGATGACGCAGCATCACGCCTTGGTAGAAAATTCCTGGCAACTTCGTTTTGGTAGGAAAATAAAACTCTCCAGGCAGGCCTGCACCGGAGGCGGAGGAGTAAGACGGCGCTCTATCAGCGCATGGCCATATCCTAAGAACCGCTTATACTGAATCTAGATTTGCCATTTTTCCCAACGAGTGCGGGAAGATTCCGACGTTTTGTATCAAATCCAAGCCTTGCGCAAAAGCCAGACCTTCACCCCTTGGGTCAGAAAGACATAGCATAGCAAGGTTAGAGCCAGCAGGGGCCAGTAGAGGGAGGGCAGAGTCTCGAAGCCCAGGGAGGTGGCGATGGGCGAGATGGGCAACCACATGCCGATCATCATAATGACCGTGGTGGTGACGATCACCGGCCAACTTGCCCGGCTCTGCAGGAAGGGGAACTTATTGGTCCGGATAACATGAATAATAAGGGTTTGGGTAAGGATCGATTCGACGAACCAACCGGTTTGAAACAGAGCCGCGTTGTCCCAGCAGTTAAAGAAGTAGAGCATCATAAAAAAGGTCGTGTAATCAAAGATAGAACTGCATGGCCCAATAAACACGATGAACCGGTAAATTTCCCGCATCGACCAGGGGCGGGGCTGGGCGATTTGTTCCGGGTCCACGTCGTCCGCCGGAATAGGAACCTGGGAAAAGTCATAGAGCAGATTGTTGGTCAGGATCTGGATCGGGGCCATGGGAACGAAGGGCAGGAAGGCGCTGGCGCCCACCACGCTGAACATATTCCCGAAGGAGGAACTGGCACCCATGCGGATGTACTTGAGGATGTTGGCAAAAATCTTCCGCCCTTCAATCACCCCTTGGTCGAGCACCATCAGGCTTTTTTCGAGTAAAATCAAGTCTGCGGTTTCCTTGGCAATATCTACAGCGGAGTCCACCGAGATCCCCACGTCAGCAGTGTGTAAAGCCGGAGCGTCATTGATGCCGTCGCCCATAAAACCGACTACGTGTCCCCGCCCCTGAAGGGCCCTGATAATTCGCTGTTTGTGCCCCGGGGTGAGCCGGACAAACAGCGTGGTGCTCTCGACCGCTTCGGACAACTCGGCGTCGGGCATAGTCTCGATCTGGGTCCCCAGGAGCACATGGTCGACATCGAGCTTGACCTCCCGGCAAATTTTCTCGCTCACCAATTCATTGTCGCCGGTCAGGATCTTGACCGAGACCCCATGGGCGTGCAAGGCCCGAATCGCCGGAGCCGTGGAATCCTTGGGCGGGTCGAGAAAGGCCACATATCCCCTGAGAATCAGATCGTTCTCATCAATGGTGGAATAAGCCGGCTTCTTTTCCAGGTCTTTATAGGCTAGAGCCAAAACCCGGAAGCCATCTTTGCTGAGTTGCTCATACTCTGCCTCCATGTCGCCGATGGCGTGATGATCCATGGGATAAAACTTGTCCTGCAATTCGAACTGGGCGCAGCGCTTGAAAACTTCCTCCGGCGCACCCTTGCAAATGAGCCGATGAGCTCCCTCGGGGGTTTCCACCACTACCGACATCAGTTTGCGGGCAAAATCAAAAGGGACTTCGTCAACCTTTCGGTAATTGGGGATGTTGAAGGAGTCTTCATGTTCCTTGTGTGCGAGGACGGCGCGGTCCAAGACGTTCTTCAACCCGGTTTGAAAGAAGCTGTTCAAGTATGCCAGCAGCAAAACGCCCTTGTCATCCTCCCCGGTCACATCGCAATGCTTCTCCAGAATGACGCGATCCATGGTCAAAGTGCCCGTTTTATCGGTGCAGAGTATGTCCATCGCCCCAAAATTCTGGATCGCATTAAGGCGTTTGACGATCACCTTCTTTTTGGACATGGCCATGGCGCCCTTGGAAAGGCAGACGGTCACAATCATGGGCAGCATCTCGGGAGTCATGCCCACCGCGACCGCCATGGCGAAAAAGAACGCCTCCTGCCAGTTATGCTTGGTTAAGCCATTAATGACAAAAACTAGCGGCACCATAACCAGAATAAAGCGGATCATCAACCAGGTAAACTGGGAGACCCCTTTGTCGAAGCTGGTCTGCACCTCCTGGACAACCAAGGCGCTGGCCATGCTTCCCAAATAGGTTTTTACGCCCGTCATCACCACCACGCCCAAACCTGTACCGCGCTCCACGCTGGTTCCAAGGAAACAGATATTTTGCAGTTCCAACAGTCCCAAGCCCTCTGAGGCCTCTTGGATCGCAAACTTCTCCACCGGAAACGATTCTCCCGTTAGACTGGCCTGAATAATAAACAAGTCTTTGCAGGAAATGAGGCGGACATCTGCGGGGATCATGTCCCCGGCCGCCAGATGCACCACGTCTCCCGGGACCAATTGAGCCAGGGGGATCTCCCTGGTTTGGCCATCCCGGACAACGGTGGCATTAACGCTAATCATGGCCTTGAGCTTGGCCGCAGCGGTGTCAGCCCGGGCTTCTTGGACAAACCGCAGCACCACTCCCAGGACCACCATGACGGCCATCACCACCGTAGCCCGTAAATCGCCGGTTAGGGCTGATACCGTTGCCAAGATCGAAAGCAAGATTACTAGGGGGTTTATCAAGGCCCGCCCGAATAGTCGCCAGCGGTTGTGCCGCTTATCCTGCGCCACCACATTTGGCCCATGTTCTGCCAGCCGCCGCGCCGCTTCGACTTCGCTCAGGCCCTGGTTGGAAGTCCCGAGTTTCTGGTATACCTGCTCCGGCTCACTGACACTTACTTCCATGATTTCCGGAGAAACCTGAATCTCAGAGGGATGCTTAGGGGCGCCCAATTTTTTAGGGATTATAGTCATGAGTCAGCTTTCCAGGGCCCCCCGAAATCGAAGGATGAAAGTGGATTTTCTTTAAAAATAGAATATCTTATCCAAAAATTGAGATCATTGTGACCAGAGCCTAACATAACGTTTCCGAGATAACTGGCGAGTACTCATCTTGAAAAGATATCTCTTAATCTTCTTACTAGATTTACCAGAAATGTTCTTTAATCACTTATGGTGATCTATGAAATATTATGCCGGTGTGGTTGAGGATCCGGTAAAGCACCACTTTCAAGGGATCGATGATTAGGAGTTCCAACACCGCCAGGCCCCACACCAACCCCGCGAGTTGCCAACTGATGGGAGGCACCCACCAGCCGAAGATGGCGATGGCGGTGGCCAAAGCTCGACTGATAACTCCGGACCAGACCATCAAGGCACTAGGTTTGAGGGACCAGAACATCCCCCGGGTGCGGCCCATGTAGATATATAAGTAGCCGGAGACGGTGAATTTCAGGAAATTAAGGGTCTGTAAAGTTCCCTGGTCGAGGTGGAGGATTTCCAGACCGATATAGAACAGTACGAAAGAAAAGAGCACTCCCATGAGGCCTAAATAAGTGGCGACACTCATCACTACCCGCATGTCCCATCTGACCGGATCGTTGTCCGGCCGGACATGATCATAAGCAATGGAGAGGATGGGGATGTCGTTCAGGAGCACCTGTAAAATGACCATAATGGCGGTCACCGCGTAAAAATTGAAAATCACCAGGGACAGGGTGATGAACAGCAGCACTCGCAGGATGCCGCCGATACGATAGATGGCGTAACTGTTCATGCGCTGGAAGATTTTGCGGGCCTCCCGGATGGCGTCGATGATCACCGAGAGCCCCGGTTGGGTCAGGACGATGGCCGCGGCGGATTTCGCCGCATCGGTGGCGCCGTCCACGGCAATCCCCACATCGGCTTTCTTTAAGGCCGGGGCGTCGTTGACCCCGTCACCGGTCATGCCCACAATGTGCCCTCTGGCCTGCAATAATTCGACGATGTGGTACTTATGCTCCGGGAACACCTGGGCGAATCCTTCAGCTTCTTCCACCACGCGCTCGGCTACCCGGTCGGGCTTCTCCAAAAAGGCGTCCACGAGTTGGATATTCGTCCCCAGGTGCACCTCCCGGGCGATTTCCTGGGCAATGGCCACATGGTCGCCGGTGACCATTTTCACCTGGACACCCAATTCCTGGGCGGTTTTGATGGTAGCCGCCGAATCTTCCCGGGGGGGATCATAGAGGGCGATAAGACCCGCGTATTGCCAAGGCCCCCGGGTATCCGCTCTGGCCACCCCCAGAGCGCGATATCCCTTGGTGGCAAATTCCTCCACCAGCCGGTCGACTTCCTCGGCGATGGGGGCACTCTCTCCCAACAGGGCCAGGATTACTTGCGGCGCTCCCTTGGTCACCCGGAAGGAGTGGCCGTCTTTAGCCTGCACCAAGGCTTCCGTTCTCTTGGCCACGGGGTCAAAAGGCTTGAAGGCCTGGATTGAGTAGTCCTGCGGAAAACCGGCCGTGGACATCTCCCGGGTTTTTTTGATGATCGCCACATCTATGGAGTCGTTGTCCTCTTCCCTGGAGGCCAGGGCTCCCAAAAGCAACACCTCCGGTGCGCTGAAACCGCCAAAAGCTTTCACTTCCCCAACGATGAGGGCATTCTGGGTAATGGTGCCGGTCTTATCGCAGCACAGGACATCCATGCCCGCGAGTTCGTCGATGGACGCCATCTTGCGGGCGATGGCCCCCCGCTTGGCCAGCACTCCGGCGCCCACCGCCAGGGTGACCGACAGTACCGCAGGCAAGGTCGCCGGCACCGCCGCCACCATCAACACCAGGGCATACTGCAAGGTCTGCCAGATATTCTGGTGGTGAAACAAGGAGACCAGGAAAATGATCAGCACCATGCCCAGACCCACGAGCATCAGGTAATCGCCGATCTTGAGGAGGGCCTTTTGAAAGTGGCTCCTGGTCCGGGCCTCATCCACCAATTTGGCAGTGCGGCCAAAATAGGAGTTCATGCCGGTCGCGGCCACCAGGGCATCCATCTCTCCCTGGCGGACGATGGACCCGGAATAGGCCACTTCCTCCGCTTTCTTTTCCACGGGCAGAGATTCGCCGGTCAGAGTGGATTGGTCCACCAGGAGATAGTCCCCGGTGAGAAGTTGCAGGTCCGCGGGGACGATGTCGCCCAGGCGCACCCTTACCAGGTCTCCAGGAACCAGTTCTCGGGCCGGAATTTCCAGCCACTGGCCGTCCCGCCGCACTCGGGCGTTCAAGGCCAGCTTCTGCTTTAGCAGGTCAATGGCATGATCGGCTTTTTGCCGCTGCCAGAACCCCACGGCCGCGTTGAGCAGGAGCATGGCCACAATGATATAAAAGTCATCCCAGCGACGAATAACCGCGGCGATAACTGCCGCACCTTCGATCATCACGGGGATGGGCCCCCAAAAAAACCGGAGGAATTTTAAGATGGCGTGGGGTTTCTTTTCGGTGATTTCATTCAGGCCGTATTGCTGTTGACGTGCTTCGGCCTCGGCCGTGGTTAACCCTATATCCGGGCCGGAGGCGGCTGTCTGCTCCGCGGCCCGCTCTTGGTCTTGTGCGGAAGTTTGGTTATCTTGCTCCATCAAGTGTCCAGACCATCCTTTTCTCCGGAGTTGAAGGAATGGCTCATTTCTTTCTTATTAAGCTCTAAGCCAAGGCATTATTTCAGCCCCAGCCAAGGCGCCAGCACAAT
The DNA here is from genome assembly GCA_023229795.1 of Syntrophobacterales bacterium. Lineage (GTDB taxonomy): Bacteria > Desulfobacterota > Desulfobaccia > Desulfobaccales > 0-14-0-80-60-11 > 0-14-0-80-60-11. The sequence goes on from JALNYP010000016.1 coordinate 28,211, forward strand.
CCCGATGAAGTCTTGGAGGAAATGCATGACGATGGGGGCCACCAGACTGCCGCGCCACAGGTAGACCAGGGCAAAGACCAATCCCATGCCCCCCACCGTCACCACCCCGGATGAACCTTCATAGCCGTGCCCGAGAGAGAAGATGAAGGCGGATAGCAGGGCGGCCCTGACCGGCCTCATCTTGAGGCCTTGAAACCGCAGCAACAGGTAACCGCGGAAAATGGTTTCTTCCGCCAGGGCCACCACTACGACCAGAATAAAGGCAAGCAGAATCTCCGCGCCGCCCTTGGCCGTGAGGAACGCCGGCAGCGGCGTCGCCGGGGAGGAGAGCCCCGCGCCTTGCAGGACGCGGTCGAGTAAACCGGCGGTAAGGAACATGGGCAGAAACAATCCGATTCCCAGGACAACGTCTTTCCAGCCATTCTTGAAGTTCCAGCCCAAACTCTCCCAAGGCTCGCCGTTGCGCCAGAGAAAGAAGAGAATCAGGCTGACCAGGGCCAGGTCCCGCAGAATGACGGAGAAGGCCGTAAACGCAAAGCCCAGGCTCCCCTGCCGGATGATGAAGAAGGACAGGACCATGGAAGGGACAATCAAAAATAAGAAAACCGAAACTTCCAGGAGCTGCCCCCGTGAAACCAGGTCTGGAGGTCTTACTTCAGTTTCGCCTTGATGGAGGTCTTCGCTTCTCATGGCTTTTTCTCCATGCGAGTGTGATTAGCATCCCGAGACCGTTTGGCTCAGATTTTTCCCTCCCAGTATGTGCTGCGTGAGGGTTCCGACAACCTGGATGCGGCTCGGATCAGCGGCCTGCATAAGTCTGTTCACCCTCCTTTTTCAAGCCTGTTCCGGCTTGCGGCTCGGCTGGCCCTCATCTTGATTTTTCCGGCGTGGGTTGGCAGTCATCAGGCCGGCCAGCAAGACGGCCAGGATACCGGTGGTAAAAATCCCGTCAAAGGTCCCGGCCCCGCCAATTGAGGCTACGGGCGCCCCGAGGCCCGCTAACTTTCCCAGGTTGAGCAGGTCTGCGCCGATCAGCGTCCCCAGGGTTCCGGCACTATACGCCAGGGCGGGGGCATACTGCCTCGAAAGCACCAGGGCGATACCGGTAGCGACCGCGGGAGGGGTGAAGGTTGGCACCGCAATGCCCATCCCGGGCACCGGATAAGACAGATGGTGGACAATGGCGGCCACAACTGTCACCCCCACCAGAGACTGCACGAACAACCGGTTTTTGGCCATCAGATAGACTGAGAGGATGGTCGGAATCACCGCTCCGCCGAGGTTCACGGCGACCACGGTCCCCGGCCACTCAGTGACCCTGGGAATAACGTAAGGCACCCCAAAAAAGGAGATGATCCCGTCCGACTTGACCACTTCCGGGGGCAGTTGAAACACGGGCAGGTTCACATAGCTGCCTAGGAGAGAAAGGAGCAATATGGTAAACACATAGCGTCGGTCGATGCCGATCTTCTGATAGGCATATTGCAGCACCCCGACTTCGACCAGGATGAGCACCAAGAGGAAAAGAAAAAAGAGAAACGCCATGAACGGCAAGGTGATGGGAAAATAATGCATGGTCTGGCCCTTTCTTTCTGGTCCGGCTGGTTAGATGCCAGCCGGACCTTGGCTATTGCGGGGTCGGCCCTTGAGTCACCTGTACCAGATCGGGGGGGCGCACCCATTTGGCAAACGCCGCCTTGACCTGGTCGGCGGTCATGGCCATATAGTGTTGGGCGGCAAGGGTGGGCTCATCCAGGGGCAGGTCCAGAATCGAGCGGGAAAGCAGGCCCTGGGCTATGCTCGTCAGACTGGATTCGGATAGGGGGATTTCTCTGAGGAGCATCGCCTTGGCCTGGTGCAGTTCATCGGCAGCTACGGGTTGAGTCTGCATGGCCGCTAAATTGCGCACGACGATGCCCTGGGCTTTGGCGACATTGCCGGGGTTACAGCCGTAGTCGATGGCGTAGGCGGCGCGGGTTTGATTGGCCTCCACCGTCACGCCCACGTAATATACCAGGCCGGTTTCCTCCCGCAGTTGCTGATACAGCCGGGTGGCATAAAAACCGCCGCCCAGCACGTGGTTGCCCAGCACCAGGGCATAGTAGTCCGGGTTTCCCCGCGTCAGTCCCAGGGTTTGCGCCAGGGTAACCTTGTCCTGGACCCGGCTGGCGTCGGGCACGGCTACGGTAGACGGACCATTGGGCGGCACCGGCGGCAGGAGGGTATCCGGCGTGGGACCGGTTGCCTGCCAGTGGCCGAAATACATGGCGATGGCCTTTTGGGCCTGCTCCGGGGTTACCTTGCCAATAACCACAATCGTCGTCAAATCCGGGCGAAAAACTTTTCCGAAGTAATCCCTGACATCCGCAAGGGTCAGGGCGGAAACGCTGGCGGGCGTAGGCTGGCGCAGGGTCGGATCGTTTTCGGGGTAGAGCGCCGCCTTGAGAGCCCGGCTCGCCAGATAATCGGGACTTTGGAGTCGCCCGGCGACGGCCGCGGCTACCTGAGTGCGCACAATTTTAAACGCCTCTTCCGGCAGCGCCGGGTGCAGTTCGTTCTCCGCCAGCAATTGCACCCCGCGCTCGAAATGCTCGGACAACACTTTGAGTTCAAACGAGTTCCCCGCGGCAGCTTGGGCGGCGATATCATCCAGGGCCTTTTGAAAAGCCAATCGGTCAAGCGTCGCGGTGCCGTAAGAAAAGAGCTGGTCCAATACCCGGTCCACGCCTTCCTGGCCAGGCGGCACCTGGAGATCCGGTTGATTTTTGATATGGCCGTAAACCCCGACCGTGTCGCTGACGGATTCGGGCTGCACGATGAGTTTGATGCCGTTCGGCAAGGTACTCACCGCGGGATGCACGGTGGAAGGAGGAATGGCTAAGCGCTGCAGGGCGCTGGTGGCCCATTCCGGCAGGGTAACTTGTTTGGTCGGCTGCATCTGAAAGGATTCCGGGCCGCCAAACCCTTTGTGGACCACGGGTTTCCCGGAAACCTCGGGGGTGAGGATGCCCACCACCGCCTTATCCAGGTCCAGATATTGGCGCGCGACCCGGTCGACGTCCGCCGGGGTAACCTGGTCGATGGCCTTCACGTCATCCTCAGGGGATTGCCGGCCCTCCACTGCCAGCGCCTGGGACCAGGCCATGGCCAGCCCAGACACCGAATTTTTTTGAAATTCCCCCTCGGCCTTCGCCTGTTTTTTGGCAGCCGCCACCAGGTCGGCAAGCACCCCGTTTTTGACGGTTTCTGCTAACACCGCCTTGACTTCTGTCAGCAAGGCCTGGGCATTGCCACCCTGGGGAAAGGCGGCCACCGCATAGCCCAGGCCCGCCTGCGGCAGCGTGTCCAGGGCAAAGTCGGCGGCCAGGGCTTTCCCCCCGGCCGCTAACCCGTAAAGGTTATAGCGCTGGCTGCCCAGGACATCAGCCAGAACCTTGGAGGCCGCATAATCCGGGCTGTCGTATCCCGGCAGGCGGAAAGCGACCATGACCATGCCCATGGGCTGGTCGGTGTTGAGACTGATGGTCTCAGGGGTCACCGGCGAAAGCTTGATGGGCGCCCGCGGGGGCAGCTGCTTTTTGGGAATGCTGCCGAACCGTTTCTTAATCTCGCCCAGCGTCTTTTGGGGGTCTACGTCACCCACGACCACCAAAATGGCGTTGTTGGGGGCATACCACGTATCATAAAACTTTTTGAGCCTGGCGCCGGTGGTCCGGTCGAAAGAGGCGTCGGTGCCCAAGGGACTGTGGGCATACGGCGTCCCTTTGAACATGTCCGCCAGGAGCTTGGTATAAAACACAAACTCCGGGTCTGACAGATCGCGGCCCACCTCCTGTTCGATGGCCCCTCGCTCCTGAGTCCAGAGTTTTTCGCGATCGAGCACCCCGCGCATACGGATAGCCTCGATGTGCAAAGCTACCTGCAGATCAGCGGATGGCACGGTAAAAAAATACTGGGTGACCGCCTGCTGGGTATCGGCGTCAAACCTGCCCCCCATGGCGGCAGTGATCGCCGCCAGCTGGTTCGCCGACAGGCCCGGATTGCCCCGAAACATCATGTGTTCCTGGGCGTGGGCGGTTCCCGGGAACCCTGGCGGCGCTTCGTTGGAGCCCACCAGATAGTTGACCATCGTGGTGGCCACGGGAGCAATTCGATTGGGCACGATCACCACGCGCAGGCCGTTGTCCAATGTGGCCCGCAAGACCTGCGGCTGAGGCTCTTTCGGGGCACAAGCCAACGCAACCGCCAACAAGAGGATGGCAGTGAGTTTGCAGTTGAGGCAGGCGCCGCGTTGCCGCTTTGCCAGCCGGATCACTACCCAAAAGGTACTCATGTCTGCGTCCCTCCACACTGGGGTAGCCAGATAAATAATAGCCCCTCAGGTAGTTAAAAAATAAGGTCAAATCGGAACAGGTCAAGCAATCAATGCCATTTTTATACAACTTCATATTTAATTCAGTCGGGGTGATCTGATGACATCAATAATAAGGTAAAAGCCTTGGTTATATCCATTAAAATGTTAATACATTATAGCTTATATATTGTATTCCAGGATTGATTACTTATGTTAAAACCAAAACCGGGTAGGAATTCCTCTTCAGAAACCTGCTCAGTGGCCATCGCTACCTCCTTTTCCTCAGAAAAACCAGGTAGATGATGGCCTTGAATACTATCTTCCGGCAATCATCTTTTTATTAGTGGCAAGTAACTCGCTATAAGTTGAAGACAAATCAAGGCAGGGTCTTGGCTGACCCTGCCTTGATTTGCTGCTAACCAAAAATAGCTGGTTAGCTTTTCATAAACCTCCTCCAGCCCGCCAGACCAAGGAGTCCGGTTCCCGGCAGCAGCGCCATGGCGGGCCCGGGTACAGGATCAAACTGAACTTGGTCCGCCTGGAAGCTCAGGGAGGTGCCAGAAGGGTCATAGCCCTGAATAGCGCAATATGGGGCCGAGGTAAAAGGCTTAGCAGGCGTCATTCTGTTTAAATTCAAATACTACCCGGCGCCGGCTGGAGCTGCCCCAGGGCCTTGGTGAGTTCCACCAGGACCCCCAGGCCCTGCCGGCACTCTTTACTCCGCATCCGCCAGAGCAGGCCGACCGGGCCCGCGGGCTTGGCCTCCTCCAGATGCAGGTTCAGGGGCAGGTCCACGAGCTTCTCTAAAAACTGGATCAACTCGGGGTTAGACAATTTCTGGACCAGGCCGTGCATGCGGACGAAGCCGTCGCCCATGGCCGCGATATCTGCGGCGTCATAACGCGTGGCAATCTTGCCATACATTTCGAGGACGGCGCCGTTAATCCGGAAGATGCCTTTCTGCTCCAGGTTATCCAGGTAATCGATGAGTTTGGGCACCGCGAGTTTCAGCAGCGGCTCCATATCGGCCCACCAATCGACCAGGTTTTCCAACTGCTCCAGGGACCAGGTGAGGTATTTCAGACTGGGCAGGAGCCGCTTGAGCAGGACAAAGCAGTCTTCCAGTTGAAAGCCGCTTTCCACTTCCACCAGTTCATCGGTGAGCTTCTGGACGGCAGGCTCGGTGAGCAGCGAGAGGTCGCGGCCCAGGTCGCGCAGGTTTTCCCAGGGTCCGGCGAAGGCAGCCAACTGCTGCTCCACCCGGCTGACGCCCTCCAACCTGGCCTCGATCGCGGCCAGTTTCTCCAGGATCAGTTCTTCGTTGGTCATGGCCGCGGCCTCCGCAAGGGTATCTCGATATCGGGGGCCAGGATGCCGCGCACCTTGCCGGCCAGGACAAACTGGCTCTCCAGGGGCAGATGGCTGCCCTTGAGCATCAGGTTGTAGTAAGTCCACCGGAACATCATCTTGCCCATAAAGTTGACGAAACTATCTCCCAACAGGTCAAAGGGACCGAGGCCCGGGAAGGGATACTTGCCCGGCAGGGGCTCGATTTTATAATTGAAGTCGAGCAAAGAGCCCTTGTTGTAGCCCGTGACCACAAAGCAGGTGGAGTGGCCGTCGTAATCGGGCTTAGGCGGTTGCCCGTCAATCTCCCGCACCAGGTTGTCGATGATGACGTCGGCCTCATAGTGGGCCACGGACCCGGCCTTGGAAGCGGGCACGTTGGCCGCGTCGCCGATCACGTAGATGTGGTCAAACTTTTTCGCCTTTAAGGTAAAATTATCGGTTTCCACATAGCCCATGGGGTCCGTCATCTCACTGTCGATGAGGCATTGGGCCCCGAAGTTCGGCGGAATGGCGACTAAGAGATCATAGGGGACCTCCTGGCCCTGGTATGATTTGAGGACTTTCTTCTCCGCGTCCACTTCGGCGAGCTGGTAATCCGGGGTGACTTTGATGTTTTTTTCCTCACAGATCCGGCCCAGGATCTCGGAGGCCTTGGGCTTGGTGAAGGCGCCCGGCAGCGGCGTCACCAGTTCGATCTCGACCTGGTCCCGCACCCCGTTGACGGTAAAAAACCAGTCGGCCATAAAGACGAATTCCAGGGGGGCCACCGGGCACTTAAAGGGCAATTCAGCGATGTTCAGCACCACCCGGCCCTTGTCGAAATACTTGAGCTTCTGGTACAGGGCCACCGCGCCCTCGGGGGTGTAGAAATTGTGGATAGCCTCGCCCCAGCCCGTGGTCATGCCCTCCACTTCCTCCGGCATGATGCGGCAGCCGGTCCCGATGACCAGCCAGTCGTAGTTATAAGTATCCCGGCTGGTTTTGACCTGCTTTTTCAGCGGATCGATGCCGGTCACGTCATCCAGGACAAAGTTGACGCCGGGCGGCACAAATTTGCTCTTGGGTTTGACGCAGTCCTCCAGGGTGTAGAGGCCGAAAGGAATAAGCAGCCAGCCGGGCTGGTAGTGGTGCTGCCAGTCCCGGTCGATCACGGTGATCTGCCAGTCCCGCTCCGGCAGTTTTTGGCGCATTTTGGCGGCGACGATGGTGCCGCCGGTGCCGTGTCCCAGGATGACCAGATGCTTCATGGACCGCCTCCGTTCAAGAAGAGATGTGGGCCAGTCCAGGCGACCTGGCCGTAAGGAACGGCAAAAACGGGGGTTCCCGCTCAGGGTGATGACCAGTAAATAATTATAAAGTGGTTACGCGGCGGGGAAAATGCAAGCCGCTGGGGGACAGATCAGCCTGCCGCCACTCCGGGAAAATCGGGGGAACCAGGTTATAGGGAGGCGGGGCTCCGGGCCGGCGTGGCGCCCGGAGACCACCGCGGCAAGGGAACTGCGGTTACAGCAGGTTGAACAGGTTCTGCCCCTTCTGGGAGGGGACCAGGAGACTGACGAGGCAGCAGCACAGGGCAAAGAAGCCGGCGCCGCAGACCAGGAAAAACGGGGTGGTACTCATCTGCATCCTTCCTTTGACGACCATGACTAAGGTAATTTCTTAAAAAAGGCTTATAGTTAATTAGACTACACCGCGCCGGAAACATTAAGGGGGCGCGATTACGGCGCCGGCTGTGTTCAGATCACCTGTATCGGGAAGGAACTATGAAACCTAAAGTGTTTATCACCCGGCAACTGCCGGACGCGGCCCTGGAGATGATCCGGCCCGTCTGCGAGGTCGAGATCTGGCCCGAGGAACTGCCGGCACCCCGGGGAGTCCTGTTGGCGAAAGTGGCCGTCCTCGACGGCCTGCTGTCGATGCTGACGGATAAAATTGACGCGGAGTTGATGGAACGCGCCCCGGGCCTCAAGGTCATCAGCAACTATGCCGTAGGGGTGGACAACATCGACATTCCCGAGGCCACCCGGCGAGGCATCATCATCGGCCACACACCGGGGGTCTTAACCGAGACCACCGCGGACCTGGCCTTCGGGTTGCTGATGGCCGCGGCCCGGCGGATCGTGGAGGGCGACCGCTACGTCCGGGCCGGCCAATGGCGGACCTGGAGCCCCATGGTCCTCCTGGGCCGGGACATTCATGGAGCCACCTTGGGGCTGGTGGGGCTGGGACGCATCGGCACGGCCGTGGCCCGGCGGGCCGCCAGCTTCGGCATGCGAGTCCTCTATCACAGCCGGACGCGCCGGCCGGACGCGGAGGAGCAACTGGGCCTGATCTGGGCCGATCTCGACACCGTCCTCAGAGAGGCCGATTTTCTCAGCCTGCACACGCCCCTGACCCCGGAGACCCGGCATCTCATCAACGCCCGCACTCTCAACCTGATGAAAAACACCGCCATCCTGGTCAACACCTCCCGGGGAGGCGTGGTGGATCAGGCGGCCCTGTATGCGGCGCTGCAGGAGGGCCGGCTGGCGGGCGCGGCCCTGGACGTGACCGATCCCGAACCGCTGCCCATGAGCGATCCCTTGCTGACGCTGCCCAATTGCGTCATCGCGCCGCATATCGGCAGCGCCTCCATCGCCACCCGCACCAAGATGGCGGAGATGGCCGCGGCGAATCTGTTGGCGGGCTTAAGGGGGGAGATGCCGCCGCATCCGGTGAACCCGGAGGCGTGGCAGAAGGGCTAAGCACAGGAGACCTGCAAAACTCCTCTTTATGTCATCCTGAGCGCAGCGAAGGATCTAGATTCTTCGGTCGCTTCGCTCCCTCAGAATGACAATCCTTAGGGAAGCGTGAATTTTGCAAGGGGCTCACAGGTATGCCTATATTGTAGGGGCGCACCTGCGTGTGCGCCCTGAACCAGGCGGACACACGGGTCCGGCCAATGTCAGACAAACTTGATCCTCGCGGTTCCAAGTTACTTATAGCGGATAGTCCCGCAGCACCCGGAACAGTTCTTCTTCGCCGTCCCCGAAGAAATGGTCGGCCCCGGCGATTACTCTGATCTCGGGCCGCGCCTGGTCCTCAGGCCACAAGGCCATGAGGCGCGCCAGCGGACAGAGCTGATCCTGGTCGCCCACCGCGATGAGTTTGATTCCCGGCACGCGGGGGAGAAAGTTCAGGTCCATGAAGGCGATGGGCGGCGCAATGAAGATGGCCCCGTCCACCGCCAACCCCTGGAGCAGGGCCCGGGCCGCCACCGCGGCCCCGAAGGAATAGCCCACCACGTAATAAGGCGGGGCGGCCCGGGACTTGAGGAAGTCCACGGCCGCGGCCACATCGCGCGCTTCCTCGATGCCTTCGCCATAGGTCCCGGTGCTGCGGCCCACCCCCCGGAAATTGAAGCGCAGCGCGCTCAGATGCCGGGCCGCCAGGGCCCGCACCGCGGTCCAGACCACGTTGTTGGCCATGCTGCCCCCGAACCGCGGATGGGGATGGGTGATGACCGCGCCGCCGGGGCCAACGCCCGGCGAAAACCGGCCTTCCAGGATAACTCCCGGGCCCGGGATGCTGACCGTTTCTTCCATGCCTGTCCTCCGAGGCTAGGCATCATAGCACAGCACTTGAGGCCAGAAAGCTTTGAAAAAACCGCTCCCGGCCGCTGCACCAGGGGTAGGTTATCCTTTATTTCATCCCGGCAAAGAGGGCCAGGGCTTCGGCTTCGCTGAAGGCCTGGAGGGTCTCGGTTTTGGCGCCGTATTTCGCCGCTAACGGGATGAGGATTTGGGCTACGGTTTCGGCATTAGGGGCCTCCAAGATGCACATTTCATCGTATTGCCCCATTAATAAATACCAGCCTTTGATTTGCGCCCCCCTATCCGTGACAAATTTCTTCATCTCCGCGGCCGCGGCGGGGGCATCTTTCATTCCGGCTAAAGTCTTTTCCGTCCATTTGGCCAATACTACGAATGTCGCCATTTTCCCTGCCTCCTGTGATTAAATTATAATCCCTGCGGCTGTCCCCAATTATGATAGTAATTATCAACCTGATGTCAATTATTGAACATCCTTAGTAATATCAACTCCCGGCCAGGGGGGCGGGACGGTTTTTAATGGATTTGCCTGCCGGAGATAAGATATGATGCGGATATCCTTCCAGTTAACATCACCTTACGCCAGAGCTGCACTATGACTGAGACGAAAATCGGATTTGTGGGGACGGACGGCCGCACCTTGCTGGCCGCGCTGGAGACCAGCCGCTCCAAGAGCGAACTCTATCCCGGGGCTTACCGCGGCGTGGTGGTCAAAGGCACCGGCGCCATGGAGCCGTTTGCCCGGAAAATGGGGTGGCCCATCGATTTTATCCCGGTAGCCGATAACTCCGCCGAGACCTACGCCGCGGCCCTGATTAAAGCCTTCAAGGAAGAAAGGCTGGACGTGGCCCTGGTCATGCCCGAGGGCTTGCTGTTTGAGGGGCTGGTGGACCGGGTGAGTAAGGCGGGCTACGGCAGCCGCATTATCGGCCTGGATAAGCAAGGGGCGGAATATGAGGCCGACAAGATCGCCTGCAAGCGTTACTGCCAGGCGGCCGGGATTCCCGTGGCTCCGGCCTGGGCCGAAGTGGAGGCCCGGGATTACCCCGCGGTTTTAAAGACCTGCCTGGCCTACCTGCACGACTTCGGCGGCGCGGTCTTAAAATATCCCTATAGCGCCGGCGGCAAAGGCGCCCGGATTATCCTCAACACCTGGGACGTCAAAGAGGTGTACGACGTCCTGATGAAGGACTATAAGGACTTATACATCCGGGCCTGCGGCAAGAAAGCCGCCTGGCCCCTGCTCATCGAGGCCCGCATGTCCGGGGTGGAAATCAGCTTCACCATCCTGGTGGATAAACACGGCCACTATCAAATCCTGCCCACCGCCATGGACTACCCGGAGCGCTTCGACCGGCCCCCGGGCCTGGACAACCCCATCACCGGCGGCATGGGCTCCATTTCGCCCCACCCCATGGAATCGCCGGCCTTGATGGAGTTGGCCGATGAAACCCTGGCCCGGCCCCTCATCCGGCTTTTGAAGGACCAGGGGACGTTGCGCCCCGGGGTGCTCTATCCGGGCTGCTTCGTTTCTTTCGACGGCAATTTTCAGCCCACGGCCCTGCGGGTCTGCGAAATCAACATCCGCCCCGGGGAGCCCGAATTCCAGCCCGTGGTCAAGCGCCTGCGCAACCTGGGGGCGCTGGTCAAGGCCATGGCCCGGGGCCACCTGGATGTGGTGGCGCCGGAAGTCCGGGCCGACCAGGTCTCGCTGTGTATGGCGTTGGTTACCGGCCCAGGCGGGCCCAAGCAGCAGAAGGGCTACCCCTGGTCTTTGACCAAGGGCGAAGTGGTGGAGATGGACTTCGATTATCTGGACAAGAAGAAGATCACCGTGATCCCGTCGGCCATGGATTATGTGGAGGGGGTGTTTAAATCCGACGGCTCCCGGGTGGCCTATCTCTTGGCCAACGCCACCGTCAAGGCCAACCAGACCCGGGGCCAGGCCGCCGAAATCCTGCGCCAGAAACTGCTCAACGCCTTCGATAACGGCAAGGTCCGGGTGATCCCCCGGGAAGATGAGCAGGGCAACCGCCTGGCCCTGCGCCGGGACATCGGGGGGCATTTCCTTAAGGCTGAAGCGCTTAAATGCAGTGGTCAGTAGTCAGTGGTCAGTTGCCAGTAATAAAATCGAAACGATCGCGGCCGAAATACCGCGCCCCTGCTATTCCATAAATCACATTTTGAAACTGAAAACTAATAATTGACAACTGGCCACTGGCAACTGCCCCCTACTGCACCTGATCCTCTTCCACCTGAAATTTCAGGCCCTCGGGGCGGTTGGTGCTGTCGATGTAACGGTTCCAGATGTCCCGCAGGTCCTGAATGGCCCGCTTCACGTCCAGCTCCAGCCCCGCAGTCCGCAACTGCCCCAGACCGTAGTAGAGTTCGTTCAAGAGGCGAATCTGGGTGATGCTCACCACCTGCTCAAAGGCATCCTCCCCCAGGGTTTTCAGGTCCAGTTTTTCCAGTTCCGAGAGCTCGTTCAGGATTTCCAGGGCAATGCCGGTGAGCAGGTCCTGGTAATAGTGGGGGCCGCTTAAATCGATGCGGCGGCCCCGGCTCATGGTGATGGCAGGGGGTGCGCCCATTTAGCAGGCGGGCCCCTTTTCCGTCAGATAGCGATAAATGGCGCCGTCGTATTCGTGAGTCAGCTTGAAGACCTTGGCGGCCAGGTTATAGCGGGTGGCCACGTTGGTGGCGCCCTTGCCGAGCTTCATTTCGGACATGATGAGGGGATAATCCGCGGGGTCCACCACCACGGTCACGGCCTGGTAGTTCTTGGCCGCGGCCCTCAGCATGGTGGGGCCGCCGATGTCGATGTTTTCGATGGCGTCATCCAGGGTGCAGCCGGGCTTGGCCACGGCTTTTTCGAACTGGTAGAGGTTGACCACCACCAAATCAATGGGCTTGATGCCGTGAGCCGCCATCTGCTCCTGGTGGGACGCCAGGTCCCGGCGCCCCAGGATGCCGCCGTGGATTTTCGGGTGCAGGGTCTTGACCCGGCCGTCCAGCATCTCGGGAAAACCGGTGAAATCGGAGACCTCCATGACGGGCACGCCGTTTTCCCGCAGGAGCTTGGCGGTGCCCCCGGTGGACAGGATCTCCACCTGGTGTTCGGCCAGAAATTTGGCGAATTCCACCAACCCGCTCTTGTCGGTGACGCTCAACACGGCCCGGGAGATGCGTTTCATGGGCATTCCTCCTCTATCTGAATCAATTTTTAAGCTGAGGGGTTCATGTCGGGTTTAACCAGGCGGCCCAGGCTTTCAACACCCGGGTCGCACCCAATTACTATAAAGATCAAATCCAGATATTGATACCAAATTTACGCCGCGCCGCAAAGGCCCGCCTATTTTTCTTTCCACCGGGGCGCGTCCTGCGGTAAGATGAGAACATGCGCTACGTGATTATCGGGGCTAGCGCCGCCGGGTGTGCGGCCGCGGAAACCCTCCGGCGCTATGCCCCGCACGACCCCATCACCGTGATCAGCGAAGAAGCCCAGCCTCTGTACAGCCGGCCTTTGCTCACGTATCTGTTGAGCGGCGAGATTACCCGGGAGGCGGTCTGGCTCAAGGGCCGGGAGTATTTCCAGGAATTGGCTTTGGAACCGATCCTGGGAGAGCCGGTGACGCGGGTGGACCCTGACAGCCACGCGGTTCACCTCCTGGGCGGCCGGGTCGTGGCCTATGACCGCCTGCTGATTGCCTCAGGGGCCCGGCCCCGTCTCTTGGGACTCCTGGGCGAGGATCTCGCGGGGGTCTACACCTTGCGCACCCTGGCCGACTGGCAGCGGTTGGAAGCCGGTCTGCCGCCCACCGGTCGAGTCGTCGTGGTAGGGGCGGGGGCGGTGGGTCTCAAGACCGCGGACGCCCTGGCCCGGCGGGGCTTGCAGGTAACCCTGGTGGCCCGGGGGTCTCAGCCCCTGTCCCGAGTCCTGGACCCCACGGCGGCCTCCTTGCTCCATGGGGCCATCACCCGCATGGGGATCGAACTGATTTACCAGTCCTGGCCTGAGGCCATTTGGGGGGAGCACGGGCAGGTTAAGGCCCTCACGTTAAACGGCGGCCGGGAAATTCCCTGCGACGCGGTGCTCTTCTCCGTGGGCGTGGCTCCCAACGTGGAGTTTTTGGCAGGCACCGACCTGGCGACCGCGGAGGGCATCCCGGTGGACCAGGGGATGACGAGCTCCGACCCTGACATCTTGGCCGCGGGGGACTGCGCCCACGCTTATCACCTCCTTACCGGAAAACGCGCCGGCTATCATATCTGGCCCGCCGCGGTGGCCCAGGGCCGCATCGCCGGGGCCAACCTGGCCGGAGCGGGCCTTACCTACGACGGGCTGCTGCCCCAAAACAGCCTGTCGTTGCGGGGCTTTCACATCATCACCGGCGGTTTGGGACCCCAGGACACGGGCGACTGCGAGATCGTCAGCGAACTCGATCTCTCCCGCGGCCAGTACCGCCGCCTGGCCTACCGGGACGGCCGGCTGGTAGGCCTCATTTTGGTGGGCGCAGTGGCGGACGCGGGGATTTATTTTCAGCTCATGGCCCGGCAGGTGCCGGTCCCCGAGCCGGTGCAGCCGGGAAGGATGTGGGGGTAGAAAATCTAGGCAAGTGGTTTTTTCTGGTTTATAAATTCCTTCCACCTGCAGTCTTTATCTAGAGCCGAAACCTGAGCTCCATCCTTTATTGCCCCGAAGCGAGGTGCACTATGGCCCAGCAATACCGCGTTTTCCTGATCTCGGGGGCGATCTCGGTCGCCCTGGGGTTTCTGGCCGGTTATGCGGGCGGCAGGCTGGCCGCGCCGCCGAGCCCGGAAAAGCTTGCGGTCCTGCGGACCGAGGGCGTGCAACTGGTGGATCAGGCCGGCAAAGAGCGCGGCCGCCTCGGGCTCGACCGAGAGGGCGCGGCCTGCCTGACCCTAGCCGGCCAGGACGCCGCCCCTTTGGTGAGCCTGAGCGCGGCGGCCCAGGGCGGCGCCAGCCTCCGGGTGGGGGATGAGAGCCGCCGGCAGGCCCTGGTGCTCACCGTCAGCCCCGAGGGTTCCGAAACTCTGGACTTTTACCGCGAGGGGCAGCTCAGCCTGGGACTGGAGGTGCAGCCTAATGGTGAGCCCACGGTCAACCTGTATGATAAGGGCAAACGCCTCCTCGACCTGGGGCTTACCAAACAGGGCGACCCCCATCTCTCCTTCTACGGGGACGGAGCCAGGCCCGCGCTGGAGCTGATCAGCCGGAAAAACGGGGACCGCAGCCTCACCCTGGGGGGGAAAGACGGCGTCCCCCGGGTGGTCTTGGGATTGAAGCACGACCAGAAAGCCGCGCTGGGATTATTCGACCGGCAGGGCAAAACCCGGGCGGCCCTCCTGGATGAGCCCTCCCTGATCCTGCTGAAAAATGGCAAAGTGGTGCGAAGCCTGCCCTAGCCGCGGCGTGGGTAACCCGTCACACCAGGGGCAGATACGCGCTGAGGGGGCGGATTTGGTTCCTGAGGGCCGGCTGTTCCCGGAGTTGCCCGGCTTCCAGCCGGAGGAGGCGATGCCCGAGGGGGTAGAAGGGTTCCAGGGACTCTCCCAGCAGCAGCACCGCGGCGCTGGTCGCGGCCAGGTAATCCCGGAGCATCGCGGCCAGCCGGTCGGCGGCCACCAGGGACCGGCGCGGGCGCGCGATGGCCGCCAGGATCAATTCCGGTTCCTTGCATAACTCCCGGGCCCACACCGCCCGGGCATAGATCGCCGGCGAGACCTGGGGCGGGAACCGGCTCAGGTGGGCTTCCAGTTCCAGGAGTTCCAGCAGGCCCTGGTGCTCCTCCAAAGCCTCCGCCCCCGTGTACCCCTGATGATAGCAGGGACCCAGGGCGATATTCTCCCCCAGGGTAAGGCGGTGCAGCAGCACCTGGCGGGGGGTGACAAAAGCAATCCGCCGCCTGAGATCGTAAAGCTCTTCCCGGGGCAGCTCCTCGGCGCTCTGGCCCCAATGGCGGACGCGGCCGGTGGCCGGGGACTGGAGGGTGGCCGCCACTTCCAGCAGAGGTTCCGCCAGCGCGGGGTCGGCCCCTTCAATAAGCACCACCTCGTTGAGTCCCACGACCAGACTCAAGGGCGCGGGCCAGGCCCCGGCCTCTTCGGGCAGGGTGACCAACTCCAGATTCAAGGCATCGCGCAGCATAGGGGGTCGGGGGCCTCTTCAGGATCGGGTTCAATGAGCTCTTGCTGTGGCCGCGGGTTTGGCCTGGGCCACCGGTTCACAAATAATAGACCGAGGTCAGGATAATATCCACCAGCGCAATCAGCACCAGGCTCCAGATGGCCGACTGCGAGGTGTTCTGGGCCACTTCGCCCATGTATTCCCGGGCGCTGAAGCCGAAATAGATGGACACGGTGGCGATGAGCATGCCAAAGAGGGTGGCCTTGGCAAAGCCCACGCTCAGGTCCACCCACTGCAAGGCATTGATGAACGACAGCCAGAACCTGCTCCAGAAGATCTCGGCGAACGCCTGGGCAAAGAGATAGCCGCCGATAATGGCGGCGAACACGCACAGGATATAGAGAGAGATCAGGCTTAAGGTGAGCCCCCAGAACCGGGGCACCCCCAGATAGCGGTAGGGGTCGATGCCCATTATCTGGAGGGCCTGGATTTCCCGGTTCACCGACATGGTGCCGATCTCCACGGTGATGGCGCTGCCGGAATGGAGCAGGACGAACAGGCCGGCCCACACCGGTCCTATCTCCCGCACCACCAGAGTGACCAGCAGCCAGCCGATGAATTCCTCCCCCTGAACCTTGACCAGTTGCTGGGTGGCATGGACGATCACCAGCAGGCCCAGCATGAGCGACGAAAAGATCAGGATATGGGAGCCCCGGATAGCGGTGAAGTAGATCTGCCGGGTCAGCTCCCGGAAAAACAGCCACAGGCAGGCGGGACCGGCAAAGGCCCCCACCAGGAGGCGATAGAACAGGGCGCAGATGCCCAATAACCGGGAGAAGAAGGTCGCGAAGCCGTCTAGGACCTGATCGAAGGCCTCTAATAGAGCCCTTACTATCCTAACTAACAGGTTCATGAGGTTCCTGCGCGGCCGGCGGCGGAGGCAATTCCAGGGAAAATACCACGCCCCCCCCTTCCCGGGGCGCCGCGGTGAGACTGCCGCCGTGTTGGGCGGCGATGGCCCCCGCCAGGGCCGGCCCCAGACTCCCCTGAAGGCCGGCGGGATCGCCGAAGGGATTCAGCCACTCCCGGCACTCGGCCTCCGAACGCGGCTCGCCCGAGGCCCAGACCGTCAGGCGCACCCCGCCGGCCGGGCTAGGCTCCGCCGTAAGGCCCAAGTCCCCATCCGGCGGCGCCAATTCCACGGCAAAGGTGAGGAGATAGAGCCAGGCCAGCTCCAGTTCCCCGGCCGCTCCCCAGAGCGGCGGCAGGGGCGCGAGATTAAGGTGCTGGCCCACCTCCGCCGGCAGCCCGAGGGTCGCCAGACGCCAGGCCCGCTCCAACCCCGGCCTCAGATCCACCTCAGCCCATTCGTCTTTCGGCTCCGCGGCCACGTGGGCCAGATCCTCAAACACCGTGGCCAGCCGGGCCCGCACCAGCGCCAACTTTTGATGGGGAGGCAACTCGTCTCCGGCGGTCTTGCCCTCGGCCAACTGCTGCTCCAGGCTCTCCAGATCGGCCTGCCAGGCTTGCAGCGCCGGCAGCCCCCGGGCCAGCACCTTCCCCAAGCAGGCCTGGGCCTCCCCGGCCACCAGCCTACGCCCCAGCCGGGGCACCGCCGCGCCCACGCGCTCTATAACCTGCTGAATCACTGCCACTTCCACCTGTCCCTGGGGGTCCACCTTTTTCAGGTTCTCCAGCCAGAGATCGAGTTCCTCAGGTTTGGCGCTCCTCAAGTCCCCAGCCACTTGGCTGAGATTCTTCAAGGGCTCGGTGATATAGCGCACCCAAAAATAGATGAGGCTCATGGCCAGGAGGCCCGAGATCAGCAGGCTCAGGATGATCTCCAACCAGATATTCGAGCGCAGGCGGCTTTGTTCCTCACTCTGCAGGAAGAGCAGTTGGCGGACCCGGTTGGTATCGATGCCGATCTTCGCTACGCCCCAATAAATCGCCCCCTCATCCGCCAGCAGCACGTGCACCGGCATATAGCGCAGCAGCATCTCTCCTTCTGCTTTGGGGCCCCGATTGACGGATTCCTGCAACCGGACATCTACCCGCTGCTGCACCGAGATGCTGTTGATGAGGTCCTGTTCCAGGCCGGGAAACGATTTCATGATTTTCTGGGGGCCGGCCATGGCCTTCAGTTCCGGGGCCTCCCGGCGATAAAACATGTAGGTCAGGTGCCGGCCCAGGGCGTCTTCCTGGCCCTGGATCAGCTCGATGCCTTCGATGATTTCATTGAAGGTGACCTTCTCCCACAACAGGTCCTTGATCCGCTTATCCATCTCGGAGTTCGAGGTCGCGGTCACCTCCAACAACCCTTTGAGGGAGGAAAATTCCATGACCAGAAGGCGGGCGATGGTGGTGGCTTCCATTTCCTGGCCATCCTGCATGGATTTGAGGGTGCGGTCCTGAAGGCCGGTAAGAGTGAGGTCAAGCAGGGGGAAAAACAGCAGGATGACCACCGCGCACAACAAGAAGGTGGCCCCGGCCAGAACGAACATCCGGTTCCGCAACGAATAGCGGATGAAGGTCGTAGAGGTCTTCATCTATTGTGGTACCACCAGATCCTTCAATTCCGAGAGCGCCGTCGCCAAAGCCGCCTCCGGGGTGCGCTGGCCGTACAATGCCTCTTGCAGGTATTTCTCCAAAACATTGTTGATCCGGCGATTGTGGGGCCGGGCCCGAATCACCATGTCCTTCTGGGCAAAGGTCCAGCGATAGACCTGCAACACTTCCTTATTGGTCACCTTCTCCAGGGCCCGCAGCAGGGTCGGCACCTGCCCCATGGTTTCGGCCGCCAGGAGCTGGAACTGCTCATCGGACACCATGCGGATAAATTGCTTGGCCTGCTGGATGACCTCCGGGTCGGTCACGGAGAAGCGGTTGACCGCCCAGCCGAAGGAGCCGATATTGGTATAACGGTGAGGATGGCCGGTCTGGGCCGGGATGGGGGCGACTCCTACCTGTCCGATGCCGGTGAGGCTGCCCGGCGGCGCCTGGCCCTTGGCAATCAAGTCGTTCAGGTCTTTCATGCGGGTGTTCCAATTGATCATGAAGAGGGCCTGGCCCTGAAAGAACGCCGCCCGCAAGGTACCGCCGGGCTCGAATCTTTTCAGTTCGGCAGGCCCGGGGATGATGCCCCCCTGCATGCTGAGGATTTCTTTGAGGGCCGCTAGGAAGGCGTCGGAGTTGGCCCGCTGGGGTAGGACAAAGTGACCCTCGTCGTCGATGACCCGGCCTCCAAAACCCCAGAGTACCGGGTAAAAGTCATTGATAGAATTAGTGGGGTGGATAAGCAGCCCGTATTTCAGGGACTTCTCCTGGGGCATGAGCTTGCGGCACATGGCCCTCAGCTCCTCCCAGGTACGGGGCGGCTTCAGGTTGTAGCGCTTCAAGATATCCAGGCGGTAAAAGAGGATGTTCCCCTTGATATAGGTAGGCACGGCCACCAGCTCTTTGCCCGGCCGGTGGGTGATTTGGGTCAGGGGAACAGAAAAGGCCTCCGCCACCGCCGGCACCAGTTCAGACCGGTCAAAGACCCCGGTGCGCTCCAGTTCATAGAGCCAGCCCGCCACCCCGTAGCGTTGCACCCAGGGAGCGTCCAGCAGCAGCACGGTGGGGACCTTGCTTTCGGTGGAGAGTCCCAGCACAAAGGGCTCGTAAGGCAGCAGGCTTTCCGGCACCAGGAGGCCTTTAAAATTCCGGTCGAAATCCTTATAAATGGAACCTTGGGATTTCTGGGCCAACAGGCCGATCAGCTCCTTGGTGGGGGCATCGAAGGTATAGGTGATGGTCCGGGGGGGCGGGATTTCCGGCGGCGGCCCGCACCCCAGGAAAGGCAGGCACAGCAAGGCTACCATCCAGCGTGCGATCCGTTCCCCGGCAGTTTTAGGCTTCCGGCCCGGCATGGCCACAGTCCTCAACCTGATGGGAGGAGGGTCGAAGGAATGGCAGCCCCCGCCGTCTCGGCGGTGGTTGCCCCGCTCTCCCCGGTCTTACTTGCTCAATGCAGCTTCGTCTTCTGCTCAGCCACCAGCGACACCAGTTGGGGCCGGTATTTCTTCAGGCTCAAGGACGCCAGGAGCAGCAGGCAGGCCAGCAGACCCGCCCCCTCCAGCAGAAACACCCAGCCATAGGCCCCGGGATTGCCCCCCGTGAGATGGCGGAACCGGTCGATGAGGAGGCCGCCGGTCATTTCTCCCGCGGCCAGGGCGATGCCGCTAGCCAGGTTCCACAGGCCCATGAAAATCCCGCTGAAAGTGGGGTGGGCCATGTTCATGGTCAGGTGCGACAGCCCCACGTTGTAAAATCCCCGGGCCAGCCCCAGGAGGCACAGGGCATATATGCCCCACGTCGGGTCGGGCCGAAACGAGGTCAGGCTCAACAACCCGAAGGCCCCGGCCCCCAGCACCAGGCTGGCCACCAGGACGATCTTGTCGCCCCAGCGTCGGCCGCTCATCAGAAAATACACCCCCACCATGCCCGCTAAAGTGCCGTAGGAGGTGTAAATCCCGAACCGGTTGGTTTGGGCCACCGGCAGATCCAGGACCTCCCCGCCATAGGGGGTCAACAGAAAGGTCTGAATGGCCAGAAAGAAAATGGTGGTCCCCAGAAAGGCAAAGAAGGCCAGGGTCTGGCGGTTGCTGGCCAGGAACTTCAGGGTGGGCCACAAATGCATCTGGCCGTGCAGCAGGTGGTCGCGCTCGCCCACGCAGCGCGGCTCGATGCCCCAGGCCCCCCAAAGGGTGATGCCGACCACCGCCAGGGTGACCACCATGAAAAGCGTGTGAATCTTGTGGGGATCGAAAACCGGGAACAGTTGCCCGGTGAGGGACGACCCCACGATAAAACCCAGCAGGGTCAGGATCCAGACCATGGTCAGGGCCGAGCCCCGTTCCGCCTCCGGAATCTGATCCACCAACAGGGCGTTGACTGCGGTGGCGGACACCGTGGTGCCGATGCCGAACAGGGAAAACAGCAGCACCCCCTGATACAGGAGTTGGCGGCTGTGGGGCGCGGCTCCCCAAGCCAGGGCCCAGGTCGGGAAGAAAGGCATGACCGCGACGCTGAGCAGCATGCCTCCCCAGATATAGGGCGCCCGGTGGCGCCCCCCCACCGTATAGTTGTCGGAAAAGTAGCCGGTGACCAGCCCCACGGGCGTCATCACGTGCTGGAAGGCAAAGCTGAAGGTCACCAGGGCCGCGGGCACCGTCAGGTCCACGATCAAGACCCGGTTTAAGACGCTGGCCAACAGCACCACCAGAAACGACGTGGCAAAACGCACCAGCCCTAATTTCAGCACCAGCCGGGAGATAAACATAAACCTGTGCGCAGCATAAACCGGGTGGCTTGAGAAGTAAAGCCCTGAGATTGCAGGCAGACCGGCTTATGGGGGGCGCGCTCGCATTTCCACGCCGCCGAGGGCGGCGGGGCCACCTTTTCATCACTTACGGCAGGGCTAAAGAGCTGCCCCGCACATGTCCTCGTACAGCTTCATATACGCGTCCACCATGCGCTCCCGGGAAAAATGCCGGGCCACGTGCTCCCGGCAGCGCTGCGGGTCCAACCCGGTCAGCCGCGGCAGACTGTCCCGCAACTCCTCGTAAGTGTGCACCGCGAAGCCGGTCTCCCCCTGAATCACCACTTCGGGGACCGCCCCCCGGTCGTAAGCCAGCACCGGCGTGCCGCAGGCCATGGCCTCCAGCATAGCCAGGCCGAAGGTCTCGTCCACTTCCACCGGCAGCACCAGGGCCTGTGCCCGCCGCATCAGGTCCACCTTGCGGTGGTGATCCGCAGGCCCGAGGTAAACGATGCGCTCGCCGTCCACCTGGGGGGCGATCTCCCGGTCAAAATAGGGGCGGTCGGGCTCGAAGACCGGCCCGGCAATGAGCAGCCGCCTCCCGGCCTCCCGGGCCAGGCGGACGGCCGTATGCAGGCCTTTGTCGGGGTAGATGCGCCCCAGGAACAGCAAAAAATCTTCTTTGGCCGCGGCAAACGGATAGTCCTTGAGGTCCAGGCCGTGAGGGATCAGGTGCAGCCGGGGATGCCCCTCTAACTGCCGGTGTTGGAAAGCGCTCACCGCCACCAGGTGCACCCGGGGAAAACTCAGGAGATACTCCCGTTTCATGGGGAACAAGGGCGTGTGGATGGTGATGGCCAGGGGCGCGGGGTCCGCGGCCAGGGTCCAGAACCCCGCGGCGGCCTCCAGGTGCGAGTGAATCACCTGGGGCGGCTGCTCCCGCAAACGGGTGAAGGCGTAAGCCAGGTGGAGGTTTTCGGAGAACTTGTCCGGCGGCCAGAACGAATGCAGGAAGTGCCCGAATTGGGGCACCGGGAGAGTGGAGTCCCCGGCGCTGAACAGCATGATCTCCAACCCCCGGGCCACCAGCCCCCGGATGAGGTTGGCCACCATGAGTTCGGTGCCGCCGTAGGTTACGGGCGGCACCGGTATCCAGGGCGGGGCGATCTGGGCTACCCGCATCAGGCGCCTCCCGGGGCCAGGCGCGCCCGCACCTCCGGACAAGAGAGCAGCGGCGGCAGGGTCACGTCCGCCAGGGGCGCCTCCATCCAGGTCAGGGGCTCCCCGCTCTCGCCATCGGGAACCGGGATAATCAGCCGCGGCGCCGCGGCCAGCGGCGTCTGCCACCGGAACAGCCCGGCCTCCTCCAGGATCTCCATCAGGGTGCAGAACACCGTGCCCGCCATCTGGTCCAGGCCCCGTTTATGAAGGGTCGAGGTCAGGGGGGCGTGGCGGTGGTCCATCTGCCCCACGTAAACCTGGACCAGGTGCTCCAGGTCCGGGGTGCCGGGGACCAGGTTTAAGCGATCCAGGGCGAAGGCCAAGAGCGTCATGGTCTCCACCCCGTAGCCCGTCTTGAAGGGCAGGCGGCTCCAAAACTTCAGGGTGCCGGCCATCTCCCCGGACAACAGATAGGCCAGTTTCTGGAGGGCCTGGACCCGGGGTGGGGGCACAGGGCCAGGAGCGACCGGAGCATGGTGTTGAGCCGGCCGCCGTGGGGGCGCTGATAGACGATCTTGGCCGCTTCTACTGTCTTAAACCGGAGGATGGCCCCCACCGGGTCCACCACCCAGCGGGGATGGAAGAAGGGCGGGCGGATGTCCGCATCGAGAAAGACCACCACGGCCCGGGGGTCGGTCACGCCGGCCGCGGTCACCAGGTGATAGAGGCAGGCCCGCATGGCCGCGCCCTTGCCCATGGGGGCCTGCTCCTGATCCGGCGGCAGATGCCGGGCTACGGTAAGAACCTTGACCTGGGGCCAGGTCTCGGTCAGGCGCTTCAGGGCCTCCGGGCGCTCGCCCCCGAAGGCGATCCACACCTGGTCGATGAGGCTCCCCAGGAGCGGCCGCACCAGGGCCAGGAGGTGGCTCAGGTTGCCGGCTTCCCGGGGGCTGCCCACGGGAAAGACCAGGTGCACCGGCACCTGTTCGCCCTGTTTCAAGGCCGCCACGGCCTCCGGCGCAAAGCTGTCCGGCGGGATCAGGCCCAGAGCGGGCAGGCGCGCCGGGCGCTCCCAGAGCTCGGGCCGGATCAGCGTAGGCCCGCGGCTCATGGCGCCCTCCACAGGGCGGCCCGGGCCTGGGCCGCGACTTCAGGCACCGCCAGCCAACTCTGCAAGGCCTGCCAGCGGGCCACGGTGGAAAGATAGTCCTGATAAACCGCGGCGCCGGAGTTCTCCAACTGATCCATCAGCACCAGGTTCTCCAAAGTCTGACGGGCCGCTTCGGCATCGCCTTGGGCCAGGTAGTCCAGAGCCAGGAGGGTATGGCTCCGGCAGGCCCGCCGGGGCAGGTCGTCTTCCAAAAAGTTGCCCGGATAGGGCTTAAAGTCCTCGGCGCTCACCCGCACCCGGCCCGGCCCCGGCTCCTGCTGCCGCAACTTTAACCGGGTGTAGCAGAACCGCACCAGGTCCTGGCGGAGCCTGAGCCAGGCGGGATGGGGCTTGTCCGGCGGCAGGTGGACGATGCTCAAGGTATTGTCCAGAAAGAAGGGAATCCCGAACATCCGGGCATTCAGGATATAGTCCGTATCTTCGCCCCGCGTGATGGCGGGGTCAAAGGGAAGGCGGCGAAACAGCGCCGCGGGCAGGGCCAGATTGCCGCCGAACCCTAAGGGGGTGGGCTTGAGGCGCGGACCCGTCAGCACCAGGTCCGTCAGGGCCGCGTTCAGCCAGCGCATCTTGGGCCAGGCTGCGGCCCAGGCCGCGGCGGGCTCAGGCAGCAGCACGCCGCCATCGGCATTGCGGTACACCCCGGCCAACCCGAACACGGGGTGTTTCCGGGCGAGCTCGGTCACATCGGCCTCGACGGTCGCCAAAAAATCCGGGGCCGCAACCACCTCGTCGTCGTCCAGGCTGATCAGCACCCGGGCCCCGCCGAGATTGGCGAGCAGCAGGGTAAGGTTGCGAATCTGGGAGTAGCCGCCCAGGGACAGGAGCGACAGCCATTCTTCCCGGCCGCGGGCCCGGCAGAAGTCCCGGAGGATGCTCAGATGGGAGGCCGCCACCAGCCGCACCGGATACGGCAACGGCGGCGAAGCCAGCACCTCCCGGACCCGGGCCTCCACCGCGGCATCGAGGGCCGGCGCGGTGGCCGCGGCCACCACCGCCACCTCTGCGCCCTGGGCGGCCAGGGGGCTGAGGCTCTCCAAGGTGCGCCGGAGCGTGCCGGCGGCGTCAAGGGGAGTGGGATGATCGAAGACGATCTCCTCCGGGCCTACCCCGTCGGGATAGGTCCAATACGTGGGGATCGCCACCGAGTAACCGCGCATGGGTTCAGGCTAACCACTCTGCCCGCATCAGTCAAGGATTATCCGGCCGCGCCGCGGATGAACCGAGCCGGACCCACCGCGCCGCCAGCCTGATTCAGACTTTGGTCCGGATGCGCTGCACCGCCAGCATCGAAATCAGGCTCATGCCGGCCCCGGCGATAAAAGGAATCCGGTAGTCCACCATCCACAACATGCCGCCGATGGCCGGGAGAAACACCGCGGCAATGTGGTTGATGGTGAAACCCACCGCCATACTGGGAGCGATGTCCCGGGGGTCGGCGATCTTCTGGAAAAAAGTCTGGATGCCGACCGCGAAGTTAAAAAAGATATGATCCAAAATATAGATCAACCCTAGGAGCAGCTTGGATTGTACGAAGGCGTAACCCAGAAAGACCAGGATTAAGCTGGAGTATTCCAAGGACAACACTTTGCGTTCCCCGAAACGGATGATGCTCTTGCCGACAATCGGGCTCAAGAAATAATTGATCGAGTCATTAATTACAAACAACAGGGTTATTTCTTGAATCGTATAATGGCACCTTTGGACCAGTAGGAAGGCGGCAAAGGCCATAAAGATTTGACGCCGGGAGCCGGCCATAAAGGTGAGGAAATAGAAGAGCCAATACCTGGTGCGGAACACCATTTTCTTGCGTTGCGGGATAATATCGCGGTGCGCGGGATTTTGCCGGAGGCCCCAGAGGGCGGCGACAATGACAACACTGCCAATGATTAGATAAATCTGGGTGTAATTCAAGAGATAGACCAGGCCAAAAATCATGAGACTGATGACGACGCTGGAAGCCGAGGCCAGGCTGCGCATTTGGCCGAACACCCAGGGCGATTTGGCCGTATCGAAATACTGGAGGGTCAACGACTGATTGGTGGTCTCGTAGTAGTGGAACCCGAAACTCATGAGCAGGGTAGTCCACAAGAGCCCCGTATAGGAAGGAAACAGCCCGGTGACGGCCAGTCCCAGCCCTAAGAGGAGGATCGACAGGGCCGACAGGCGATGTTCCTTGATCATCAACATGATATAGACGGCCAGGAGGGCCAGAAAGCCGGGGATTTCCCGCACCGATTGAATCATGCCGATATGGCTGCCATCCAGCCCGGCCATCTCCACCGCAAAATTATTGAACAGCGTTTGCCAGGCTTTCAGGCCTACCGTGGAGCTGATGGTGAGCACCATCAGGAAACGGAACATGGGGTTGAGGCGTATCTGCTTCAATGGGAAGACTGGGGATTAAGATAGTGGCATAAACCTGAAAAGGTTTTGGTGGAATTATGACTTTTTTGGCCAGGATGTCAAACCGGCTCGGTCCGGGCGCCTGAAGGAGGAGGGGGGTTTGGCAGAGGATCTACCTGCGGGCCAGTTTTTTCGGGGCCTTACCTTTGCGGGCTTTGGGCCGGGGCAGGGGCCGGAGCTTGGGAGATGGTTTGCCCAACCTCGCGGGGTGAGGCGGCGCGGAGTCGGGGAGGAGAAGCGCATAACCGGGATTATCTTCAGATTTTCCGGCCAGGGACGGGTAATAATCTTCGATTCTACCGGGTTTTTCCACTCCGCTGTCGGCCCAGACCGTGCCGAGAAATCTGCCGGTGCGGAGATTTTGGTCCTGATCGCCGGCCCAGAGCAGGAGCCCGCAGATAATTCCCAGGCTCATCCAAACGCTGACGCCCACCACTCGCGGCCAAGACCGCCTGGATTTCTCGGGTTCGAGCAGGCTGCTCTTGCGGCGGGCCCCCGCCGACCAGAAAGTGTACACCGTGTACGCCGCCAAAATAAGTAGGAGAGTCTTAATTGCCCTTCCTCCCTGAAGAGACAATGATTATCGGAAGTTATACCCTTAAATTCCAATTTTTAAAAAAGTTTTAAAGGCTTTTAATATTACAAGTTAATACAAATTGAATTATTTAATGGAATGATCGAACTATTACTATAATAGTTATTACCTCACACCTGACCATATTATCTTCAAATTAATGTATCAAAGAGGAGAACGCAATAAGAATTTCCCTAATTTTATGTTCTCAAAAGCCTAATTTTGATCAATGCCCCAGAGTTGGTCCCTGACCGGTGAGGCTGGTCTCAGGCGCGCCTCCCCGCTCATTTCGATCTCCTGTAAGATTCCCCGCCCGAATTACAGACATTTCCGGGCTGGAATCAGTAGGTTACCGGATGGCGCCGGCCGGCGCCGGGGGTATGATCAAGGCAAGTTGCGGTGACCGCAGAGGCGGAAACGAGAGGCGATGATGCGCATAGCAGGAAGACTGGCCTGGTGGCTGATTCTGGGGGTAGGCATCTTTATTCTGGGCTCCGTGCTCGATACCCTGATCGACCCGGGAATTGCCGGGCAGGTGAGCGCTGACGCCCTGCAGTTCCTGCCGAGATAAACCGCTCCGGCCAGCCGCCAGCGGGGCGCCATCAAGCCGCGCCGGTCCTAAAAACCGTACAGCGCCCCGAATTTCCGCTGCAAATACGTCACCAGGAACCGAGGCGTCAAGTCCTCCCCCGTGACTTCCTTCACCAACGGCCGGGCCCAGAGGCGGTTGCCCTGGCTGTGAATCTTCGCCCGCAGCCACGTCAGGAGCGGCGCGAAATCCCCGGCGGCAAACTTTTCCTCCAGGGAACCCAGGTCGGCCTCGGCTCGAGCATAGAATTGGGCGGCATAGAGGTTCCCCAGGGTGTAGGTGGGAAAATATCCGAAGAGCCCGGCGGCCCAATGCACGTCCTGCATCACCCCCTGGGCGTAGTCGGAGGGCCTCAAGCCCAGGTAGGCGGCCATGCGGTCGTTCCAGGCCCCGGGCAGGTCCTCCACCTGGAGGTCGCCGCCCATCAAGGGGCGCTCCAACTCAAAGCGCAGCAGGATATGCAGGTTATAGGTGACTTCGTCGGCCTCGGTGCGGATTAACGAGGGCCGGACTTCGTTGACCGCGCCGTGAAAGACCTCGAGGGGCACCTCCCGCAGGGCCGGGAAGGCTGCCTGCGCCTGGGGATAGAAGTAGCGCCAGAACCCCAGGGAGCGCCCCACCAGGTTTTCCCACAGCCGGGACTGGGACTCGTGGATACCGAGGGAGACGGGAGCCCCCCGGGGAGTGCCCCAGTGCTCTTCCGGCAGCCCCTGGCCATAGAGGGCGTGACCCGCTTCGTGCAGCGTGCTGAAAAAGGCCTGGCTGAAGTTATGCTCATCGTAGCGGGTGGTGATGCGCACGTCGCCGGGGCCGATCTCCACGGAAAAGGGGTGGGCGGTGGGGTCGAGGCGGCCGGCGTCGAAATCATATCCCAGGCGCTGGGCCACCAGCCGGCCGAAGCGCTCCTGGCCGGCCACCGGGAAATGCCGCCGCACCACCTCGCTTGAGGGCCGCCGGCCGCTGGCGTTAATCGCTTCCAGAATTTTGACCAGGGCCTCCCGGACCTGCGCCAACAGGGGCGCCAGCCCCGCCGCGGTCTCCCCCGGCTCAAACAGGTCCAGGTGGGCGTCATAAGGCTCCCCGGCATAACCCAGGGCCTGGGCCTCTGCGCGCTTCAGGCTGACGATGCGGGCCAGAAACGGCTTAAACGCGGCCCAATCGTTATCGGGCCGCGCCTGTTCCCAGGCCGTCTCCCCTTCCGCGGTGGCCTTGGCCAGGGCCACGGCCAGGTCTTCGGGAATCTTGAGGGCCCGGTCGTAGTCCCGCCGCCATTCCCGGACGTTGACCGCAGCCGTGCTGTTCGGGTCCCGCACCAACTCGGCCCCCTCTACCCCGGCCAAATGTTCCCCTACCCGGGGGTCGGTGGCCCGGCTGTGCATCCATTTGGCCAGCATGGCGAACTGGTTGTGGCGGTGCGCATGGCCTTTGATCGGGATCTGGGTGCGCTGGTCCCAGCCCAGCAACTGCCCCATGGACTCGTAATAGGCGGTTTCCCGGCTGTGCTGCGCCAGCCACTGATAAGCTGCTTCGGGCGTCATAAAAATTCTCTCCTTAAGGCCTGCAATACCAGTTCGCAATCAAATGGCGGCCCAGGCTTTCGCCTGCGGCTATAAAAAAGCTGACCGGCAAATTATCTTTCCTTTTTTTACGTGCTGCTGAATGTTTCGGATTCCTGCCGCAACCTCTTTAAAACGCGGCGTCACCGGTAACGATCACGGCGGACCTTGCCTCTAGTAGTGTCGGCAAGCTTATTGCAAGTTTTTGTTTGGTAGCACAGCCTTTCCAGGCTGTGCCGAAAATCCCGCACAGGATAGAAAGCCTGAGCCACCAAGCCGTTTTTATTGCACTGGGTTGTCATGGAACCTATGCAAAGCCGGCCTATCTATCCGGCCCGCTCCAGCAGCCAGGCCACCCAGGTGTAGCTCTTCTCCGGGGGGAGGTCGATGACCCACTCGTCCCGGGTGATGCGGCGGCGCCGCACCCAACCCGCGGCGGCATAGCGGTCCTGAAGCTCGGCCTCCTGGGTGTCCTTGAAGCCCGACAGGATCAGCCGGGCGCCGGGCGCAGCCAGCCGGGTGAGTTCGGCCACCTTGTCCATCTGGACCCCCCAGGGCAGGTTGGCCAGGATCAGTCCGAAACGCCCCCTTAAGCATTCCGTGGAACCTTTGACCAGGCGCACCGAGTCGGCCAGGCCGTTGGCCCGGGCATTGTCCCGGGTGGTGGCCACCGCCCGCCAGGAGAGGTCCACCCCTACCCCGGGAGCTGCCCCCGCGGCCACTCCGGCCAGGAGCAGCACCCCCGAACCGCAGCCCACGTCCAACAGGTTTACGCCGGGCGAGGCGGCCAGGGTTTCGCCCAGCAGGCTCAAACACAGACTGGTGGTGTAATGGCTCGGGGGAAAGACCGAGGCGGCGGCCAGCACCAGCACCCGTTCTCCCGGCCGTGTCCAATGCGGCCGCCAGCGGGACCGCAGCACCAACTCAGGCGATAACCGGTAAAACATGGTGCGGCGATGCCCCCTTCCCGGCGCCAGTCAAGATTCTCGGCTAAATCATAGACGGCCCCGCCCCTGGCTGTCAAGGTAGGCCTGCGGCGGAAAATCGCCGCGCCCCTATTGCCTCCGGTGTTGACCCCGCCTATCTTTTTAGATAAGAATAGGTGGTGGTTGATCTTTTAGCCGCTGGGGTTGGGCTGGAAAACCCGGCTCGTGCGCAAACTTATATGGAAAAGATTCCCTTGACCCGGGCCGGATATGAGAAACTCATACGGGAACTCGAATTTCTCAGCCGGGTGGAACGCCCCCAGGTGGTACGGCAGATCCTGGAGGCGGCCCAGGAAGGCGGCGTGGAGAAAAATCCCGATTTCCAATCCGCCCTGGCCCATCGGCAGCGCCTGGAGCGCCGCATCAAGCAGCTGCAGCAGATCCTGGCCAACGCCGAGGTGCTGGTGGGCAGTAATCTGTCGCCTCGTAAGGTCAGGTTTAACTCCCGGGTTAAAATCCTCAACCTGGCCACCGGCCAGGAACTGGAGTTCAAGCTGGTGGGGCCCCTGGAGGCCGACGCCAACGCCGGCCAGCTCTCTATTGCCTCGCCCCTGGGCAAGGCCCTGATGGGCCGCGCCACGGGTGACAAGGTCCAGGTCATGACCCCCCGGGGAGCCAGAGGGTACCAGATCCTGGAAATCCGTATGGATAAAGTATGAACCACACCCACGTCCACGCACACCGGTTCGAGAGCAGCCACCGCCGTCTGGCGCTGGCCTTCTGGACCCAACTGGCCTTTTGCGCGGTGGAACTGGTGGGCGGCATCCTCACCAACAGCCTGGCCCTGTTGGCGGACGCCGGGCACATGTTGAGCGACGTGGGCGCCCTGGGCTTGAGCCTGCTGGCGCTGCAATGGGCGACCAAACCCGCCACCTCCCGGAAGACTTACGGTTATCACCGCCTGGAAATCCTGGTGGCCCTGATCAACGGGCTGGCGCTCTGGGCCATGGCCGGCTATATCTTTTATGAAGCCGCCACCCGGCTCTTCCACCCGCCGGCCATCAGCAGCACCCCTCTCATTATTATCGCCAGTCTGGGTCTGCTGGTTAATCTCCTGGGAATGTATATCTTGTTACCTGAGCGGGCCCACAGCATTAACCTGCGATCAGCATTTATCCACCTGTTATCGGATTCCTTCGGGTCCCTGGCGACGGTGGTGGCGGGCCTGGCGATCTATTGGCGGGGCTGGTACTGGTTCGATCCCGTGGCCGGCATCGTCGTGGGCGCCATGATTGTGATCAGCAGTTGGCAACTGGTCTGGGAGGCGGCGGAAATCCTGTTGGAGTCCACTCCCCGGCATATCGATCTCAATCAGGTGCAGCAATCCCTGGAGAGCCATCCCCAGGTGCTGGAAGTGCACGATTTGCACATCTGGACGATCGCTTCGGGAATTTTTGCCCTGAGCGTCCATGTCACCATAGACAACCATCTCAACCGGGACTGCCTGACGGGGGACCTGGAAGAACTGCTGCACCAGCGCTTCGGGCTGGAGCACAACACCATCCAGATCGAAGGTCCGGATTTCCATGATCCCCGGGTCTGTACTTTACACCGCCTGGAAGGTAACCACTGATCATGCCGCCCTTAACAGAGCCCAGGCGGTTCGCCTGCCGGCCATGACCTTGAACGAGGAGGAACTATGTCGCCACAACGCTGGGAACTGAAACCGGAGAGCCTGCGCGCCGTCTGTGACCCCGATGCCTTGGGATTCGAAACCACCCTGGACGTTCCGCCTTTGAAAGAAAAGGTCGTGGCCCAAGAGCGGGCGGTCCATGCCCTGGAGTTCGGGCTGGGGGTCAAGGACCTGGAATACAATATCTTCGTGGCCGGGCCGCCCCGGGCCGGCAAGACCGAAACCATCATGGCCTACGTGCAGGAGCTGGCCGCCAAGGAGCCCACCCCGCCGGATTACATCTACGTCCATAATTTCAAGGATCCGGAAAAGCCCCAGAGCCTGACCCTGCCCACCGGCAAAGGGCGAGTCCTGAGGGCCGATATGGAAGAGCTGATCGCCAGCCTGAAGGTGCAAATCCCCGAGGTGTTCGAAAGCGAGGACTATTCCGGCCGGCGGGAAGCCCTCATGCACGACTTCACCCAGGAACGCAACAAGATCCTCCAGGAATTGGATACCAAGGCGGGCGAGGAAGGTTTCATCCTCAATATCTCGCCCACGGGCCTCATGATCTTCCCGGGCAAAGAGGGCAAGCCCCTGGGCGAAGAGGAACTCAAGGCCTTGAGCGACGAGGAGCGGGAAGCCCTGCGCCAGAAGTCCGCCACGCTGCACACCGAAATGAACGAGGCCATCCGCAAGATCCGCAAGATGGAAAAGGAGTACCAGGAAAAAGAAAAAAAGCTGGACCAGGACGTGGCCCTCTATATCGTGGGCCACCACATCGAGGAGTTGCGGGAGAAGTACAAGGACCTGGACCAGGTCCTCGATTACCTCAAGGACGTTCAGGAAGATATCCTGAAGAATATCGACGACCTCAAACGCCGGCCCGCGACCCAGGGCCCCTTTCCCTTCCCCATGCCGGAACCGTCTTTCACCCAGTACCAGGTGAACGTCTTTGTGGACCACTCCGGGACCCCGGGGGCCCCGGTGATCTTGGAAAACAACCCCACCTACCCCAACCTCTTCGGCGCGGTGGAACGCCGGGCCCAGTTCGGGGCCCTGGTCACCGACTTCAGCCTGATCCGGGCCGGGGCCTTACAGCGGGCCAACGGCGGCTACCTCATCCTGGAGGCCATGGACCTGCTCCGCTGGTTCTTCTCCTATGAGGCCCTGAAGCGCTGTCTCAAAAATGGGGAGGTCAAGATTGAAGACCCCATGGAGATGTACGGCCTGATCACCACCCGGAGTCTCCAGCCCCAACCCATTCCTCTGAACATCAAGGTCATCCTGGTGGGCGACCCCTATATCTACCAGATTCTCTATAGTTATGACGAAGACTTTCACAAGTTCTTCAAGATCAAGGCCCACTTCGACTCCCGGATGAAAAAGACCGATGACCACCTCCAGCAATTCTCCGAGATGTTGGCCGGTTACTGCCAGGAAAACCAGCTCATGCCTATCCACAAAACCGGCATGGCGCGCCTGGTGGAGTATGCCCAGGAACTGGCCGGGCACCAGCAGAAGCTTACCCTCCAGTTGAAAGAGGTCCTGGACGCCCTCAAGGAAGCCAATTTTTGGGCCCGGTCCAACACCCACGACGTGATCTTCGGCACCGACGTGGACAAGGCCATCGATGAGAAGACTTATCGGGCCGACTTGCCGGAAGAAAAGCTCCAGGAGTTCATCGACGAAGGCCTGCTCTTCATCGAAACCGCGGGCAGCGTGGTGGGCCAGATGAACGGGCTCTCCGTCTATGCCCTGGGGGACCACGCCTTCGGCCGTCCGTCCCGCATCACCGCCACCATCGGCCTGGGCAGGGGCGGCGTGGTGACCATCGACCGGGAGTCCCAGCTTTCCGGCAACATCCACAACAAGGGCGTCCTCATCCTGTCCGGCTTCCTGAAGAGCCGCTTCGCCCAGACCAAGCCCCTCACCTTATCCGCCAGCCTCTGCTTTGAACAGAGCTACGGCATGGTGGAGGGCGACAGCGCTTCCATGGCGGAGCTGGTCACCCTGATGTCGGCCCTGGCCGAAGTCCCCCTGGCCCAGAACCTCGCCATGACCGGCTCGATGAGCCAACGGGGCGAAACCCAGCCCATTGGCGGCGTCAACTGGAAGATCGAGGGTTTCTACAAAGTCTGCAAGGCCCGGGGCCTGGACGGCTCCCACGGGGTGATCATTCCCAAATCCAACGTCCCGGAGCTGATGCTGAAAAAAGAAGTGGTGGACGCGGTCAAGGCCGGCAAGTTCCACGTCTGGGCCGTAAGCCACGCCGACGAGGCCCTGGAACTGCTCACCGGCATCCCGGCGGGCAAACGCCTCCCCGACGGCAGCTTCGAACCCGATACCGTGAACTACAAGGTGGACCAGAAACTGCAGCAGATGATGGAACTGGCCAAGGAACTCATGGCAGGCGGGGAGGAAGGCCCGAGCAAAAGCCCCGGACCCGCGGCGCCGGCCTGCGGCAAATAAGGATCTGATTAATGAAGAAATTGAAAAAAATCAATGTGCTGCTGCTGATCCTGGCCATGACCGCGGCCCTGGCGGCCCCGGCGCTGGCTACCAGTGCCGGCACCGGGTTATCCGCGGACGATTCGGTCAGAATCCTTAAAGAAGGCAATGCCCGCTACTTCGAGGGCAAGCCCCAGCATCTCCATCAGGACCGGGCGCGCCGGGCTCTTACCGCGGGACAGGGCCAGCATCCCCTGGCCACGGTCCTCACCTGCTCCGATTCCCGAGTTCCGGCGGAGATCATCTTCGATCAGGGGATCGGTGATCTTTTCGTAGTGCGGGTGGCGGGCAACGTCGCGGCCACGGACGAGATCGGCTCCATGGAATACGCCGTGGACCATCTGAGCACGCCGCTGGTGGTGGTCCTGGGGCATACCCAGTGCGGCGCGGTCACTGCGGTGCTGGACAACGACAAGCTGCCCCCCAATATCGCCGCACTGGTGGAACCCATCAAACCTGCGGTGGACAAAGCCCGGCAGGACCATCCCGACGCCGCCAAGGACGTGCTGCTCAATGCCGCGGTCAAGGATAATGTCTGGCAGGCCATCGAGGATATGTTGAAGCAGAGTCCCATTATCCGGGAGAAGGTCAAGGAGGGCAAAGTCAGGGTGCTGGGGGCCCTCTATGAGATCGACAGCGGCCAGGTCCAGTGGCTGGGGCCGCATCCCGAGCAGGATAAACTGGTGGGAGTCAAAAAAGCTCCGGCCAAACCCGGCAAAAGAGGCAGGAAATCCAAAAAGTCTGAAGAGTAAAAAAAGCCGGCGCCGGGCTTTGCGGCGGATCCCAGGCTCCGGCTTCTACCGAGAAAGTCAGCTTCGTCCCGAGGGGCCGGGGCGGGAAACCGGCCGGCCGAGCCGCGGCCCCCTCGTCAGTTCGGGTTCTCCCTCATTTTCCCAGAGTGCGACTCGCCGGCCGGCCTGAAACTGCCTCAGCAGGCGCCGGGCCAGCAATATCTCCCGCGTCTGCGCCTGGCGGTTACCCCCTGCCATGGGCGTCAGCCGCACTACTCCGGCTGGCTACTTTTTGATATCACCTTTGGGGGACTCCAGTTCAATCTCCGGCCGCTCGCAGGCCGAGGCCGCGCTGTCGCACCAGGCCGGCAGCGGTTCGCCGGTGCCGGTCAGACCCCGCTCGAATTGGTCCACCACCTGCCAGCCCTTCTTCTGCCAGGCGGACAGGGGCGGCGGCTCGACACCGCCGAATTTGAAGGTGGCCGGCCCCCGGGTATCCAGCATCTTGACCTCTACCTCGGTGCCGTCCTTTTTGACTTTATAGCCCCATTCGAAGTTATTGGTGGTGTTGGGGGTGGTCTTCTTGCCGATATAGGTCACGGTGCTGCCGTCATGTTTGACCCGGGAAAATGTCATGCAACAATCACCGACGCCGGAACCGCCGGGGCCGGTCATCCCCCCGCAACCGCAGTTAGCCGATTTCAACTCCAGGCCGTCCACTTTGTAGCCGCCTTTCACCTTCTCAATCAAACTCGCCATCTCAACCTCCTCTATCTGGTGAGCCTTCAGCCAGGGATGAATTATTTATTTTTAAATAAGCATTCCCCTGCCAAAATCAATAACCGGCCCACAATTAAATTCTGCCAGATTTCCGTTTATTGTGGTTAAAGGAGTAATTTTACTAACATTCAATTTAACTAGTTCTCATCCAGAAAGGATATCTGGCTGAAATAATTTAATAAAGGGTAATTTTTCAATCACGTTTTAACTCGGAAAGTGTTATCTTAATTGTAACAGCTTGATTTAATTTAGAAAGATACCTTTCCGAGGTTGGTATATGCGCCAAAAACGGGACCCACAACGGAACCTTTTGCATC
>JALNYP010000017.1 GCA_023229795.1 Syntrophobacterales bacterium
TCTTTCTGGATATCCCACTCCCAGTTCCCCAAGTGAGCGATATTTTGGGCCTCGGCCAGCCGAGCCTCACTGTGCCTCAGGGCCTCCTCCGCAGCCATGCGTTGGGTTATATCAATGGAGAAACCTATGACCCCGATGACATTGCCCTTGGGATCTCGATAAGGGATCTTATCCGTCTGCATCCAGCGCAATCCCCTGGGGGTCTCCAAGGTCTCATAGATGTTTCTCTTGGGAGCTCCGGTGTTTATCACTTCCCGGTCGTCTTCCCGGAAGTTCTTGACTTGAGAAAATAATTCCGAGGCCGTTTTGCCTTCGATAGCCTCCCTCGGCAAGCCCGTAGCCTCGATCATGGCCCGATTGACGCGGACAAAGCGGTCCTCCCGGTCCTTATAAAAGATCATGGCCGGAACCGAATCCAGGATGATCTGCAGGTCTTGCTGTTGCCTCAGCAGGGCATCCTCGGCGAGCTTGCGCTCGGTAATATCGATGCCCAAGCTCAACACCAAAGGGGAACCGTCAATGTCCGAGAAAGGCAGGTTGTGGAGCTGGTAGGTGCGAGCGCTATCGGGCCTGGTCCATTCATAACCAATTGCCTTTTGGGTCTCTAACACCTTTGGAAGGGTACAGTGATCGCAAACCTCTTGCCTGCCATAGAATACCTCATAACAGTGTCTGCCGGTCGAATGATCGCCGAAGATCTCCCGGAATTGGCGGTTGGCAAAACGGATGTTGTAGGCCGGGTCTTTGAGATGGATAAACACCGGCAGTTCATCGAGCAGGGAAAAGAGCCGCTGCCGCTCGGCCTCTACCGCGGCTTCTGCCCGCCGCCGTTCTTCTATTTCTTGCTTCAGTTCTTCGTTGGTCCGGGCCAGCTCTGCGGTGCGCATGGCCACCTTGATTTCCAGGTTGTCATGAGCCAGTTGCAGAGATCGTTCAGCCTTTGTGCGCTTCTCGATTTCCGCCTGTAACTGTTCGTTGGCCAGCCGCAATTCCGCAGTGCGCTCTTCGACCCGGTGCTCCAACTCCTCGTGGGCCCTTCGCAGGGCCTCTTCCACCCGTTTGCGTTCTGTGGCATAGCGGATGGTCCGCAGCAGCAGGCGGCCGTCGGCTTCGCCCTTGACCAGGTAGTCTTGGGCTCCCTGCCGCACCGCGGCGAGGGCCAGGGTCTCGTCATCGAGGCCGGTCAGCAAGACAAAAGGCACCTGGGGAGCTTGAGCCTGGGCCTTGAGGAAGGTCTCGAACCCCTGACTATCCGGCAAACCCAGGTCCAGGAGGACCAGGTCGATACCGCCTTGGGCCAGACGCGCCACGCCTTTGGCGAGACTCGGCACCCAGTCGATGACAAAGCTCCAGCTTCCCGCCTCGGCCAGCACTTCCCGGATCAAGCGGGCGTCCCCGGGATTATCCTCCACCAAAAGGATCTTTAGAGCCTTATCAAACATCGCCTTACCTCGGTGGCAGCATGACCACCGTTAGCCAGAAATTTTCAATAGACTTGACGACTTCGAGAAACTGGTCCAGTTCCACCGGTTTGGTGATGTAGCAATTGGCGTGGAGATTGTAGGTTTTAAGGATGTCCTGTTCCGCCTTGGACACGGTGAGGATGACCACGGGAATGCGCCGCAGATCGGGATCTTCCTTAATTTCGGCTAGCACTTCCGGGCCGCTTTTCTTCGGCAGGTTCAGGTCCAAAAGGATCAAGTCCGGGCGGGACTTCTCAGCGTAAGGCCCTTGACGCTTTAAATAGGCCAAGGCCTCCGCGCCGTCTGCAACGGTATTAAAATTGTTCCGGATCTTGCCTTCTTTGAGAGCCTCCACCGTCAGGCGCACGTCACCTGGGTTGTCTTCTACCATAAGGATTTCAATGGGTCGGCAACTTTCTTTGCTGATTCCGGTCATTTCTGAACCTCCTCCTTGATGCTGAAATAAAAAGTGGAGCCTTTGCCGGGCTGAGATTCCACCCAGATGCGGCCTCCATGGCGATTGACGATCTTTTTGCAAATGGCCAGGCCGACGCCGGTGCCGGGATACTCCGAGCGCGCATGCAAGCGCTGAAAGATGGTGAAGATACGCTCATGGTGTTCCGGGTCGATGCCGATGCCATTGTCTCTGACCGCGAACACCCATTCATGGCCCTTTTTAACGGCCGAGACATGTACCTGCGGCATTTCAGTGCCCCGAAACTTGATGGCGTTGGCCACAAGATTCTGAAATAACTGGATAAGCTGCACTTCATCACCCTGCACCACGGGCAAAGGGTCCAGGAAGATAAGCGCGCCGCTTTCTTCTATGGCTTTGGCCAGATTATCCCGGGCCTGTTTGAAGACCGTAGTGCAGTCGGTGGGCACGAAGGGTTTGCCGCGGGTCCCCACTCGCGAATAAGCCAGCAAGTCGTTCAACAGGTTCTGCATGCGAGTGGCGCCTTCAACGGCAAAGCCGATGAACTCGTCGGCGTCCTGATCGAGCCGGCCCCGGTAGCGTCTGGCCAGGAGTTGCGTAAAGCTGGCCACCATCCGCAACGGTTCCTGCAGATCGTGGGAGGTGACGTAGGCAAACTGTTCCAGTTCCTGGTTGGATCGGGCTAGATCTTCGGTGTATTTCGACAGTCTCTGCTCCGCCCGCCGGCGCTCGTCCAGCTCGACGGAAAGATGCACGTTGGCATCGTTCAGCTCCGCGGTGCGGGCAGCCACCTGGATCTCCAGGTCCTCTTTAGCCCGGCGCAAAGACTCGGCGGCGCGCTGGATGGTCTGAAACAAGGGGGGGATCGCCAGTACCCCGGCCAGCATGAAACTGGAAATGGCCAGCGCCACCGAGGCATCCAGGAGGTCGATGGCGGCAGGGTTCCCGGCCAGCAATTGCGCCAGGGAAATCGATCGGCGGATGGCCATCAGGCACAGGGCGCCGGCAATCAGGGGCCAGGCGGTTCGTCCCCCGGTAACCCGGATCAACTTCAAAGCAAAAAATGCCGCGGTAAGCTGCACCAGCACCGCAGCGCTTTGAAGCGTTGCCGAGGTTATTATGGCTAAATTTACTTCCATACAAATATTGGTATCAGGTAATTTATGGATTGTCTATCGGGAATTATTTCGCAGCGCATTAAAGAGTATATGGGGGCGACATCGAAGCGGATGGCGCAGGTGGCGCCGGTCCCGGAGGCTGACTAGATCTTGTTAAAAGGGGTATCGTCTTGATAAAGGAAATAGCCGGGGGTGCAGGGCCGTAACCGAGCGCAGGGAAGAACCGATTGCGGGTCCGGAAAACCAGCAGGCGGGCCGGAGTCCACCCGCGCTCAGGGATTCCGCAGGTTCAGAGAGGGTTCAGGGAGAGTATGGGAAAATGATGTTCACAAAATAGAACATCCAAAGGGCTCATTTACCCTGAGGTCCACACCTCATACGGTTGGAAGTCATCCCTCCCCGACAGGGGCGCCAGAACCGGATGCTGATGGGAATATTGCGGCTTTTCGATGACTACCTGCTTGCCCAAGCCTTGATCCGGGTTAACCAGGAGCGGACTCATCATATTGGCGGTCATCTCCCGGGGCCGGCCGGGGGGGATGGTCAGGGTCACGAGGACCTGCAAATCCTCGGTACTCCTAGCCCGGAGTTCTTTCAGGGCGGTCGGGCAGTTTTTTAGGCGGTAATCCGGCACCAGGTTGTTGGGGTCGGTCACGATAAAGGCCAGGGAGGGATCTTCCAGGCATTGGAGATAGGAAAGCCGCGAGCGCGGCTGGTCATGGAGCAGGGCGTAACGCTGGTAATCGGGAAATCCCGGCAGACCCGAGACAAACGAAATGATCTGGTTTTCTGGCACCTGGATGTGCCCGAGGATTTTGGATTCAACCGATACGCAAGGAGAACCGGGGCAGGTGGGCCGCAAGGCGGGGCGCCTATTCAGTGTCTCTTCTAAAGCTTTGCCCGCCGGTTCCACGTCTTCGGGGTTGAACCTGGCTGCTTCAAGGTTTTCATTGATGAGACGGTTAAAGATTTCTTCTCTCAGGACCACAATATCCGCAGGAGCCTCAATCCCCAGCCGGATCTGCCGGCCGCGGACCTCTAACACCACCACCCGAATATTTTCCCCCACAATGATGCTTTCGCCAATTTTGCGAGTAAGTATCAGCACGGTGTTACCCCTATCGGTATGAGCAAAGCGAGAGTTAAAAATGGTTCAGTCAAGTTCAGCGGCACTTCCGGTTCCAACCGTGAGCTGCTAAAAGCCCTCCCCCAGACGGCTGACTAAATAATGAGGAAAGTTTTAATAAATCAAGCACCTGCGTCCCACGGGTTTGCAGCCAGCCCCAGTCGGGGGGATGCTTAGCCTCTAAATCTATGGATTATTATTGCAATTTCATTGCCACAGTCCCAAACCTGTCTAACTATTTTAAGGTCTGAAAACCCAAGGCGACGAAACCGGAGCGGACTGCCTAAAAGGCCGGGATTGCCTCAGGTTAGCGAAAAACCGCACCAGCCGGGAACTTGCGAATTGTTGCAGGCCCGGGAGGCCATACGCTTGCAGGCGGGGCCGCATCAGCCCGTTTCAGAGGGCATAGTAAAAAAATTTTGCCGCCAGGTGCAGACATCTGATCATGGGAATCCGCCTCAAACTTAGATATGCTTACCTTTAGCACGCGGTCGGGGGGGGCAGTGTTTGAACTATGAACCATTACTTTGAACAGGGGTCGAGATCGTATATGGCCGTGATGCCTCTGACCGGCTCGGCTTGCCGGCTTCCTGGCCGAAAAGCTGTTATGAAACCGGAGGTTGCCGGTGCGGAGCCAGAGGCGCGCCGGGGTTTCCCGGCTGGCCTCTCCTTGAAAATTATCTTGCTTCAGGATATATTTATCTAGTGGTACGCCAATCATCTTCCAGCGCCGGGGCGGAGCAACTGGCCGAGGCTCTCTCCCGCGGACCTCAGCAGGCCTATCTTCAGGGTCTGACGCCCGGCGCCGGGGCTTATCTTCTGGCCCGGTTCTTTATCCGCATCCAGCGTCCCGTACTCCTGGTTACCCCCAATGTTAACTTTCATGAACACTTCTTCAAGGACCTGACCTTTTTCCTGGGCAGCGAATTGGTCCGGCCCACTGGCCCTGAGTCCCGGGTCCTTCTGTTCCCGGCCCACGAAGTCCTGCCCTTTCGGGAACTGGGCTTTGACGCCGACGTCAGCAGCGCCCGGTTAGGGGCGGCCTATGTGGCGCTGACGGCCCGGGAGCCCTTTTTCCTGGTGGCTCCGGCCCTGGCCCTGCGGCAGAAGCTGCCGCCGGAAGCCCGGATCAGAAACCTGTTGGCCTACGTGGTGGCGGGAGAAGAACTGGCGCGGCCGGATTTTCTGCAACACCTCCTGGAGGGCGGCTATGAGCGCCGTCCCGTGGTGGAGGAGCGGGGCGAGTTCAGCGTTCGGGGCGGGGTCATCGACCTGTTTCCGCCCCTCTACCCCCAGCCGGTGCGCCTGGAGTTCTGGGGGGATGAAGTGGAGTCCATCCGTCTCTTCGACCCGGCCACACAGCGGTCCCAGGCTTCCCTGGATGACCTGGCGGTGTTGCCGGCCAACGAAGTGGTGCTGGATGCGGCGGTCAAAGAGCACGCCCTGGCCGGCCGCCGCCGGCGCCAGGACCCGGAATTCTGGCACCAGGTGAACGAAGGCCGCCATTTTCCCCGCATCGAACGCCACCTGCAGGAATTCTACGACCAGCCCCCGACCCTTTGGGATCTCCTGCCCCCGGACACGGTGGTGGTGGAATGGGATCCCTTGACGGTGGGACAGGAGCTTCAGAAGCTTACCGAAGCCGCGGCGGGAGAACCCCAGGGCTGGCTGGATCAGACCCCCTGGGAAGAGCAGGGCCGCCGGTTCGCCCAGATATTTTGTCCTGCCTTGCCTTTAGGCCACCCGGACCAGGATCGCGATATTACCTTCCAGGTGAAAAAAAATGATCACCTGGCCGAGGAACTGGCCCAGGCCGGCGGCGAGGCCGGCCGGCTGGTGCCGGCCCTGGCGCAGCGTCTGGAAGAGTGGCGCAACTCCGGCTTTCGCGTCATCCTGGTATCCTTAAGCAAACACCGGGCCGAACGCCTGGCCCGCCTGCTTTCGGAAGAAGGCCTGGCAGTGGAATTCATCCCCGCGCCTGGCTGGGAGGCGGGGAATCGGGTCGAAATTACGGTGGGCGAATTGACCGGGGGGTTCCGGCTGCTCTCCGAGGGCTTGATCGTCCTCACCGAAGACGAAGCCCTGGGCTTCCGTCCGGAAGGGCGCCGCCGCAAAGCGTCGCTGCCCCTCCAGGATCTTACCTCCCTGGCCGACTTGGCGGAGGGTGATTACGTGGTCCACCTGGACCACGGGGTGGGCATCTACCGGGGTCTGGTCAAACTCACGGTGGGCAGTGAGGTCAACGACTTTTTAGACCTGGAATATCAGGGCGGAGACCGCCTCTATCTCCCGGTGGACCGCCTCAATCTGGTGCAGAAGTACCTGGGGGTGGAAGGGGTGAGCCCCAGGGTGGAGCGCCTGGGGGGCAAATCCTGGGAGCGGGCCAAAACCCGGGTCAAAAAGGCGGTGGAAAAGATCGCCCGGGAACTGGTGGACCTTTATGCCATGCGCCGGGTGCTCCCGGGGCACCATTTCTCGCCGCCGGACCCGGTTTACCGGGAGTTCGAAGCCACCTTCGAATACGAAGAAACTCCGGACCAGTTGCAGGCCATCGCCGATGTCCTGGCGGACATGACCACGGACAAGCCCATGGACCGCCTGATTTGCGGCGACGTGGGCTACGGCAAAACCGAAGTGGCGGTGCGGGCGGCCTTCAAGGCGGCCATGGATGGCAAGCAGGTGGCGGTCCTGGTGCCCACCACGGTCCTGGCCGAACAGCATTACGACACCTTCCGGCAGCGCCTGGCCCATTTCCCCCTGGAAGTGCGAGCCCTCAGCCGGTTCAAGTCGCCGGCGGAACAGAAAAAGATTCTGGCCGACCTGGCCCAGGGAAAAGTGGACATTCTGATCGGCACCCACCGGCTGCTGTCCAAGGACGTCGCGTTCCGGGACCTGGGACTGGCCATTATCGACGAGGAGCAGCGCTTCGGGGTAAAGCAGAAAGAGCGGCTCAAGGAATGGCGGCGCACCGTGGACGTCCTCACCCTCACCGCCACCCCTATCCCCCGCACCCTGCAATTGTCCCTCACCGGTTTGCGGGAGTTAAGCCTCATCAATACGCCGCCGGAGAACCGCCGGGCCATTCGCACCTACGTCTGCCTCCCCGAGGCCGCGGTGATCCAGTCCGCCATCCGCCGGGAACTGGTGCGGGGCGGCCAGGTCTTCTTTGTGCACAACCGGGTCAGGAGCCTCTCAACCTGGGCCCGGTACGTCCAGGAGTTAGTGCCGGAAGCCCGGGTGGCCATGGCCCACGGGCAGATGGCCGAAAAGGAGCTGGAGCGCGTCATGGTGCGCTTCTGGCGCCGGGAGGTGGATGTCCTGGTGTGCACCGCCATTATCGAAGCCGGCCTGGATATTCCGGCGGCTAACACCATTATCATCAACCGCGCCCATGCCATGGGTTTGTCCCAGCTTTATCAGTTGCGGGGCCGGGTGGGCCGCAGCCAGGCCCAGGCCTATGCCTATTTGCTGGTGCCGGACGAAGCGGCTCTCTCCACCGAGGCCCAGAAGCGCTTGAAGGCCCTGATGGAGTTCACGGAACTGGGTTCCGGGTTCAGGATCGCCATGCACGATCTCCAAATCAGGGGAGCCGGCAACCTGCTGGGGCAGGCCCAGTCGGGCCATCTGGCGGACGTGGGTTATGAGCTCTATCTCCAACTGCTGGAGGAGGCCATTCGGGGATTCAAAGGGGAGGCCTTGGAAGAGGAGACCCCGGACCCGGAAATCCACCTACCCCTGGCGGCTTTTCTTCCCGAGGATTATGTGCCGGACGTCCAACAACGCCTGGCCCTCTATCGCCGCCTCTCGGGCCGGCTGACCCCGGAGTTGGTGAAGGACTTGGAAGAGGAATTTCTCGACCGTTTCGGCCCCCTGCCGCCGGAGGGGCGCAATCTTCTTGAGGTGGTCCGGGCCAAACACCGGCTGCGCCAGTTAGGGGTGAAGCGCCTGGATATGGCGGACAGCACGGCGCTGCTGCAATTTTCCCACCCGGAGCGTCTAGATCTGAAGCGTCTCATCGACCTGCTCAAGAAGCGGCCGCAGAGGTTTCGTCTGAGCCCGGACCAAACGTTGCGGGTTCAACTCCCGGAAAACGGCTCGGTGCTTGAGCGCCTGCAAAACTGCTTGAAAGAAGTCGAGACTTTTGTTAATGCAGATATAGAGGGATAACTCTATGACCAACGTGAAGAGGTGCTGGGTATTCGTTCTCGGGGCTGTTCTGTTCCAGATCTGGCTGACGGGACCGGGTATTGCTGAAGTGGTGGACCGGATTGTCGCCGAAGTCAACAACGAAATCATCACCATGTCGGAATTGCAGATGATGGTGAAAACCATTGCGGCGCAATCCGGGATGAAGCCCAAGGACGCCGAGAGCC
This sequence comes from Syntrophobacterales bacterium, assembly GCA_023229795.1. GTDB lineage: Bacteria > Desulfobacterota > Desulfobaccia > Desulfobaccales > 0-14-0-80-60-11 > 0-14-0-80-60-11. The sequence goes on from JALNYP010000017.1 coordinate 8,517, forward strand.
GCGCTATGCAGTTGCAGATGCTGAATTCGCTGATTGACCGCAAGTTGGCTAAGGCCGAAGCCAAGCGCCGGGGAATCACGGTGTCGCCCAAAGAATTGGACGAAGCTCTGTCCCGCTTCAAGCAGCGCAGTAATATTCCTAATGACGAAGCCCTGGCCAAGGCCTTGTCTCAAGAGGGAATTTCCTTTAAGGAATTTAAACAGCAGATTGCCGATCAGATGACCCAGGACCGCCTGCTTACGGTGACGGTGGGTTCCAAGACCACGGTTAGTGACGCGGAAGTTCGCCGCCTCTATGACCAGAGATTTAAACAAGGCGGCTCCCAGATTCACCTCGTTAGTGTCAAGATGCCTTTTCCTCCCGGGGCTAGCCAGGAGCAAAAGAGCGAGATGAACCGTAAAGCGGATGCCCTTATCAAAATGACCAAACAGGGAGAGTCCATGACGGCGGCGGCCTCAAAACTCGGGCTCAACGCCACGGATTTGGGCTTTGTGTCTCAAGGTGATCTAGATCCCCGGCTGGCTGAATACCTGGAAAAGCTGAAACCCAAAGAAGTGGCCCCGATAGAAACCCCGGAAGGCTATCAATTGATTCAACTGGCAGGGCGCCGTTCGGGGGAAGCCCGCCCCTTTGAGGAAGTCGCCCCGGAAATCCGGCGTATGCTGATGGAGCAGGAAATGCAAAAGCATTTCGGCGAATGGGTCAAGACCTTACGGGAAAAGGCCCACATCAAGATTATGTTGTGAGCAGTTAGAGGGTAAAACAGGGCTCGGCAATTATAATGATCAGAGAAAAACCTGTAGTCTCGGATATTGCTGAACTTTACCGGCATAACGGCCAAACCGTGACCCTGAGGGGTTGGGTTTATCATCTGCGCTCCAGCGGCAAGGTGCGCTTTTTGGTGCTAAGGGATGGCACCGGTTTGGCCCAGGCGGTGTTGGTCAAGGGTAATCTGCCGGAGGAGGATTTTCAGGAATTTGAGCGGCTGACCCTGGAATCCTCTGTGGCGCTGACCGGCCTCGTCAAGGCGGAACCCCGGGCCCCGGGGGGCTATGAACTGGAAGCGACCGGGCTGACCCCCATCCATATCGCCCAGGATTATCCGATCTCCCCCAAGGAGCATGGGGTGGCCTTTCTTATGGACCGGCGCCATCTGTGGCTGCGGTCGCCCCGGCAGCAAGCCATTTTGCGGGTTCGGGACGAGGTCTGCCGGGCCTGCCGAGACTTCTTCCACGACCGCGGCTTCGTGCTGGTGGACACGCCCATCCTCACGCCCACCGCCTGCGAAGGCACCACCAGCCTCTTCGAGACGGACTATCTGGACCGCGGCAAGGCCTATCTCTCCCAGAGCGGTCAGCTTTATCTGGAGGCCGCGGCCATGGCCCTGGGCCGGGTCTATTGCTTCGGGCCCACCTTCCGGGCGGAAAAATCCAAGACCCGGCGCCACCTGACGGAGTTCTGGATGGTGGAGGCCGAGGCCGCCTTTTATACCCTGGAAGACGTCATGGAACTGGCCGAATCTCTGGTGCGCACCGTGGTCCTGCGGGTCCTGGAACACCAGGAGGCCCGGCTTCATCTCCTGGAGCGGGATATTGCGCCGCTTGCGGCCGTGGCCGAGCCGTTTCCCCGCCTCAGCTATGCCCAGGCGCTGGAGCACCTGAAGGAGCACGGTAAGGAAATGGCCTGGGGGGATGACCTGGGGGGCGATGAGGAGACCGTGATCTCCCAATTGTTTCCCCGGCCGGTGCTGGTGCACCGCTATCCCCAAGAGGCCAAGGCTTTTTATATGGAGCCGGACCCTGAAGACCCGCGGCTGGCCCTGTGTGTGGATATGCTGGCTCCCGAGGGTTACGGCGAGATTGTCGGGGGCTCCCAGCGCATCGCGGACCTGGACACCCTCCTGGCCCGCATCCGGGAACATCACCTGCCCGAGGAACCCCTGGAGTGGTACCTGGACCTCAGGCGGTACGGCAGCGTGCCGCATGGCGGGTTCGGCATGGGCATCGAACGGTTGGTGGCCTGGATCTGCGGCCTGCACCACGTCCGGGAAACCATCCCTTTTCCGCGCCTTTTGGATCGGATTTACCCCTGACCTCAAGATGCCGTCTTAGAGACCGTCAGATAAGAAACGTCAGCGCGCCGCCGGAGAGTCCCCAGAGGCTTAAAGCCGGCGCCTGCGATAATTCCCCGGTTAAGAGCACCTGCTTGCCAATCATCTGCCGTATTTCATTTTTTCTCTTTCTCTTCCGAAAGGTTGTATAATCGCGACCACCCGACCCCAAAGGCCCCGGCCCTCTGGGTTGGATTGAACTGGAGAAGCCATGCGACTGCGCAGTTATCTGATCCTCTCCTATCTGGCGCTTATTGCCATTCTGGGAGTGGGTGCCTGGTGCATCGACGGTTATGTGATGCACGATATCACCCGGCACGCCATCAACATCGCGGACCAGGCCTTAAACAACGTGACCACGGCGAATATCCAACATTCGGATCGAATCCTTACCCGTATGGGCGAATACGTGGTCAAGGACAAGGCCGAAGACGTGGCCCGGGAACTGGCCTATGTCTTGAAAGGGAAGAAAACCGATGATTACGACAAACTGCGCCGGGACCCCCGGATCAGGGCTATTGCCATCCAGCCGATTTATACCCCGCATGGTTCAGCGGGATATACGGATTTATATGACCGGAACGGTTACATCTTGTTTCACCCGGACTCAAACGTGGAAGGTAAAAACCAGCTAGATTGGGAGAAGCAATACCCAGACCACGGAGTTGATCAAGCGCTCCTTCAAGGAAAACTATGTGCAGGGCTTTTTTACGTTTTTCGATAAGAACAAAAAGGAGCGCCAGCGTTTCTCGGTGCGGGTCCATGTCCCCGGCACCCCCTTCATCGCCGCGGCCATAGTCAACCTGGATGAATTTTTCCTGCCGGCGCGACAGGGGATTCAGAAATCCTGCCAGATCGCCACGGTGCAGGCCAAGCAGCAGATCCAGGCGCATCATGCCCACCTCAACCGCGAGGTGATGATCGGTGGGGTCCTGGCGGGGCTGGCTCTGTGCCTCATCGGGGGCTTTTCCGGGTTGTGGTTTGCCAGTCTGATCTCCCGGCCTATCCGCCGCCTCCGGGATGGGGTAAAGCAGGTGGGGGAGGGCAACTTTGCCGTGGCCGTGCCGGAACGGGGCGTGCGCGAAGTGGCGGAGTTGGCCCATTCTTTTAACGAGTTGGGGCAACAGCTCACTGAATATATCGAAAAACGGGATTTTATCCGGGACACTTTCGGCCGCTACGTCACCCAGGAGGTGGTAAACAAGCTGCTGGAAGGTGAAAAGGCCCTGGAAATGGGCGGGGAAACCCGGGAGGTTTCCCTCATTATGTCGGATCTGCGGGGCTTCACCGCCATTATCGCCGACATGGACCCGGAGCAGGTCATTACCTTCTTGAACCGCTATCTGAGCAAAATGATCGAAGTTCTCCTGGATCACCGGGCCATCATCGACGAGATCCTGGGAGACGGCATCCTGGCTTTTTTCGGGGCCCCGGAAGCCCTGGAGGATCACCCGGTCCGGGCCGTGGCCTGCGCCTTGAAGATGCAGGCGGCCATGGACGAGATCAACGCGGCCAACGCCGCCGACGGCCTCCCCATCCTGACCATGGGCATCGGGGTCAACACCGGCTCGGTGGTGGTGGGCAACATCGGCTCGGAAAGGCGGACCAAATACAGTGTGGTGGGCTCCGACGTGAATTTTGCCTCCCGCATGGAGGGCTTTGCCCTGGCCGGCCAGGTGCTGATCAGCGCCGCCACCTACAGCCGGGTCAAGGACCTGGTAGAAGTGGGCAATGTTGTCGAGGTGGAGATGAAAGGGGTACCCGGGCGGGCCACCCTCTATGACATCCGGGGTATCGGCGAGCCTTACAATATTCGTCTCCAAGATAAATCCGACCACCTGGAGCGGCTGCCGGAAAAGATCAGGGTGCAAGTCCATCGTCTCAAGGACAAGATCGTCACGGGAGCCGCCGACCAGGCCTGGATTACGCATTTGGGCGATACCGCCGCCCTGGTGATGCTGGAGACGGAGGTGGCGGAGTGGGAAGACGTCCGCCTTATGTGCCTAAACGACCACGGGAAACCGCTTCCCGGGCATATTTATGGCAAGGTCACCGAGGTGACGCCCCTGGGGGATAACCGGTTCGAGGCGACGATCAGCTTTACATCGATACCCGGGGAACTCCTCCAGGCGCTGCGCCGGCCCCCGGGGGCGGCGTGAAGGCGGACCATCATCCGGCGGCAGGGGGTAGCTTGCCGGTGCCGGTACAGGCTAAACGTTCATGAACCAAAAGTTTTGTCACACCGGGGATGAAATTCCCCCTGCCCCCCTTTTGCAAAGGGAGGTTTTAAAGTCCCCCTTTGGCAAAGGGGGATTTAGGGGGATTTGGTTTTTCACGGTAAAGGCTGCGTCGACCACCCGCCGCTCCGGCAGGCGGGGCCTCGCCCGAAGCGCGGCGTTGGCCTTGCTGGGCCTGTTCCTCCTGGGGGCTTGCTCCCTGGCCGGAGCCCAGGACGCCAACCTGACCCCGGTGACTTTCATCCCCCAATGGTTCCCCCAGGCCCAATTTGCCGGTTATTACGTGGCTTATGAGAAAGGCTTCTACCGGCGGCACGGCCTCGCGGTCAAGATCCTGCGGGGCGGTCCCGCCGCGCCCGCGTCCGAGGCGGTGGCCCGGGGGCAGGCGACCTTCGGCACCATGTTTCTCGCCACCGGCATCGAAAAGCGGGCCCAGGGCGTCAAGGTGGTCAATATTGCCCAGATCGTGCAGCGCTCCGCCCTGATGCTGGTGGCCAAAAAAGCCAGCGGCATCGAGAAACCGGAGGATATCAACGGGAAGAAAGTCAGCCTCTGGGCGAATGAATTTCAATTGCAGCCGCAGGCCTTTTTTCGCAAACATCATCTGCAGGTCAGACTGGTTCCCCAAACCGGCACGCTGAATCTGTTCCTCCGGGGCGGCGTCGAAGTGGCTTCGGCCATGTGGTACAACGAGTACCATCAAATCCTCAGCCATGGCGTCAATCCCGATGAATTGACCACCTTTTTCATGGCCGACTACGGCATGAACTCTCCCGAAGACGGCATCTATTGCCTGGAAGAGACCCTGAAGGCGCACCCCGATCATTGCCGCGCCTTTGTAACGGCTTCCGTCGAGGGCTGGCAGTATGCCTTCGCCCACCCCGAAGAGGCCCTGGATATCGTCATGCGCTACGTGAACGAGGCCAAGGTGGCGACGGACCGGGTCCACCAGAAGTGGATGCTGGAGAAGATGCAAGCCATCATCGAGCCTCCGGGCTGGGAGCGCCCCATGGGGACGCTCAAGCCTGAGGCCTATGCGCGCGTGGCCCGCGGATTGCAAAACGCCGGGCTCATCCGCGCCATTCCGGCTTACGCCGCGTTTTACCATGATTGTGCGAGGTCTCATGAAAAATAGGGGCCTGGCCACGATTCTGATCATCACGATTCTTACGAGCTCCGCGGTGATTTTCCTGGCGGCCTTTACCTACAATTATTATGCGTCGCGGCAGGCGGTGCTGAACGAGGTCGCCAAGGACGCCCGGGAACTGACCCGGGCCACGGCCTACAAAATCTCGGTGGTCCTGAAAGGCGTGGAAAAAGTCCCCCTTAACCTGGCCGTGGTGCTGAATGATTTTTCTTTCAAGCGGCCGGAACTGCTGCGGCTGATCAAGAACACGGTCACCATCAATCCCGAAGTCTACGGCGTGGCCGTAGCCTATGAGAAGTTTGCCTTTGATCCCCAAAAAGAATATTTCTGCCCCTACTACTTCCGCAAGGACGGGGTCATCACCTACGACCCAACCAGCGAAGGCGACACCCATTATAAGTACTGGTATTGGGATTGGTATCAGATTCCCCAGGTACTGGATCGGCCCATGTGGAGCGAGCCCTATTATGACGAGGGCAGCGGCAATATCATCATGTCCACCTATGCCGTGCCTTTTTACCGGAATATCCAGGGGAAGAAGACCTTCCTGGGTATCGTGTGTGCGGATGTCTCTTTAATGTGGCTCAAGGATATCGTCTGCGGGGTGAAGGTCTGCCAGACCGGCTACGCCTTCCTGATTTCGCCCAACGGGGTGTTCGTCACCTACCCGGACGAGCGGCTGATCATGCGGTCCAGCATTTTCAGCCTTGCCGAAGCCAGGCATGATCCCCGTCTGCGGCAGATCGGCCGGGATATGATCAAGGGTGGCGAGAACCTGGCGCCGATCCGGGATTTCAGATCCGACCGGCCTGCCTGGATGTATTACGCGCCGGTGCCGGGCACCGGCTGGTCCCTGGGAGTCGTCTATCCCGAGGCTGAATTGTACGCCCCGGCGCAGGCGCTGCATCGCCAGATTCTCATCATCGGCGCCCTGGGGCTGGGTTTCCTGGCACTGGTGATTACCGTCATTTCGCGCCGCATCACCGCACCCCTGCGGACCCTGGCCGACCGGACCACGGCCATCGCTACGGGAGATTTTGCCACCACGGTGCCGGAAACCGGGGCCCGGGAAATCGCCCACCTGGCCCAATCCTTTAACCAAATGGGGCGGCAGCTTACGGATTACATCGCCAAGCGGGACTTCATCCGGGACACCTTCGGCCGCTATGTGACCCAGGAAGTGGTCAAGAGGCTGCTGGAAGACCGGGGCGCCCTGGAACTGGGGGGTGAGACCCGGGAGTTGTCCATCCTCATGTCCGACCTGCGGGGCTTTACCGCCTTGACCGCGGACATGCACCCGGAACAGGTGATTACCTTTCTCAACCGTTATCTGCGCAAGATGATCGAAATTCTCGTGGATCATCAGGCCACCATCGATGAGATCATGGGCGACGGCATTCTCGCCTTTTTCGGGGCGCCGCAGCCCATGGAAGATCATCCCCGGCAGGCGGTGGCCTGCGCCCTGACCATGCAAACCGCCATGGAAGAGATCAACCGGCAAAACGACCTGGATGGCCTGCCCTATCTCCAGATGGGCATCGCGGTCAACACCGGCCTGGTAGTGGTGGGCAACATCGGCTCGGAACAACGGGCCAAGTACAGCGTCGTTGGTTCCACGGTCAATTTCACCGGGCGGATGGAGTCGTATTCCGTGGGCGGCCAGGTCCTCATCAGCGCTTCGGTTTATGAGCGCGTGCGAGAGGTGGTTGAGGTGGCGGGGTCCATGCAGGTCCAGATGAAAGGGGTGCTCCTGCCGGCCACCCTTTATGATGTGCGGGGCCTGAAAGGCGAGCATCCCATTCACCTCAAGGAAAGATGCGACTCCCTCATCCCTCTGAGTGCCCCTATCAACATTAAGATCTTCCGCATCAAGGACAAGATCATCCGGGACACCGCCGGCCGGGCCTTCATCACCCATCTCTGCGATACCACGGCCAAAGTCACCCTGGAGGGCGATCTTAAGCCCTGGGACGACGTGCGCCTCAATCTTCTGGATGAGAATAATGAGCCCATTCCTGGGAAGATTTACGGCAAGGTCATGGCCCTTGAGTCCCGGGAAGACGGTTTAAAGGAAGCGGATATCCGCTTCACGTCGGTGTCCCAGGAGGTGTACCAGATTATCCGGCAGGTCGAAAAATCGGCGTGAGGCCGGAGTAGTGCAGTCTTTCAGAAAGAGCTGGTGCCTTGTTCCTCCCCTCAAAATAATCCAACCATAAAAAAATTACTCTCCTGGCGCCGGGTTCGGCCTTATTTCGGGTTTCATTTACTAAAGGCCGGATGACCGGACCTAAGAATCTCAACCGAGATAGAGGAGATACACTGGTATGAAAGCGAGTAAGAGATCCCTTATAGTGGTACTGGCCCTGGCGTTGAGCCTGGGTCTGGCAGCGTCTTCCTGGGCCCGTCCCTTCGGCGGCGGCATGGGTGGCGGTATGGGTTGCGGCATGGGCGGCGGGATGATGATGGGAGCCATGAACCTCACCCCGGACCAGGCCGGCAAACTCTTTGACCTCAAGCAGAAGTTCATGAATGACACCGCCGACGTGCGCAAGCAGATGATGGTCAAGCACGCGGAATTGGCGGCGCTGTGGAAGGCCGAGAAACCCGATGAGAAGGCCATTGTCGCCAAGCAGAAAGAACTCACCGCCCTTAAGGGCCAGATGCAGGAAAAGAGCGTAGCTTTCCGGCTGGAAGCCCGTAAGATCGCCCCGCAACTGGCGCAATTCGGCCATGGCCGCGGCATGGGCATGGGCATGGGCATGGGTCCCGGCGGCGGCATGGGTCCGGGCGCCTGCCCGATGGTTGGCGGTGGCGCTGCTCCCGCCGCTCCGGCTAAATAATTAATCTCCCTTATCCATCTAACCCACCTACCCAGGGTGAGGGGCCTCGCAGTCGAGGTCCCTCACCTTGTCTGTTTCCAGAGTGAAACCACCCTGCCATCCCTAGCCCGCGTGCCGTCGGCCCGTTCACAATTTTGAACTCGGGGCCGGTGAGTCCTTGAAAAAAAACCGGGTTTGCCTTAAAGTTAAAGAACTAGACCAAATATCCCGAAAAATCCTAAAGATTATGGCAGTATTACCGATTTGTAAATTACCCGATCCGGTGTTGCGGCAACAGGCCCAGGAAGTCACCGAAATCAATGGGAAATTGCAGGGCCTCATCGATGACATGGCCGAGACTATGTATGCCGCGCCGGGCCTGGGCCTGGCGGCCAACCAGGTGGGCCAACTGCATCGTCTCATCGTCTTTGACGTCTCCCACAAAGAGGGTGGGCCCCGAAAACCCCGGGTGGTTCTCAATCCTTGCATCACCGCACGGGAAGGGGAGATCGTTCACGAGGAAGGCTGCCTGTCGGTGGTCGACTTCGCCGCCGAGGTGCGGCGTCATGCCCGGGTGGTGGTCAAAGGGCAGGACCGGCAAGGCAAACCTATTGAGATTACCGGCGAAGGCTTGCTGGCCGTGGTGCTCCAGCATGAGATCGATCATCTGAACGGCATCTTGTTCATCGATCATATCAGCCGGCTCAAACGGGGACTCTATTTAAGGCGTCTGAAGAAACAGGCGGCGGCCAGGTGAAGCAAGGTCCCTGGCGCTTGATTTTCATGGGCACCCCCCAGTTTGCCCTGCCTTCTTTGGAGGCCGTCCTGGCGGCCGGGGAAGAAGTGGCCGCAGTAGTCACACAGCCCGATAAGCCCCGGGGCCGCGGCCGCCTCGTCACCCCCTCACCGGTGAAGGAACTGGCCCAGTCCTGGAATCTGCCGGTCTTACAACCGACGCGGCTCAAAGACCCGGAGCTGATGCGGCAACTAAAGGCTCTGGAACCGGAGCTTCTGATCGTCGTGGCCTACGGCCGGATTCTCCCCCCTGAGGTTCTGGCCCTGCCGTCGGTAGGCCCCCTGAATGTGCATGCCTCCCTTCTGCCTCGCTACCGGGGTTCGGCGCCCATCAATTGGGCCCTGATCCGGGGGGAAAAGGAGACCGGCGTGACCGTTCAGTGGCTCGCGTCTGAGGTGGACTCGGGCCCCATCTTTCTTCAGGAAAAGGTGCCCATCGCCCCGGAGGACAACTTCGGGTCGCTGTACACCCGGCTGGCGGAGCGCGGCGCCGCCCTGTTGGTGCAGGCCCTGGAAAGGCTGCGGCGGGGAGAAGCTGTCAAGACTCCCCAGAATGAGGCCGGAGTAACCCTGGCCCCGCCTATTTCCCGGGAAATGCGCCGCCTCCGCTGGGACCTCCCGGCCCCGGAAGTGGCCGGCTGGATCAGGGGTCTCGACCCCAAGCCGGGAGCCGCCAGCCGGTGGCGAGACCGGGGGCTCAAAGTCTTCGGGGCCCGAATTAAACAGAGCGACGGGAAATTGGGCGAACCGGGAACGGTGTTGGGCCCGACTCCCCAAGGTCTGGAAATTGCCTGCGGGCAGGGAAGCATCACCGTGAAAGAACTGCAACTGGAGGGGCACAAGCGCCTCGCGGCTGCGGATTTTTTGCGGGGGCATGCCCTGGCCGGCCAGGTCCTCGGATAGGATGTCCATGGCGGAAGAGCCGGCCAAGATCATCAACGGCGGTAACTCCTTGAGGCCCCAGAAGCGCATCTTTCTGGGCCTGCTGGCCCTTACCTGCCTGTTGTTCACCCTCATTCTGGGCGTCTTCTGGTACGTGCCCTACGTCGGGCTGACCTCGATCAATCCCCATCTGCCGCTCATCCTGGGGATCATCTTCGGCATCCTGCTGCTCCTGGTAGTGGGCATCCTGGTCATGCTGGCCCTTACCGTGGTCCTGGGCCGGGACCTGTTCTTTTCCCGGAAACTCCGGGGCCTGGTCATCAAGTTGCTCTTGCCCCTGATGAGCGGGGTAGGCAAAATCTGCGGCGTGTCCAAGGAGAAGGTACGGCGCTCCTTCATTGAGATCAACAATCAGTTGGTCCTGGCTCAACACGTGCGCACCACGCCGGATAAGCTGCTGCTCCTCATGCCCCACTGCCTGCAATTCCACGAGTGCCAGTTCCGCATCACCGGCAGCACGGTGCACTGCAAGCGTTGCGGCAAATGTCCCATTACCGGGCTGGTGGACCTGTCCGAAAAATACCACGTGGGTCTGGCGGTGGCCACCGGGGGCACCCTGGCCCGGCGCATCGTGGTGGAACGGCGGCCCCGACTGATCATCGCGGTGGCGTGCGAGCGCGATCTCAGCAGCGGCATCCAGGACAGCTACCCCTTGCCGATCTTCGGCATCATCAACCAGCGCCCTCATGGCCCCTGTTACGATACCCTGGTGAACCTGGAGCAGGTGGAAGAGGCCCTGAGAACCTTCCTGGTCCCCGAGGCGGTGGCCGCCGTCGAAGCGCCCCAGCCCCAGCCGGCCTGAATCGCCGCTCTGCAGTTTTAGTTTCCTGCCAAAACAGTCAAGCCCAACATTCTGTGGACCGGTTCGCTTCCATCCGACTATTATCAAACCGGAGCCGGGCTGCCGTATTTTTGATTTTGGCACCGGAATATCATATACTAAATGCCTCACAGCAAATCCGGCAAAACCCCTCCAGCAGGCGCGGGTGCGATACGAAACTCCAGGAGAATACTATGAAGATTATTCAGTATGCCGACGTCAAGGCAACTCATTTTGACAACGCCGCAGCCAAGGGCATCGCCGCCCGGGTGGTGATCGGCAAAAACGATGGAGCGCAAAATTTCTGTATGCGAGTCTTTGATATTTCTCCTGGCGGCCATACCCCGAGGCATACGCATGATTGGGAGCATGAGATGTTCGTCCATGCCGGCCAAGGCGAAGTTTTTGGCAATGGGCAATGGAATCCGGTGAAATCGGGGAATGTCTTGTTGGTCCCGGCCAATGAAGAACATCAAATAAAGAATACCGGGAAGGATGCTTTGCTCATCGTCTGTCTGGTGCCGTCCAAAGCGCCGGAACTGTAATCTTTCCCAACTGGGCCAACGCCCTTTGGGGGCGCACAGTATAAATGTTATCGAACCCCTGGGTGATCCTGCCGGCCTAACGCTGCGTTGACGCGGCAGGCTGCCTAACCGTTTAACCCCTGGTACAACGGCCGCTATCCTTGCATAGACCAACTGCTTCCCCTCCGGTAGCCGGCGCCCGGGCTCTGGCCCTGGATATTCTGGCCGCGGCCGCGCGCCGGGGGACCTCGGTTGAAGATGGCCTCGCGGCCGCGCTGCGCCGCCACGCGGACCTGCAGCGGCCGGACCGAGCCCTGCTGCTGGAACTGGTCCAGGGGGTCAAGCGTTGGGAAGTGCGGCTGGATTACCTGCTGGCGCAGCTCTCCCACATCCCTCTGCCCAAGCTCCACCCTCTGGTCCTGCAAAGCCTGCGCCTGGGAGCCTTTCAGATCCTGATGTTGGATCGGGTGCCGGACCGGGCCGTGCTTTATGAGGCCGGCCAACTGGCCAAGGCCCGGGGCCTGCCCAAGGCCCATGTGGGTTTCATCAACGCGGTGCTGCGCCGGCTGGCCGCAGGGGACGTGCCGCCCCTTCCCGACCCGGCCGCCGACCCGGTGCTGGCCTTGAGCGTAATCCACTCTCATCCCGCCTGGCTGGTCAAGCGCTGGCTGGAGCGTTACGGCCCGGAGTTGACCGCGGCCCGCTTGCTGGCCAACAACCGCATTCCGCCCCTCACGGTGCGGGTCAATACCCTGAAGACCGATCCTGGCGCGTTGAGGCAGCGGTTGGCCGCAGAAGGGGTGACGGCCCGCGCCGGCCGTTTTTCTCCCGCGGCTCTGATTCTCGAGACCTGGGAGGCCGCGCCCACCTCCCTGGCGTCGTATCGGGAAGGTCTCTGGCTCTTCCAGGATGAGGCGGCGCAACTGGTCTCTTATCTGTTGCCCAGCCTGCCGGGCGGGCGCCTGGCGGAGATCGGCGCGGGCCGCGGCGGCAAGACCACCCAGGCGGCCGAAGCCATGGGCGACCGCGGCCTTCTGGTGGCGGTGGACAGCCATCGGGGCCGCCTGCAGGAATTGCAGATAAATGTGCGGCGCGCCGGGGTGAAGATGGTCTGCCCTGTCCGGGCGGACGGAGCCGCGGCCTTGCCCCTCAAACCTGCCGCCCTGGATGCCGCGGTCCTGGATGTGCCGTGCTCGGCTTTAGGCATTCTCCGGCGTCACCCGGAAATCAAGAGCCGGCTTAGCGAAGCAGATCTGCCCACCTTCCTGCCCCGGCAACGGGCCATGTTGGAGGAAGCCGCCAGGGTTTTGAAACCCGGCGGTCACCTGCTCTATATTACCTGCACCACCGAACCCGAGGAAAATGAAACCCAGATAGATGACTTCCTCTCCCGGCACCCGGACTTTCGCCTGGCCCCCGATCCCGGACGTCTGCCGGCCCCGGCCCGGGACCTGATTCAACCTCCCGGCTGGTTCCGCACCTCGCCCGCCGACCACGATCTGGACGCCTTGTTTGCCGCCGTGCTGGCCAAATCTTAGATCTTCTACTGCGGCTGTTTAGGCATTTTTGCCTAGATATTTATAGGTAGTTTGGCCCATTGTGGGAAGTTTTATTTGTTTTAAACTATGTGCGAACTCCTGGCCCAGACGCCGAGAGGGTAAGTTGGTTAGGCGGTATTCCGCTAGTTTCTCTAACCGGCCGGCTCTTTTAATTCTGGACTCCCGCGCCTCTTTTTCCTTGAACTATAGGTCTTACGGCCCCTCACGCAGGGGTTTCCCCAGGCACACCAGCATGATGGTTTTCGGCTGCAGAGGGTATGTCAAAAATAAATTATTTTGCAATTAAAAATATTGCTATACTTTCAGGAGAATTTAACCGTATAATGTTTTCGACTTCTCGCCGATAAAAAATATGGGCACAGGATCTGCCGTATATGGCCGAGTATCTTAGTTCATGGAAGGACGATGAGATGCTTAGACTTTCTGACTCCGGGTGCCGTCTGCACGGGGCCCGACAACTCAACCTCGGTGGTTTTGCCGGCGCCATCATCAGACGGCTGGTCGCCAACCTTCCCATGGAAGGTCAGGGTTATAATTATATCTGCGAGTATGGCCATACCCACTCCGTACAACTCCAGCAACCGGATGAGATAACCTTAAGTCCCTCTCATTATTAGGGGAGTGGGAGCCTCGCCAGAAGTTGAAAAATCGCCAATTTCTCGGGATTGCCCTTCTGAACGCGGCGCAGAGCCGCGTATTATCAGCTTCTTGAGAGGCTCGAAGTGCGCTCAGTAGGGAAAATCGTTTTTCCCCAACCTGCTGAGGGGCGCTGTCCCGATCCCAGCCTCGTCTCTTTTTAATCTGACTCCCGCCGCATCTTGGCCTTTCTATCCGGCCCGCCTGATGATATATTTTCCTTATTAATCCAAGCAGCTTCCGGGAGAACTATGGCTGTGCGGTTGGAAATCGGTTGGCATCCTGACCTTACGGACGCAGAAGGGGAGGCGGTCCGCCGCCAGGCACGGGAATATGTCGGTCTGGACCTGACGGCCGTCAGGGTCCTCAGAATTCTCATGCTGGATGTGGATTTGCCGCCGGACACCCTGGAGGCGATCCGTACCGGCATCTTTACCCATCCCACTACCCAAATTTCGGGTTTTGAACCCCTGGCCCGGGACTTTCACTGGGCCGTCTGGGTGGGATTCAAACCCGGGGTGCGGGATACCGCCGGCGCGGTGGCGAAAGATGCCATCGAGGCCTTTCTGGGCCACACTCTGTCCCCGGACGCGGCCGTCTATACCTCCAAGCTTTTTCTCTTCACCGGCGTGCACCTCACCTTTGACCACATGGCCAAGATCGCCCGCGAACTCCTGGCCAACGATATGATCCAGGAATTCCGGATATTTTCCCACTCGGACTGGGACCCCGCTACCGGCGTGGGCATTATCCTGCCGAAAGTGATGATCTCCCATGCGCCTGCCGTGGGCAGCTTCGAGCTCGCCTCCCCCGAGGTTCTGCGGGAACTGAGCCAGCAGCGCCACCTGGCCCTGCGGGATGCCGACCTGCCGGTGATCCTCGAGTATTTCCAGCGGCCCGAAGTCCAGGCCCGGCGCGCCGCGGCGGAGCTGAGCGCGCCCACCGACGTGGAGCTGGAATACCTGGCCCAGGCCCGGAGCGACCATTGCAATCATAATACCTTTAGGGGGCGGTTCCTCTATCGGGACGCGCTCAGCGGTGAGTCTCTGGTCCTGGACAACCCCTTCAAGGTCTGCATCAGCGCCCCCACCCGGGAGATTGCCCGGCAAAAGCCCTGGGTGGTCTCGGTGTTGTGGGACAACGCCGGCGTGGGGCGGTTCGACGATGAGTTTTCCTATGTCATCAAAGGGGAGACCCACAATTCGCCCTCCAATCTTGAGGCCTACGGCGGTTCCCTCACCGGCATCGTCGGGGTTTACCGTGACCCCATGGGCACCGGCCGAGGGGCCCGTCTGATCGGTGGCATGTATGGTTTTTGCGTGGGCCCCCGAGATTACGCCGGGCCCCTGAAACCCCGGCTGCACCCCCGGCGGCTCCTGGATGGCGTTATCGAAGGCGTCAAAGACGGCGGCAACAAGAGCGGGGTGCCCACCGTGGACGGCGCCCTCTACTTTGATCCGTGCTATCTGGGCAAGTGCCTGGTCTTTGTGGGCGCGGTGGGCCTGCTGCCCCGGGAGATCAAGGGCGAGTCCGGGGCCGAGAAGGCCGCCTATCCCGGCGATTTGGTCATCACCTGCGGCGGCCGGGTGGGCAAAGACGGGATTCACGGGGTGACCGCCTCTTCCGAGGTGTCGTCTGCCGGCACCCCGGCCGGCCACGTCCAGATCGGCGACCCGTATACGCAGAAAAACATGCACGATTTTCTCCTGGAAGCCCGGGACCAGGGACTTTTCACCTTTATCACCGACTGCGGCGGCGGCGGTTTGTCCTCCGCGGTGGGGGAATCGGCCCGGGTGGCCGGCGGCGTCGAAGTCTGGCTCGAAGCCGTGCCCTTGAAATACCAGGGCCTGGACCCCTGGGAAATCTGGGTGTCCGAATCCCAGGAGCGCATGGTGGTGGCTGTCCGGCCCGAATACGAGGCTCGCTTCAAGGACCTGGCCCGGAAATACGCGGTGGAGGCCACGGTCATCGGCCGCTACACCGACCGGGGCGTCCTCGAAGTGACGTACCAGGGGCGTCCTTGTGCCCTCATGGACCTGGCCTTCCTGGAAGAGGAGTTTCCGCCCTGGGAGTTCGAGGCCCTGTGGCTGCCGCCGGAATCGCGTCTGCAGGAGCCGGTTCTGGGGGACCCCGGGGATCACCAGAGCCTGCTGCTGGCCCTGCTCGATCGGCCCAATATTTGTTCCCGGGAGTGGATCACCCGGCAGTATGACCACGAAGTCCAGGGGGCCAGCGTCCTCAAACCCGTACTGGGTGCGGCGGCGCCGGTGCCCGGCGATGCCTCAATCCTGAGGCCCCGGCCGGAGTCAAGCCGCGGCCTGGCTTTGAGCCTGGCCCTCAATCCCGCCTATTCCCAGATCGATACTTTCCACATGGCCGAGGTGACCATTGATGAAACCGTGCGGCGCCTGCTGGCGGTGGGCGGGACCCTGGCGCATATCGGCGGGGTGGACAACTTCTGCTGGCCCAGCGTCGAATACCATCCCGTCTCGAACCCCGACGGCCGCTTTAAGGCGGCCCAGTTGGTGCGGGCCTGCCTGGCCCTCAAGGATATGTGTCTGGCTTACGAAATCCCCTTGCTCTCCGGCAAAGACAGCATGTACGTGGACGGCCTGTTGCCCGGGGCTTACGGCGAAATGCACCGCATCAGCGGCCTGCCTACCCTGTTTTTCACCGCGGTGAGCGTGTTGGCCGACGTCCGCCGGGCCCTGAGCCTGGAATGGAAGCGGCCCGGCGACCTCATCTATCTGGTGGGTAAAACCCGGCCGGAGTTGGGGGGCTCGGAGTTCTACGAACATCTGGGTTATGTGGGCTTGACCGTGCCCCAGGTGCGCCCGCCGGAGTTCCTGGCCTATTACCGGCTCGTCGAGCAAGCCAACCGGGCCGAACTACTGGCTTCGGCTCACGGCGTCTATCGGGGCGGCCTGGCGGTGCACCTGGCCTTGTCCAGCCTGGCCGCGGGTCTGGGAGTGGAGGTAGACCTGAGCCGGGTGGCCCCCGAGTCGCCCTCATACGTGGGGCTCTACGCCGAATCAGCCGGGCGCTTCCTGGTGAGCGTGGACCCGGCCCACGCCTCTCGCCTGGAGGAACTCTTTCAGGGCCAGCCGCTGACGCGGCTCGGCCAGGTCCGCAGCGATACCACCTTTAAGATTCACCGGGACGGCCGGACGCTGATAGAGGCGCCTCTGGGCACTTTGCGGGAAGCCTGGGAACGCCGCTTCGGGAGTCTGGTTTGAGGCAACAGGTTTTTCTGATATAATTTTATGACGTTATAGAATCCCCGTGTGTTGGACGAGCAGAAAGTTCGCACACTCATGGCGGCCGGGGACGGCCGCGCTACCAAAGTAGTTCGAGGACCGGGATATGCATGCGGAAATGCTCGTATTGAGGTTTTCCCAGGACGTGGTGGATCAGCCCATCATCTACCGCCTGGTGAAGGATTACGATCTGGAGTTTAACCTGCTCAAGGCCACCATCTATCCCCGCAAGGAAGGGGTTATCGTCATGGAACTAAGGGGCCACCCCAAGAATTTCCGGCGGGGCCTCAAGTACCTTAAGGAAGCGGGCGTCAAGGTCCAAAGGGTGGCCCGGGATGTGCGCCGCAACGAAGAGCGCTGCTACCAATGCGGCACCTGCACCGCGGTCTGTCCCACCGGGGCCCTCTACCTGGTGCGGCCGGAAATGAGCGTTGCTTTTGACCCCAGCAAGTGCAGCGCCTGTGAGCTTTGTTGCCCGGTCTGCCCGGCCCGGGCCATGGAGGTCCGGCTCAACCGCAACGCCCTCTAAGTGCAAGCCGGCGGCGTACTCCCGTTTTTCATCGGCGCTTATTCCGCCGTCATTTCCTGCATCTATTTCCTGCTTCCCCTCTATCTCAAGGGGAACCTCCTGTTCAGCGGGACCCAGATCGGGCTCCTCTACGCGGTGCTCAGCCTCAACGCCATCCTGGTGTCCTTTCCGGTAGGCGTCATGGGGGACCGGTACCCGGCCCGAATCCTGAGCCGGGTGGGCCTGGCGGTCATGGCCCTCAGCCTCTGGGGGCTGGCCCTGGTGCAGAGTTTCGGAGCCTTCCTGGCGATCTTCTGGGGTTTCGGCCTCAGTATTCAGCTCTTTCGGCTCTCTCTGGATATCCTTTTGTTCAAAGAAAACCCTGCCGATGCTCCCCGGCGGATGGGGCATTTTAATGCCATGCGCATGGGCGGCATGATGGTGGGCGCCCTCTTCGGCGGCGCCGCCTACTACTGGCTGGATTTTACGGCGACTCTGAAACTTTTCAGCCTGGCGATGCTGGTCCTGGCCGCGGCCACGGGGCTTTTGCCGGTGACCCGGGGGGTACGGACCTCACTGTTTGAATATAGCCGGGATTTTCTGACCCGGCCGGTCCTGTTTTTCGTCACCTGGCTCTTTCTCTTCACCCTCCATTGGGGCGCGGAAGCCACCAGCCTCTCCCTGTTTCTGGAGTACAATCTGGGCCTGACGCCCATGGGGGTGGGAACCTATATGGCGGGCGAGTTCGCGGTGGTAGCCCTCACCGCCTATCTCTATGGCCGGTTCTGGGCCGGGCGGCTGAAGCCCCTCACATTTTTGGCAGTAGCCCTGCTCTTTTCCGGCGCCGGGCATATCTGCATGACCTATCCGGTCCTGCCCTGGTCTTTTGCCTGGCGGGCGGTGCACGGCTGCGGCGACGGCATCATCCTCATGGAGACCTACACCACTATCTCCCGCCTCTTCCACGTGGACCGCGTCGGCGGGCACTCCAGCCTGATTTCCCTGACCACCACCGCCGGGGTCTTTGCCGGTTCTCTGGTCTTCGGCCCGGTGGGCGCGGCGTACGGCTACCAGGTGCCCCTGATCGTCTCCGGCGCCATCAGCCTGGCCCTCCTGCCCCTGGCCTATGCAGGCCTGAGGGATTGATAGGTTCCGGGTTCCGGGTTTTGGGTTCTGGGATAAAATCCTAAAAACTGACCACTGACCACTGACCACTGACCACTGGCCGCTGTTTTTGCTGGCACTGCCGGACCGGCAGTCTTATCATAAGTCTGAATCATAAAACCCATGGCCGGAGGCCTTTGATATGTCGGCAGCATTGAAGATTGTCATAGTGGGCGGGGTGGCCGCGGGGCCCAAGGCCGCGGCCCGGGCCCGGCGCTGCGATCCCCAGGCGGAGATTACCATCCTGGAGAGGGGGGATTACATCTCCTATTCCGCCTGTGGCTTGCCCTACCTGATTTCTGGGGAAATCCCGACCGTAAAGCATATCCTGGCTTCCCCCGCAGGGGTGATGCGGGACGCCGAATATTTCCGCAGCGTGAAGAACATCAATTTTCTCACCGGCAAGGAAGTCCTGGCATTACATCGAGACCGTAAGGTAGTGGAAGTCCGGGACCTAGCCACGGGGGCGCAGGAGACCTGCCCCTATGACAAGCTGGTGCTGGCCACCGGGGCCTCTCCGGTGCGTCCCCGGGTGCCGGGCATCGACGTGAAGGATGTCTTTGTGATTCGCCAGCCCCGGGACGGGCTGGCCATCATGGCGGCGCTGAAGGACCTTAAGCCCAAGCGGGCCGCGGTGGTGGGCGCCGGCGCCATCGGCCTGGAGATGGCCGAAGCCCTAGTGGAATGGGGGGTGGAGGTCACTGTGGTCGAAGCCCTGGACCAGGTCTTTCCGGGCCTGCTGGACTTCGAGATGGGGGCTCTGCTGCGCCGCAACCTGGAATCCAAAGGGGTCAAGGTGCGCCTGGGCGAGCGGGTCACCAGTTTCGGCAGCGATGCGGACGAAAACCTGTCCCGGGTCTATACCGATAAGGGCGAGTTCCCCGCGGAGCTGGCAGTGGTGGCCGTAGGGGTGCGCCCCAACGTGGACCTGGCCCGCCAGGCCGGCCTTAAAATCGGCGCCACGGGCGCCATCCAAGTGGACCGGGAACTGCGCACCTCGGACCCGGATATCTATGCCGGCGGCGACTGCGCTGAGAACTATCACCGCCTCTTGAAGCGGCCGGTCGTCGTATCTTCCGGGCAACTGGCCAACATCCAGGGTCGCGTCATCGGCACCAACCTTACCGGCGGGCATATGGAATATCAGGGCATGGTGGGGACCGTGGTGGCCAAGGTCTTCGACTACACCGCGGGCGCGACCGGGCTGAGCGAGGACGCGGCCCGGCGGGAGGGCTTCGACGTGGTCAGCGCCCTGGTCCCCGGCCTGGACCACGCGCATTATCTGCCCGATGCCCTGTTCGTGGGCCTCAAGATGGTGGCGGATAAAGCCAGCGGCCGGTTGTTGGGGGTCCAGGTGGTGGGTCCAGGGGACGGCGCCAAGCGCCTGGACGTGGCCGCCGCGGCCCTTACTCTGGGGGCCACGGTGGCAGACCTGACGCAATTCAATCTGGGTTATGCGCCCCCCTATTCCGTGGCCATTGACCTGTTGGTCAATGCCGCCCAGGTGATGCAGAACAAGCTCACCGGCCTGGCCCAGGCCGTCTCGCCCCTGGAAGTGGCCGAACTCACGGAAAAGGGGGAAGACTTCATGCTCCTGGATGTGCGCACTCCGGCGGAATTCCAACAGGTGCGCCTCAAACACCCCAAGGCTTTTGCCATGCCCCTGGGTCGGCTGCGGGACAAGGCCCAGATTTTGCCCAAAGACAAGCTCTACATCCCTTTCTGCCAGTATAGCCTGAGAGGCTATGAGGCGGAAAAAATCCTGGAGGGCCTGGGGTTTAAACGGGTGAAATTCATGGACGGCGGCGTCACCCATTGGCCCTTTGAGTTGGAGTACGGAACGAAGGAAAAGAGCAAAACCTGAACGAGACCCAGAAAAACGAAGAAATGCGGGTTCAGCAGCAAAAGGGGGAGCCTCAAGGCTCCCCTCTGTTGTGCCCTGCCGCCTGTCCTTATTCCCTCCTGATTTTGTTCACCAAATTTTTGATGGCCGCCATATACGCCGCGAAACCCTGCAACAGGACGTCGTTATGGTCGGCCTGGGGAATCTTGAGGAAGGTCTTGTCCGCGGCGCCGCAGGCGTCAAAGAGGGCTTGGCCGTCACTCAAGGGGATGATGTGGTCGTGCTCGGCGTGGATGATCAGGGTCGGTCCGGTATAGGCCCGGATTTTGTCAACGTTTCTGAACCCTGCGGTTTCCTGAAATTCGATGGTCTCCAGGTTGACACCCAAAAGCTGCAGCAAGGGCCCAGCATAAGCGAAACCGCTTTCGATGATGAGCCCGGCCAGGCGCTCGGGATAGGCAGCGATCAGCTCCAGGGCCGAGGCGCTCCCCAGAGAGCGGCCCATGACGAGCAGGGGACCGCGGTAGCCCATCTCCGGCAGATTCTCCCTGACATAGGCAAAAATTCGATGACAATCCTGCATCATGGCCGTGACCGTGGGCTCACCGGTGGAGCGGCCGTAGCCGCGGTAATCCACCGGGAGAAAATTGACGCCCAGCCGTTGGTGAAACGGGGCCAGTTCGTCATAATCGGCCACGATCTCGCCGTTGCCGTGGAAAAAGAGGATGGTGGGCGCCGTGAACCCGGCCGGGTGCAGGCGGGCCCCCACCGCCACGCCGTCCGCCACCGGGATCAGGAGGTCCCGAGAGGAGGCGGGGACCTGGGAAAATCCCGGTTCGGGGCGGGGGTGAAATAACCGCGGCAAGACCTCGGGCACATCCAGGGCGGAGTAATCAGCGGCGGTGCGATCGATCATGGGGTGGTTCTCCTTTGGGGTGATAAAAACCTGACTGGATTTTTTCAATATAAGGCCGATCCCCGCCCGGGTAAACCGCGTTGTCCGGCCGGCCGGGCAAAAACCCGCTGGCGCTCCGGCCCCTGATCAGGTACAATGCACCCCATTTGAATCTCCCGGGTTGCGCCGGCGATCAAGCCAGACGCGTTCATGGGAAGCGCCGGCCGGGGCCTCGGTGTCAGGAGGAAATGCCATGATGATGAAACAGTCGGTTCTCTGGGGGCTCATGCTTCTGGTGCTGGGGATGGGGCTGACCGCTCAAGGGTTAGCCGCCGGCAAGGCCCCGGCCGTGGCCAAGCCTTTCACCTATAATTATACCTTCAAACCCGGCACCGAGCCGGACGGTTTCCGGGGCCTCAAGTGGCAGACGGATATCGCCACCCTGGACCCGCTGCACAATATGGAAGTCCTCGAGATTCTCGGGCCGTTTACCTATTATAAGAAGAACCATGAAGATCTGCGCCTGGGGATGGCTAACCTGGAGAGCATCGTCTATGAATTCTGGAACGGCAAATTTTCCGGGGTCGTGATCAAAGTAAAAGGGGAGAACGAATTCCAACGGTTAAAAGAATATTGCTTCGCCAGGTTCGGAGGAGGCCAGAGATCAGAGGTTTACCAGAGGCTCAATGTGCAGGATTTTTATTATAACGGGGTAAAGACGCGGATGTACCTGAGGTTTAGCGACATTGACCGGACCGGCGAACTCAGCATGTATTCCATTGCCCTCTTGAGTAAACAGGAGAAAACCGATGCGATTTATTTGAGAAACCGGGCCAATGAAGAAATCAAGCAATGGGAGAAGGGGCAGAAAAAATAAGGCGGGGCCGGTAGGGGAGGGGCCGGACTTTTTTAAACCCGCCATCCCCGCAGGACTGCCGGAACCGGGATAAAATTAGGTTCCACGGCGCGCAGGAACGGGAAATTTCCCTTAAGATCATTAAATTTATGATATGGATAAAGTTGCGCCTCAAGGTCCGATAGTTCCTGTGACGCATCGGGCGATTGCCAGGAGAAGCTCAAGGACATGAAAGATATGGGCAAATGGTTCCGCGCTTCCTGCTTGACCGGGCTGGTGGTTTTCCTGGGGCTGGGGCTGCTGATGCCGGCCTGCGCTCCCAAGGTGAAGACCCCGCCGCCGGCGACCTGGCCCAGCGAAGTAACCAGCCGGGACGGCATGACCTTTTATGTGACCGGGCTCAGGATTCCGGGCACCTCCCAGGAAATCAAACTCCGGAAGGGGGGCAGCGACATCTGGCTGCCCCTGGACCAATTGGTGGGGATTCGCTTCTACGGTCCGGTCAAGGACAGCTATCGCCAGGCCCAGATCGTGCTGACCGGCGGCGACATCATGAAAGGGGACCTGTTTGTGGACTTTCTCATCGAAGGGACCACCCCCCTGGGGTACTGGAATATCCCCATGAGCAAGGTCGAGCGCCTGGAAGTCGGGACCGAGTAACAACGGCGCAACCTTATGATCGCCTATGTGCTGGCAGGCCTGACAGGGCTGGCGTTGGGGAGTTTCCTCAACGTCGTGATCACCCGCCTGCCTGCCGGAGAGCAGGCCTGGGCCGGCCGCTCCCATTGTCCCCAATGCCGCAAGGTCCTGCCGTGGCATGACAATATTCCCCTCTTCAGTTACCTGAATCTGCGCGGCTGCTGCCGGTTTTGCGGCGCCCCGATTCCCTGGCGCTATCCCCTGGTGGAATTGGCCGGCGGGGTCCTGACCCTGGCCTTGTGGGCCAGTTTTCCCTTTGACAGCCTGCTCATCGCGTATGTGCCCTTCGCCTTGGCCTTAGTGGCCTTGAGCGCCATTGACCTGGAACACCGCCTTCTTCCCGATGTCATCACGCTGCCGGGCATTATTCTGGGGCTGGGGCTGGCCCTGATCCTGCCCGGCCTCAGTTTTATTCCGGCGGCAGCCGGGGCGCTACTGGGGGGGGTGTCTCTTTTTGTGGTCGGCTGGGTCTATGAGAAGCTGACGGGCAGACGGGGCCTGGGAGGGGGAGACGTCAAACTGCTGGCCATGATCGGCGCGTTTCTGGGAGTCGCCTCGCTGCCGGTGGTGCTGTTTCTCAGCGGCGCCTTGGGCAGCCTGATCGGTGTGATCATGATGGCAATCCAGGGGAAACTGCGTCAGGGCCAGTGGCGGTGGGCCGCCATCCCTTACGGCCCGTTTCTCTCCGCGGGGGCGCTCATCTATCTCTTCGTCGGGGAAAGGCTGCTGGGACTTTTTTACGGCTATTGATCCATAGCCGCTCAGGGGACTGAAAGAGGACCACCCCCGCACGCAGCACGATACTTACCGCACCGGCGGGGGTGGAAGGGAAAAAGGGGGGGGAGTTTAACTCACCCCTGGTCAGGGCTTGAAGACACCCTTTTCCTCATACTTGGGCGCTCCCTCCCCCATGGGCCGGACAAAAGTCCAGCCCGCGGGACGCCCTACCAAACCCCAGGCCGAATTATTAACACTTTCTGAGGTGTGGTTGAAGGGGAGCGAGGCCACAAAGACCGCGGTACCCGCGATGGTGGTGGCCAGGCCCAGGGGCCGGCCGATCAAAGCATCCGTGGCTACCGCTACGGAAGTGGGAGGCCCCGGGGTGGGTTTCAGGCCGGCGCTCTGTTCTTTAAACCGATAGCCCACATCTCCGGCCAGGCCAGCAGTGCTCCAGGCCAACCCCAAACCTAACGCCAGCATGATGATCAGGACTTTCTGCTTCATGGCGTCTTCTCCTTTGTCAACCAGCCACTTCTGCGTTAAGACTGCACCAGGATTTTTTCTTGCTTATTACCCCGCGAGGCCCCACAGCCAACGCCGCGGGGCGTCACCTCAATAACCGGTCGCAGGCGGTGCTACTTCCCGGACGGGAGTCGGTGCCGGCGGCACGCGGCGGGGCGGGTTCGTCTCTTCCAATCCGACCTTTTCTTTCATCTGATTGGTGATCCGGGCCCCGTCTTCTATGTTACTGATGATATGGGGAGTAATCAAGACTATAAGTTCGGTTTTTTGCTTGCTAACTCCTTGAGAGCCGAACAAAGGACCCAGTATGGGCATTTTGCGCAGACCCGGGATGCCGGCTGAGGTCACGGTCTTATCTTCCCGAATCAGTCCGCCCAGCACGATCGTCTGGTTGTCTTTGGTGATGAGCGAAGTCTTGGCCTGGCGGACGGTAAAAGTGGGAGAACCGCTGACCCCCGTAGTGGTGCCGGCCGCGTCGCTCACTTCTTGGGCAATCTCGAGGGTAACCAGACCCTTGGCATTGATCTGAGGCTTTACCGATAAAATGATGCCGGTGCTGCGATACTGCACGGTGGAAGTCTGGAAAGAAGTTTGTTGGCTGATTAAGGGTACCGACTGAGAGGTGAGTACCGGCACATCCTGACCGATCATGATGCGGGCTTCCTGGTTATTGGCGGCCATGATGTGGGGCGAGGCAAGAATATCTACCCGGCCCTCGGAGGCCAGGAGATTAATGATGCCTTTCAATTTATTCACGGTGTCCAGGGCCACAAAGGTGAGGCCGCCGGTTTGGTTAAACGCGGCGGAGGCGCTGTTGACGATATCCACGCCCTGAATAGCCCCTGCCCCGAGCGCGGTGGTGGCAGCAATAGGGGCGGCAACCGCCGTGGCTATACCAGTGGTGCCGGTATTGGTGGTTCCGGTGGTGCCGGTGACCAAAACTCCGGTGGGCTGGGCCGTGGCGGCGGATTGAGTGGCGGAGGTAGTCTGCGACTGCGCCGGGACGCCGCCCAAGAGAAATTCGATGCCGTATTTCAGGTCGTCGGTGAGGCGGATTTCAGCCACCAGGACTTCGTTCAAGACCTGGCGGGGCATGATGTCCAACTCTTTGAGCAGCCGGGAGATGATATTCCATTCATGCGGCGGCGCCACCACCACCAGAAGATTGTTTTCTTCATCCGGGATGATCCTCACCCCTTCTTTGGGACTGGTGCCCTGGGTGGCACCTTCCGCGCTCACGGCCCGCTCCTTTAAACCAGAGGCGCCGCCGGCCAGCGCCCCTCCCGGCGTCCCGGTTCCGGAAGCCGTGCCGCCCAGGCCGCCCAAACCGCCGCCGGCCGCCCCGGTCCCGCTAGCGCCGCCCATACCGCCGGTCTGGCCCATCGAGCTGCCTTGCAGGCCGCCGGAGCCCCCGAGGGTGCCCCCACCCATGCCCATGCCGCCCCCGGTCTCGGGTTTAGACTCTTTAATCTTAGGCGCGGCAGCAGCGCCGCCATAGACCTGAGTCAGAATATCGGCGAGGTTCTTGGCTTTGTAATTCTCCACATTGTAAATATGGACATTCGACAGCAGATCGGTTTTCCGGTCCAATTCCCTGACCCAATAAAGGGCCCGGTCCATCAAAGGCGCGGAAGAAGACACGATCATCACTGAGTTGAGGCGGCTGACCGGGAAAAACCCGACCCCGAATTTGCCTTTATCTTTGGAGGTTAGGGTGCCGTAGGCCGAAAAAATAGTTTCCACTTCTTTGATGATTTCCCCAGGGTCGGTATTATGCACCCTGAGCACCCGCACCCGGGTTTGGGCCAGGCCCCGGGAATCGATAAGATGGACCAGTTGCAGCAATTTATCCAGGTTGTCGGGACTGTCCACCAGGACGATGGAATTATGAGCCGCCTGGGAGACGTTGCCCGCCGGGGATAACAGGGGCTTCAACGCCTCGATGGCTTCCTTGACCGGCGTCTGTTCCAGGAAGACCACCTGGGCTCTCATGCCGGCGGGCACCGCCCCCTGGCTATATACCGGCATCCCTCGAGTGGCGGCTTTTTCCTGGGGGACGATATTATACAGATCGCGATTCTTGATGATGGTGGCGCCGTTGATGGTGAGGAGAGTCTCCATGATGCCCATAAGGTCACTCTGGCTCAACTTGCCGGTGGCATGCACGTTTACCGTGCCCTTGACGCGGGGATCGATGGAATAATTAATGCCCATGGTGTCGGCCAGCACCCGAATGGCTTCCACGAGATCGGCATTTCTCAAGTTAAGGTCAATGGGATACACCTTCTCGCCCTTAATGGGTTTCCGGCGGGTTACCGGAATTTTTTGCAGGCGGGCCGTATAACGTTCGATACCGCGCTCGTCCAGGCCAAATTCATCGGAGGCGGGCGGTTTGGCTTTCTTGGCATATTTGCTATAGATGGATTCCGGTTTGGGTGGGGGCGCGGTCATGACTTGGACCGGGAGACGGCGCGGTGGTGGCAGCGTAGGCGTCGCCACCTCGGCGGAAGCACACCCGAAGACTTCAAGGATCAGGGACAAGATCAGCATACCCAGAAGCCCCCGGATGGACCCAGGTCTGAAACACCCGGATGAGAAACAAGGTCTCTTAGTCATCGCGAACCCTTTTATTCAGGGAAGTTTAACGTTACCTTACCGTCTTTGCCTTGAAAGACAACGACATCATTGGCAATTTCCAGCACCTCAAAATCGCCCCACTGTTCGCCGAGAAACACGACTTCGACCGCGGCCTCTCCCTTTTTGACGGTTTTGCCACCGATCAAGGCCGCCCTGGTGTTACCGACGATCATGGTGCCCATGAGTTGGCGTCCTTCCAGGGTATTCTGACCTTTGGCCGGTCCACCTGCGGGGGAGGGGCCGGTGCGCTCCGGGCTAAACAAGTTCTTGGTGGCCACCACGCTAAACTGGTTCAGGGGTTGCTCGTCCCGGAGGATCGGCGCGGTGGGCATCCGGGGGCCCTTATCGGCCCGGGATGGGGCCAGAGGTTCCTTGGTATTCCACCAGAGATTGACAGTGGCAATGAACAGAAAGGCTATGCCCGCCAGCAGCAGGACATTCCAGAGATTAAGGTTCCGGCGGCCCATTAGCTGGCCACACCCTTCTTTATGACTCCGGAGATCACCATATTAACTTGTAATATAACGTCGTTTTTCTCGCCTTTCTGCCAGCGCGGGGCATTGATATCCAATTCCGGGATGAACAAGAGCTTTTTATGATGCTCCAGGTGATACAAGATAATAAGCACTTGATCCATAGTGCCGGTAAATTGCACCTGCACCGGGACTTCCAGGTAAGGGCCGGCCTCCCGGGAGGGCAAGATCTTGGCGCTGGCCAGTTGGACGCCGTGATCCCGAGCCAGTTTCTTGACAATCTCTTGCAGGTCGGAGGCGGCCACCGCGGCGTTGCCGCCGGAGAGAAATTGGTTCCCGGCGTTGGCCAGGGCGGCTTTCATAGCCTGGTTGGCCCGGACGATTCTGGTTTTGTTGCCGATCAGCGCCTGATATTTCGTCAGGATCTGACGCCGGCGGGTCAACTCCTGGGTCCACGAATCCGACAGGTTCAACAGAGGATTCACTATCACCAGGTAAAACAAGAGGAGCGCCAGCCCTCCCAACAGGAGCCAGACCAGACGTCGATGCTCCGGCGACAACCCCTTAAGGAGTTGGTTCGAGGCTTCGAATCTCTGCTTTAATTTTAAAATGATCGAGTTTAGTTGCATCGGTAACTATGGGAGACGCAAATTCCGTCTTGTTAATCCAGCCGGATTTTTCCAGCAAGGGAATCAGATCCGAAGCCGACTGCGACAAGCCGCTGATCTCCAGGTTTTGCTTGCTAAGCCGCAGCGTTAATAGAAAAGTATTATCGGGAATCAGGATGGTCAATTTCTTCAAGACCAGCATCTTATCCGTCGAGGCCCCGATTTTGCGCATGCTTTCCAATTGCTTGCCCAGATTGCGGCTTTCCGTCAGCAGGCCCTCCGCTTCCCGGGCTTGGGGAGTGATGCCGACTATCTGGCGATTCACCTGATAGAGCGCCACGCGTTTCTGGATCAGACCGCTGCCGGACCAGAGGAGAAGCAAGCCGACAAACACCAGGAGCAAGGTGGTGGTCGTGGAAAATTTGCCAATCTTAACCGGAGCCCTCTCTTCCAGGGGGAGAAGATTCATTTCCAGAGGCAGCTTTCCCAGGCAGGAGAGCGCCGCTCCCACCGCCGGCAGGGCTTCATCCCGAGCCTCTTCCGGCAGGGGTGACTCCGGCACGAGTTGGCTCGGATAGACAATATCGAACTCATGCTTCTGCAGGCCGCCCACCTGAAAATCCGCGCCGCCGTCGCCATAGACGCACAAGAACTGGGTGGACTTATCGTTCTCCAGCGCTTGATCGATGGCGCCCACCAGTTCCCGGGTGAACTCTTTCCCCTGTAGCTGGTGCCTGTGGGTGAAGCTTCGCACTACCCCTTGGTGAATATGGGTCAGTTCAAAGGCGCCGGTTTCCAGGTGGAGCAGCAGCCAGGAAGGCGGCAGTTTTTTACTGGCCAGTAAGGCAAAGGCGTTGCCGGCCGCCAGGGGGGCCACGGACAGCCAGGTGGGCCTGAGAGTCGCTTCGGTCAAGAGATCCAGACAGGCGCTAACCCGGGTTTTAGGCAAGGCGATGATCATTAGATGGATCTCGGTTTCGGTCTCCTCCTGGACCTGAAAACCATAATACAGCTCTTCCCGGGGCAGCGGCATGAACCGGTCCAGTTCATAATCTACCACCTGAGCCAGGTTTTCCGCCGCGGCCCGGGGCAGGGTGGCCCGCCGGAAAAAGGCCAGTTCGGAGCTTACCGCCAGGCTGACGGGGCAGGAGGCCAGGCCCCAGGCGGGGATGATGCTTCCGAGGCCCGCGGCCAGGTCTTCCCGCGCGCCAGCGGCAGAGGGTAGCCGCGTAACCTCCTGCACGCGGACCCCGGCCAGGCTTTTCCGGACATGGGCCAGGGTCAGGCCATGCTTATCCAGATAGACGCCGAGAGAGTCCGTCTCGGTCAGCAGCATGGCTCCCAGATTTTCCCACCACCGGCTGGCTTTTCCCGTCATGTCCTTATTCCGATCCGTATTTTTATCCCGGGAAGTCATCTGCCCAACTCAAGATCTCCCAGGGTTGGGGCGCGGTCACGTTAATCCGCACTATGGCCTTGATGGTATGGCGCCCAGTGCCATTTTTTACCATGCCGGTCGATTTTATGGTGAAGAAAGGTGACATATTAAAACCAAGGCCCGTCATTTGGTCCGGCAGGTTTACACTCCATTGGGCGATGGCCTGCAAATTGGTAATGGGTGCGTTCTGCCGGGCGGTGATGATGAGGTTGGCCGCTTCCGGGGGAATTCCCAGGGTCATCAATACATCTCGGGGCGCGGTATTGATGTTGACGGCTTTGCCGGTTTGCTGCACGGTCAGCCATTCCCCCAGTCGATAGATGCTGGGAACCCCTTCAAAACCGCGCACCCAGGACAACTCTTCCACCGTCTCAAACAGGCCATTCTTAGCGACGTAAGGAGGGTCCAGGCTCAGATAATAGGCACTCTTGGCCCCGTACGGCAGGGCCTGGTCGCCCTTGGTACGCCAATCCTGGATGGATTCCACCATGGTCCGAATCTTCAGCTCCGAAAATCCCAGTACCGCAAACAACCGGCGCAAGGTCACTTCCGGGGCCCGGTTCAGGTTAATTTTTCCTCCTTCATCAGCCAGACGCACTTCAGCGCTGCCCTCCGGTAACTGGATGACATGGGGGTTGCCGTCCGGGGGCCAGCCGGCCTTTTTGGGGTCCAGGCCTCCACTCGCAGAGGCCGGGAGCATGGCCATGGTCTCGCCAGCCTTGGCAGCCACTAATTTCCCCAGGCCATAATAAAGCCCGGCTTCGGCGAGGCGCCGGCTCTGCCGGGCTTGCCGGAAATTGGCGGCCAGCTTGAGTTCCGTTCGCCACTCCTGGCTCCAGCTCAAGACCAGGACGCTGATCAGCGCCAGGACCAGGAGGACCAGCAATAGGACGACGCCTTCTTCGGAAGCCGCCAAACTCTCGGAGGCCGGGTTACTTGGGCGCATTCGTCTTGGTAGCCACATGGATGGGAATAAGTAAATCCACAGCTTGATGGCCTTCCGGTTGTAAGGTCACCTTTACCCAGTCCGGTAGACCGTTCTGCTTGGTCCCATCCCAGGTCTGAAATTCTTCGGCGCCGACCCCGTAGGTAAAATGGGCCGAGGTCAGGTTGCCAATGAGGACTTGCCTGGTCTCCACTCCTTCGGGATCGCGATACCAGTTGACATTTTTGGTCTGTTCCACCGCCACGACGCTCTTGCCGGCGTCGTCATGTCCCACCAGAACCCGCCAATGGAAAACTCCGCCTAAATTATAAGCCTCCAAGGGCACCACGGTAAAAAACCGCATCTCGGTAGCATCGCCGGTGAAGTAATTCTTATTGTTCAAAGACCCCGTGACCGCCGAGGCCAGGGAGCGTTCCAAAAAGGTTTGGCCCACCCGGAGGCCCTGGAGATACTCCCCGGCCGCCTGATCCCGGGTCATGGCCTTGATGGTCAGATTGAGCGAAGTATAGGCCACCAGCGTCAGTAAACCCGTGAGCGCCAGGGCGATCATCAGCTCCAGCAAGGTAAACCCGGCGTTTCCCCGTGGTGAGGCCATAGCTTATTTATTCAAGGTCCCGGTCCTGGCCGTGGTCAGGGCCAGAGATTTATTGGCCCCTCGTTCTTTCCAAAAGACCGTCACCTGAATAAGGGAACATAACAGTTCCTTGAAACGAAACGGGGTTGTGAGCTGGAACTGGGGAGTAATGTTCACCTTATAGTCAAAGCGGCCTTCGCGCCCCTGATAGGTGCCGCCGGTCAACGTATTGAGTTCGCAGTTTTCCTGGAGCACTTTTTCGGCCACCAGCAGGGCCTGGGTGTGATTCCAACTGGCTTCCCGGGTGCGGATGGTGGCGCTCAAGACCTGCATCAGCACCAGGAGCACCAGCCCCATCAGCGTAGTGGCCACCAGGACTTCCAGCAACGTGAAGCCCGCGGGGCTACTCTGATCAACCGCGGTTATACTTCCCATACTCTCCCAATCAAGTCCGGGTCGCCGTTCATTGCCGGACGGTCTTCAGGCTGACCTTGCCGGTAATCACTGCCACATCCATGAGGTGGCGCTGTCCCCCGGACTCCACCAGCACCAGTTTGCCGCCGGTGGAGCTGCCGTCGCCGTAAAAGGCCACGTAACCCTGCTGTCTTTCCGGGCCTTGCCAAACCAGACGCGCGTCGGTCAGGCGCAGGCCGTTAAGTTCACCCAGGCGGGGAGAACCTTCCAACCGGTAGCGGTGATTTTTGAGGTCAATAAACACCCGCTGACGCCGGTGGGTGGTGGCGGCTACACTCCTGGCCGTCCGCATGGCCGTCATGAACTGCCTCAGGTCGGCCCGCTCCCGCTCCCGTTGCACCGTGCGCTGGAGCCCCGGCAGCACCAGGGCCATCATCAAGCCCAATAAAGCCAGGACCGCGACGAGTTCCAGCAGGGTAAACCCCGGCGCCTCACCCACCCATGGGGGCACGGGGCCGCGACTTTTGGCCGACTCTAAAACTGGCTCAAGAATCCCAGTGCCTGCACCTTTAGCCGTATCAGCCAACCGGATCACCTTCATCGAGCGGCATGGTCCCGACCGGAGGCCGGTTAAGGGGAAGTTTGCCAGTTGGTGATGTCCTGGTTCTCGCCATCACCCCCCGCGGCGCCGTCCGACCCCAAGGAATACAGATCGTAGGGCCCATGCTCACCGGGGAATTTATAGATATATTCCCGTCCCCACGGGTCTTTGGGCACGCCTTTATCCAGATAGGGGCCGCCCCAGGCCGGCAGGCTGGTGGGGTTTTCCCGCAAAGCTTTGAGCCCTTCCTCCTCGGTGGGATAACGACCCACATCCAGATGAAAGAGGTCCAGCGCGGTGGCCAGAAGCTGGATCTGGGCCTGGGCCGATTTCTGCTTGGCCTTGCCGACCCGGCCCATGAGCCGGGGGGCGACCAGCGCGGCCAGCAAGCCCAAGATAAAGAGCACGATCATCAGTTCAATGAGGGTAAAACCGGCGTCTCGTCGATCTCTGTTGATCAAAGCGTCACTGCCTCCCGGGTTTCTTAGAATTGTATTTCATAGAGATTAAGTATGGGCAAGAGCAAGGACACAATAATAAAGGCCACCATCAGGGCCGTAACCAGGATCAGCACCGGTTCGAGCAGGGCCATGAGCCGCCGCACCGCGGCCTTGGCATCTTTTTCCAGGGAATCCGCGGCGGACAACAGCATCCCCGCTAACTCGCCGGTCTCTTCGCCGATGCCGATCATCTGGAGAAATAGCTCGGGAAACAGGCCGACTTTTTTAAGCAGCCCGGAAAGATGCTGCCCTTTTTCCACATTTTCCAGTACGCCCGACAGGGACTGGGACATGTAACGGTTGTTCACCGTGGCGATCACGACCCGAAGGGACGATACCAGGGGGACCCCGTTGTGGAGCAAGGTGCCCAGGGTTTTGGCAAAAAAGGCCGCGGCCACCCGCCGGCTCAAATCGCCCACGAACGGGGCTTCCATTTTAAAACGGTCTATGGTCATCTGCCCTTTCGGGCTTTTGATCAGGCGCACCACGATAAACCCGGCCCCCGCGGCCAGAAGGATCCCGAGCCACCAATAGGAGAGCATGGCGTGGCTGAGTCCCATGAGCAGGCGAGTGCTCCAAAACAAGTTCTGCCCCATCTCTTTAAAAAAGGACTCGAACCGGGGCACGACATAGAGCAGCATGAGGATGAGGGAGAGGGCCCCCACCCCGGCCAGGATCGCGGGGTAGATCAAAGCGGTAAACAGATAGCTGCGGAATTCCCCCACCGAACTCAAATAGTCGCCGAGGCGGGCGCAGGATTCCTCCAGGAACCCGCCGGCTTCCCCGGCCTGGATCAGGCTGACGTACAAAGACGAAAAGATGCGGTGCCGGCTGAGGGCTTCCGCCAGGGTTTTGCCGCCGTGCAGATCCCTGAGAATTTGGTCCAGGATCTCCTTCATGGCCGGCCGGGTGGTCACCTCTTTCAAGGCCTGGAGAGCGCGGTCCAGGGGAAGGCCGGCCTTGAGCAGCACGGCCAGCTCTTCGGTGAACAGCACCACTTCGCCCAGAGGGACCCGCCGGCGGCGGAATGACAGCCAGCTTGCCGCCGACTTGACGCCTTCTTCACCCTTGCTGATGCGTAAGGGGATCAAGCCGCCCTGCTGCAGGTGGAGGACCACCAGACGTTCCTCCCGGGCCTCCAGGGTGCCCTGGATGACGTTGCCCCCGACGTCGCTGGCCCGGTAATGAAAAATGGCCATGCCTACTCCTGGGTCACCCGGAAGACTTCCTGGCTGGTGGTGAGTCCTTGAGCCACCTTGTCCCACCCGTCTCCCGCCAGAGTCCGCATGCCCTGTTGCCTGGCCATTTGCCGCAAGGTGCTGGCATCGGCTCTTTTCAGGATCAACTGGCGCATGGGTTCGTCCACCAGCAGGAGTTCATAGATGCCGGTGCGGCCTTTGTAGCCGGTGTGGGCGCAAGCCGGACAGCCCCGGCCCATGAACATCTGTTCCGGCAACTTAACAGGGACCGATCCGTTGGGCGCGGCGTCCATCTCCTCCTGCATGGCCTGGGGCGGCAACGCCTCCCGGCACTCGGGACAGATAAGGCGCACCAGCCTTTGAGCCAGAATCCCCAGGATGGCCGAGGCCAGGAGGAAGTCCTCAACGCCCATTTCGATGAGGCGGGTAATGGCCCCAGGCGCCTCATTGGCGTTCAGAGTGCTGAACACCAGATGCCCGGTGAGGGCCGCATGCACGGCGATTTCCGCGGTTTCCCGGTCCCGGATTTCCCCCACCAGGATGACCTCGGGGTCCTGGCGCACGATGTGACGCAGGCTACGGGCAAAGGTCAGACCGATGGAGGGCTTCACCTGCATCTGGGTCACCCCCTTCAGGCGGTACTCCACCGGGTCCTCCACCGTGATGATTTTCTTTTCCGGAGAGTTGATCCGTTCCAGCGCGGCATAGAGCGTCGTGGTTTTACCGCTGCCGGTGGGGCCGGTGACCAGGATCATGCCGTTCGGCTTGTGGATCAGGCCATCAAACTGTTGCAGTTCCCGGGGGGGAAAACCCTGCCGGTTCAGGTCCAGAATGACTTTCTCCCGGTCCAGGATGCGGATCACCATGCTCTCACCCAGAAGGGTCGGGATGGTGGAGACCCGGAAATCGATGTCGTGACCCTTGACTTTTAACCGGAAGCGGCCGTCCTGCGGCAGGCGGCGCTCGGCGATATCCAGGCGGGCCATGATCTTGAGCCGGGAGAGCACCGCGGCCTGCAAGCCCTTGGGGGGGGATTCGGCTTCGAAGAGCAGACCGTCCTTGCGGTAGCGCACCCGGAAATCATCTTCATAGGGCTCCAGATGGATATCGCTGGCTCCCATTTCGATGGCGCGCAGCACCAAGAGGTTGACCAACTGGATGATGGGTGCCTCCCGGGCCATATCCCGAAGATGGCCGATTTCGGAGGATTCCTCCATGTCCAGATCGATATCCTCGGCTTCCAAGTCCCCTACCAGCCGGGACATGGGGCTGCCGGGCTCATAGACCGCCTGGATAACCTCCAGGATTTCGTCTTCGGCCGCAGGGACCGCGACCATCGGTGCGCCTAAAGCCACCTCCAGGTCTGAGAGCAGATCCTGGTTATCGGGGTCGGCCATGGCCAAGAGCACGTGGCCGTTTTCCTGCCTGAGAGGCAGGACCCGATTCTCCTTCAAATAGCGTACCGATAACCCCGGGAAAGACTCAATCGAGGTCTGGTCTTTAAGACTGACAGTCGCCTTCATTCTCCGCCTTTGTTCAGGCCTCTGCATTACTTTGTAATAATATAACCATTAATGAAGACTATTGCGACAGGCTATAGTTTCTTTCCTGTTAGGAAGTCATTTCTTCTAGGGTATTTTAGTTCGCGGGTTGTCAATGCAAAATGCAGGCCAGGGCCGCCGGAGTTAGGGCGCACCTCTGGCGGGAGGGCAGGCTACAAGCGCGGTCGCGACTTTTCCATGAGGTAATAAAGCCCCAGAACCTGGGTGACGAACTCTTGGGTCTCTTTGATGGGAGGGACTTGATAACCGGCCGCAATCACGCGCTGATGTCCGGCGTTATACGCGGCCACGGCCAGGGGCAGGGAGCCCTGGAAATGATCCAGCAGGTACCTGAGATGGCGGCAGCCCGCCAGGACGTTTTCCCGGGGGCAGAAGGGGTCCCGCACCCCCAGATCGGTGGCGGTGCCCGGCATCAATTGCATCAATCCCATGGCCCCCTTGGGTGAAACCGCCCAAGGCACGAAATTGGACTCCGTGCGGATGACTGCCGTAATCAGGGCAGGCGACAGGCGATAAACCTGGGAGGCCTCGGCAATGATAGCTGCAACCTCCTGGTTGAGCTTACCCAGAAAGGCCAGAGAGGTTCCTCCGGCACCGCCCGCCGGCAGGTTGAAGATGTGCAGGGTCCCCCGCGGGTCACGCCGGGCGAGTACCGAGGGTGGGGCCACCGGGTTGGGCGGCGGCAGCCCGGCTGCCTGGGTCAGGGCCGAGGCCGGGGGCGGCCGGATGGACTGGACCGCGGCAGGGATCGGCGCGGGCCTCCCGGCTTCGAGGTTGCCCGCCACAAGTGGCGCGGGGGACATTTTCCCCTTCTGCGCCTCATTGGTGATGTGCCAGACGCCGCGCTGGTCACGGTAACGGCGGATGGCGCCTCCGCCCGCCATCATGTACCCCCGGGAAATTGCCGCCACTTTCTCAGCCCTCACGCCGAAATCGGGCGGGGTCCAGGAGGCCGGCTGCCAGGCCGGCGGCAGCGCGGGGGAGGGGGCGGGTCCTTGATCGGGAACCGTCGGCGCGGCCGCGACCTGCACCGGTGGCGGCCCGGACCCGGCCGACAGGTTGGTGATATGGATCACGCCGTGGTGGTCTTTATACCGGGTGATCTCGCCCGGTACAAGTTGAGGCATCCGAGTTACGGCAGCCACCGGCAGTATCGGCGGCTGCGGCAACGGGGCCGCCGCAACTGCGGCGGCCGGGACGGCGTTGCCGTACTCGATCTTGCCGTGGTTGCTGCGAATCTGGGTCATCCGCTGCGGCTGCTCCGCCTGGCCGGAGGATCTGGCCATTTCAGGCCCTGGCGGCGCGGCGTTGGGCTCGGGGGGCTTAAAGGCGGCTGGAGGCTCGGTTGCCTGGGGCGGACCGGGCCGCACCGCGGCCTCCGGGGCCGCACCTTGGGGAAAGGCGGCCGGGGTTGCCGGTTGAATCCCGAGGGCGGGATTTTCCGGGTTGGGTCGGGGCTCGGCGCCCGCGGTGGTGATATGTAAAACCCCTCGACTATCAGTAAAACGCACCACTTTCCCGGAGGCCAGCGAGGGAGCCAGGATGAACACCAGCAAAATGAGAAGAAAAATTTTTACCCGGGACATGTACCCGCACCGCAAATCCTGATGACCAGGGTTCTTTTGGTGCCCATGAGTATTGAGGCTTTTTTCCACCCTCACCATAATACTTGGAAACAATTTTCGCAAGAAAAGAATCTCAAGTTGGCTGGATTTAAACTGAAAAATGGTTTAGTGAAGCTCGAAACCGGTATCGGTCTGCGGGGCGCGGGCTACCTTCGAGACCTGGCAGCGGAGGTCGGACCCTGGAGCCCGAAGCCATGCTGTTCATGAGCTCAGAAAAATTGGCGGAAGTATCTCTTGAAATATGAGGTTTCTTAGGATAAATTCTAAGGCTGGATTTTGATGATTAATTAAAGAGAAGGAGAGTTACCATGAAGTATGAGCATGTTCCTGAGTATATCGATAAGATCTATGAAAAGCTTAAAGGTCAGCATTTCCCCCATTTAGTCAATGCCAAAATATTATTTCTTGTTAATAAGAAGAAGATGGTGCAAAAAGGCAATATCGCCCTGGGGAAAATCATGAAACCCTCTGAGTTGATCAGGTTCTTGTCTAAAGATGAGGCGCCGGAAGACGGTTATGATTATATTATGTTGTTAGATGGCAAATTACTCGCCCATTGTGAAGAGGCTGACATTGAAAGGGTGCTGCGTCACGAATTGCGGCATACGTTTTTTGACTCAGACAGTAGCACGAATCCTTATAAATTGGTGGATCATGATTTTAGCGATTTTTATACCGAAGTGGAATTGAATAAAGATGATCCGACCTGGGCCCAGAGAGTGTCTCAGTCTGTCTCTTTAATGTATGATCAGGAAAAGGATCAAAAAAACGCCCCGAGTAAATCCCCTTTTTAGAGCAACAGGCCGGCCGCCGGCCAACCTGTTGCCCTCCACCCAGTGACCCCGGGACATAGTCAATGACGTCCCGGGGTGTCTCCCGGTGTTGCCGGCAGGGCTTCAAGCAGGAAAGATTTCGTCTGTCCTGTCGGATTCGTCGCGGCAAAGGCTCCCGTATTTTCCCTAGCGAAAAATCAGGGATTCCCCTATTGGTGTTTAGCAGTCGCCGCAATATAGTGTTTCTGGATGGCAGTTGAATGATAAGGAGCAATATATGCCCCAAACAGGGGAGCGAGAATTGACTGAAAACGTTTCCGCAGCCAAGTCGCAATGGAATTTAACGAGCTCTTGTTATGTAGACGATACTTTTGTTACCTGCGCCAATTTAGCTAAGAACGAGGCATTTATCTTGATAGTGGATGATGATGACAATATTAGATCAATCCTTATAGAATACTTAGAAACGAATGGTCTTTTATGTAAGGAAGCATCGAGTGCCTTTGAAGCTTTAGAAATCATCAGTCAGGAAAATATTGATCTGATAGTCAGTGATATCAGAATGGGAGGGCAGGATGGAGTTGAATTGATGCAGGAAGTCCGCAAGGATGATCCGCATATACCTTTTATTATGATGACGGGTTATGCGCCGGCCTATTCTTATGAAGATATTATTAATGCCGGCGCCAGTGATTTCCTCGGCAAACCTTTCTCTATGGGAGAACTAAAGGCAAAAATTTTCCGTATTAGGAGAGAGAAGAATATTCTCGAACAACTTCAACATACGTTAACCATGGTAAAGAAACTCTTCGCGAATACCGTGGAAACGCTGGCGTCAACCCTGGAAAAAATCGATCCTTATACTGCTGGCCACCAACAACGGGTGAGCCACCTGGCCTGCGCCATCGCCCGGGAGATGGGGTTTGCCAGGGAAAAAATCGAGGCGCTGCGATTGGCCGCCTCGGTTCATGATATCGGCAAGATCAGTGTTCCCACGGAAATCCTCGTCAAACCCGGGAAGATGAGCGAGGTTGAGATGGGTTTGATTCGGGTTCATTCGCAAAACGGCTACGATATCCTGAAGAGTGTAGAATTTCCCTGGCCGATTGCGGAGATGGTTCTCCAACACCATGAAAGACTCAACGGTTCGGGTTATCCCCAAGGCCTGTGCGGGCAAGAAATTCTCCTGGAGGCGCGGATCATTGGCGTGGCCGATGTGGTGGAAGCCATGAGCGCCCACCGGCCATATCGACCGGCCCTGGAGTTGAGCGCCGCACTGGCGGAAATCGAGCAAAACCGGGACATCCTTTACGATGCGATGGTTGTGGATAGCTGTATAAAACTATTCAGGGAAAAAGGTTTTGAGTTCGGCAAGAAATAAAGAAATTACTGCCTTCCCCCCTCTTTTGGTATGAGCGCCAAGGCTAGTCTGCGCTGGCAACCAATCCCCAGATGTGCCCTCCAATGAAAAAAAGAGGTTGACCCTTGCGGCTAACCGCCTTGCAACCCGTCCCCGTGACTGCCACAGATTATAAAGAGGATCGAGGTAAACTCACAATCGCACTTTACGGAATTTACTATCAAAAAAGGTGTGAGCTCGGTATACTGATGAACAACCAAAATCACTCTCTATGGTAAGGGATAATATGATCAGGTTTCTCTTATCTATTTTTTTAATGGCAGCTCTATCCTTCACCAATAGCTGTGGGACTGGAGAACAGGCGAGGGCGGCAAAGAATGCTCTGGAAGCTTCAAAGCGCGCCTATGAGAGATGCCTGAAAGAGTATCCCGCCGATCCCTCAAGATGCGAGGCCTTAAAAAGGGTATACGAAACCGACTGTCTGGTTTATCAGGATGCGAGTAAAGGAGGAGGGCCGACCACGTCTCTGTTCATAGAGATGGGCACCGGAAAGTAAGATAAACCGAGGATTAATCAAAGAGGCGTCACCCATAAAAACTTTAGAAAAAAATTGATCCCGACCGGACCCTAAACCCTGAAAGCGAAAAAGGCTGACAACCTGTGGTTGCCAACCTCTGATAATTCCTACCAAAATTTGGTGGAGCTGAGGGGACTTGAACCCCTGACCCCTTGAATGCCATTCAAGTGCTCTTCCAGCTGAGCTACAGCCCCACGTGCGACGTGCTCATAAATAGGTAACAAAACCGACGCGCCCTGTCAACCCCTTGAGCAGCAAATTTCTCCTGCCATTGGTGGTCTTGTTGCAGCCCTTCTCCCATTTAAGCCTGCCTTTTCTGATCGCGGTGTGTCCTGCCCCTGAGGAAGTATTCATCTCACCTGAATTTTTGCTATAATGGGGCGACGTCGCGGCGGCGCCCGAGGTCGGCCTAAGTCGTCTGGAAGGCGCCACTGACCGGGGCGAAAAGGCCGGGAAACCAGGGTCGCCGTGCTGCTTAATCGAAATCTGACCTCCGCAGGACTGTCTGAGGCGTTGTCGCCCCTGCCGGCCCAACGCCTCCGGGTGCTGCATCTCCTGACCACCATGCCGGTGGGCGGGGCCGAAGACCTGGTGGCGGCCATCGTCCGGGGTCTCGATGCGAAGCGGTTCGAGGTGGCGGTGGCCACCCTCGGCCCGCCCGGTCCCGTAGGCGCAGAACTCCGGGCTCAGGGCTACGAGGTGATCAGCCTGGGGCTGGATATCAAGCACACCGCCGGCCTGCGGGTGGTGGCCGCGGTGCGGCGGCTGCTGAAAGCGCGCCGACCGGACCTGCTGCACACCCACCTCTATCACCCTAACCTCTATGGCCGCCTGGCGGCACTGGGCTTGGGGCTGCCGGGGGTGGTGGCCGCAGTGCACAATTCCTACCCCCGGGTCAAGTTTCACCGGCGGCTGTGGAACTTTCTGCTGGCCCGAGCCTCGGACCGGGTCTTGGTGGGCAGTCTCCAGGTGTGGGGGGACGTGCGCCGCTACGACGGGGTGCCCGCTTCCCGGCTGCTGCTTATGCCCTACGGCATCCCCCTGGACGAACTGGACACCCCCTTGAGCCGGGAAGCCGCTCGGGCGCGCCTCGGAGTGTCGGGCCTGGTAGTGGGCGCGGTGGGCCGCCTGGAAGAGCAGAAAGGCCATACATACCTTCTGGCCGCCCTGCCTCAGGTGCTCCGGGAAGTCCCTGACCTGACGGTGCTGCTGGTAGGGGATGGACGCCTTCGGGAGGAACTGAGACGCCAGGCTGCTGACCTGGGTCTTTTGGACAGGGTGCGTTTTTTGGGCACCCGGCGGGACTTGCCCGAGATCTTCCGGGCCCTGGACCTGTTCGTGCAGCCTTCCCTGTGGGAAGGCCTGCCCCTGGCCCTGCTTAAGGCCATGGGCGCAGGCCTGCCGGTGCTGGCCACCCGGGTGAGCGGCTCTCGCGACGTGATTAGGGACGGCGTCAGCGGCCGGCTGGTGGCCCCTGCCGACCCCGAAGCCCTGGCCGGGGCCCTGCTGGATCTGGCTCGCCGGCCGGAAGAGCGGCGGCGCCTGGGTGACGCGGCCCGGCACACCGTGGCCGAAAACTATTCTCTCCAGGCCATGCTGCAGAGGCTGGAGGCCTTGTACCTGGAACTCTGGCAACAGGCCGCACCTTGCCCCTGTCAAACAATTTAGGAAATTCCATGCCCGGTAAACACCCCCGCAAGTCCTTTGCCATTTTGCATACTGAGGCCTCCCTGGGCTGGGGGGGGCAAGAGCGGCGCATCCTGGTGGAGGCTCTGGCCATGCAGCGGCGGGGCCACCGGCTGGCCTTGGCCTGCGATCCCCGGGGCGAGCTGTACCGGCGCGGCCGGCAACAGGGCTTCCCGGTGACACCCATCAGGTTCGGCGGGCGGCAGAACCTGACGGCCTGGCTCAAGCTGCGCCGGCTCCTGGCCGATGGGGCCGTAGACCTCCTGAACACCCACAGTTCTCTGGATTCCTGGGTGGGAGCCCTGGCCTGGCGGAGCCTGCGCGCCCGGCCCCTGCTGGTGCGCACCCGGCATCTGTCCACGAAAGTGAAAGTCAACTGGCCCACTCGCTGGCTCTACCAGACCCCGGCGGCCATCATCACCACCGGCCGGGTCACCCGGGAATTGCTCATGCAGCGCCTGGGAGTGCCGGCCCGCCGCATCTTTTCCATCCCTACCGGGGTAGACCTCTCCGAGTTCGTCCCCCAGGAGAAAAGCCGGGAGTTGTTGCTCCAGCTCAAGATTCCCGCGGATGCCTTCATCTTCGGCAGCGTGGCGGTGCTGCGTTCCTGGAAGGGCCACCTCTATCTGCTGGAGGCCATGCACCAACTTATTGAAACGGGGGTCCGGGCCTTTCTCCTTCTGGTGGGGGAGGGGCCGTACCGCGTGGTGATCGAAGAAAAGATCGCCCAATTGGGTTTGCAGCCCTGGGTGCGTCTGGCGGGGTACCGGGATCAGGTGGCGCCGTGGTTTGCCCTGATGGATGTGGTGGTCCTGGCTTCCTATGCCAACGAAGGGGTGCCCCAGTCTCTCCTTCAGGCCCAGGCCATGGCCCGGCCGGTGATCGGCACCATGGTAGGCGGCATTCCCGAAGTGGTGATGGAGGGTGACACCGGCCTGGTGGCGCCTCCCCGGGATGCTGCGGCCCTGGCTGGGGCCATGGGTCGGCTCATGGCGGATGCGAATTTCCGCCGGGAGTTGGGACAGCGGGGGC
This sequence comes from Syntrophobacterales bacterium, assembly GCA_023229795.1. GTDB lineage: Bacteria > Desulfobacterota > Desulfobaccia > Desulfobaccales > 0-14-0-80-60-11 > 0-14-0-80-60-11. The sequence goes on from JALNYP010000017.1 coordinate 50,575, forward strand.
GGCAGTTGGTGATCGAGCGCTTTTCCCTGGAACAGATGGCCGCAGAACTGGAAGCGGTGTACCAGGTGTTGGGCGGCAGGGGAGGGGAGGAGGAGCTATGAGAGCTAGTCCGAAAATCCGGCCCGGCTTCGCCATTCCGGCTCTCCCCCTGCAATCAGCCACCGCGCCGCCATTATGAACTTCCACCTGGAATACCACTGGCTCTACCTGGCCCTGGCCGGACTGGTGATTCTGTGGGGCATATCCCTGCTGGCCGTGCGCCTCTGGACCCGACGCCAGGTGATCAAAACCCTGATGGCCGAGGAGGATCTGGAAGCGGTCGGGATCGTCCTGCCGAATCCCCGTCCTGAAGACCAGGCGGCCCTGGACCTGATCACCAGCTACCGCAAGCGCTATCTGCTGAAGTTGTGGCCGGGCACCGAAATCTCCTTCAAGGCCATCAACGAGCTGTCCCAGGAATTGATCAAGGAGATCGCCGGAATCTACTATCCCGACGAAGATCACCCGGAATTCAAGGCTTCCCTGGCCGACCTGGTGGCCCTCCACAACCGGGTGGGCGCCCGGCTGGCCGCCTGGCTCAACACGATGCCCATCCGGCCCTTCAAGGATGTGGAGTTGGCGACGGTGCTGCGGTACCATGAGATGTATCAAAGCCTCAAGAGCCATTGGGGTTACGCCTTTATCAAGGAGTATCATCTGGACCGGGTGGTGCGCTGGGGCTGGACCGCGTATAATTACGCCAATCCCTGGCACTGGGGCCGCAAGGCGGCTTACCACGGGGGCAAAGAAGTGGTGGCCCGCCTACTCATGGCCCGGATCGCCGACCTGGTGGGTGAAGAGGCGGTGCACATTTATGGGCGGCGGCGGGATGAACCGAACGATAAGCGGCGCGGCCGCGCCTCAGCCGGGGCGGATTAGCCTCCCCCTGAGTCGGCAGGTGAAAGTACACTCTGCCAGGCCTCTTTAAACGAGTTCGAGAGAAACATGGAACAATGCCACAACTGGCTGGTGCGAAACCTGGCCGCTCTCTGGTACCGCCTGGATAAACGGCACCGGCGCATCACCCTGGCCAACCTGGAGTTCGCCTACGGTAAGGAGCTGAGCCCCGCCGCCCGGGAACGTTTGGCCCGGCAGGTTTTTTGCCACTTCGTGCGCTTCGCCTGGGAGATGGTTGAACTTCTTCTGGCCCCGCTGAGCCTGATCAAAAGGCAGGTGATCATCGTGGGCGATGAGCATATGCAAGCGGCGCTGGCCCAGGGGCGGGGGGCCATTGCCATCGCCGCGCATGCCGGCAACTGGGAGTACACCGTCATGGGCTACGGACTGCTCTGCCGGCCCGGGGTGGTGGTGGGCCGGGACCTGGACCAGCCCTGGGCGGCCCGGTTGGTCCGCTATCTCAGGGAACGGGGCGGCAACTTCATGGTGTCTAAACAGCGGGGCATGAAGGGTATTATGGGCCACCTGCGGCACAACCGGCCGGTGGGGATTGTCATCGACCAGAACACCACCACCGCCGGGGGCCTCCTGGTGGACTTTTTCGGCAAGCCGGCCCGGACCACCCCGGTGGTGGCGCTCCTGGCCCGCCGGGGCGTGCCGGTCCTGCCGACCTTGTCCCGGCGCCTGGCGGACGGCCGGCACCTCATGGTGATCATGCCGCCCCTGGCCCTTAAAAAAACCTCGGACGCTCAGGCCGATATCCAGCGCCATCTGCAGCTTCAAAGCCGGGTCATCGAAGATTGGGTGCGGGCCGAACCGGCCCAGTGGCTCTGGCTGCACCGCCGCTGGAAGAACCAGTTCCCGGAGATTTATACTTGAGGGGAGGGGAGGGGGATGCAGCGGGTGGTGCGTGGGACGCACCCTACGAGACCTTTCGGGTCTTAAAGCCCAGTCGATGTTAAGCTGACTTTTCAGAAAACCGAAAACCGAAAACCGCATTTAAGAGGTTATGATGACGAAAGTGGATGAGGCTTTTTTTGACGCGTTCCGGCAGCGGGTGGCCGCGCAGGAGATTAGCCGGTTTTTTCAACTGGAGTTGGAGGATGTGGGTCCGGGCCGGGCCCGGGTGAGCATGGTCTCCCGGCCGGAGGTGGCCAATATCATGGATATGGTGCACGGCTCGGCGATCTTCGCCCTGATTGACGAGGCCTTCCAGGCCGCGGTGAACGGTCACGGCACGGTGGCGGTAGCCCTTAACATGAACTTGACCTTCCATGCCGCGGCCAGGATGGGCGACCGCCTGACGGCCCAGACCCAGGAACTGCACGCCGGCCGCCGCACCGCCACCTATTTCATCGAGGTCACGGACTCCAGAGGGGGTCTCATCGCCTCCTGCCAGGCCCTGGCTTACCGCAAGGACACGCCGTGGGAGTTTGCGTAAGCCTGCGAGCGGCTCGCGGTCGATCTGGAGCGGAAACACCTGGACGCGGGCTTTACGCCGGCGTCATTTTATTTTCATAGGTAATCAAGGGCGCCCCATGTTCGGCGGCCATAGGCCGCCCTATGCTACATGCAGTGACAATTGGGAAATTATAGGGCGGGCTGTGCCCGCCGAATTTGGCTTGTCGAAGCAGAAGGATAAGGTCACCTGACGGGGCGGTGGCTCGGCCGGGAGAAACTACGCATCAGGAGATGGGAGAGGCCGGTGAGCAAGGCCGTGACGACCGCGGTGAGCACAAAGCTGTTGCGAAAGCCGATGCGGCTGATGATGGGTCCCAGGCCCGCGGAACTGACCATCATACCCAGGTAAATGGCGGAGTTGTAGCCCCCCATGGCCAGGCCTCGCAACTCCGGGGCCACGGTTTCGACGGTGAGGGCCGCCACGGAAGTGAAGGCCAGCCCCATACTGAGGCCCATGGCCACCGCGGTGAGGATGAATTCGAATGGCCGCCGGGAAAACCCGTATCCGGCCAGGGAGACCGCGATGCCCAACAGCCCCCAGATTACCAGGAGGTTGCGTTGTTGCACCCGGTCGCTCAGGTGGCCGAAGGGGAGGCGGGAGAGGGCGTTAAGGATGCCCTGGGCCGCAAAAACCAGGCCGATCTGCCCATAGGTCAAACCCTGGGCGTGGGCATGGAGGGGCAAGAAGGTGAGGAAGACGCCCAACCCGAAGCAGCCCCCGGCGGTGGCCAGCCAGGCGCCCAAGAGAGGCAGGTTTTGGGAGACCTCCCGGAGGACGGCCCGGCCCAGGGCGGGCGGGGGAGGGGTGGCGGGCATGACCTGCCGGGCCCGGGGCAGGAAAAACCACAGGCCCGCAAGGGTCGCCAGGATCGTGACCCCGGAGATGGTAAACACCGGCGGGAAGCCCCACCACTCCGCCACCAGACCTCCGGCTCCGGGTCCCAGGCTCATGCCGGTATAGATGGCCGTGCTGTACCAGCCGTAAGAACGGCCCAGGTGCGTGGGCGGCGAGATGCCTGCAACATAAGACATGGTGGTGGGGCCGAACGCGGCCAGGCCGGCGCCGGACAGCAGGTAGATCCAGATGAGCTGATGCGGGGTATGGCTGAGCGCGAGCAGGAAGGAGGAGAGAGCCAGCATCAGCAGGCCGACGGAGGCCAGGAGCTTCATGCCCAGGCGGTGGACCACCAGCCCCAGCGGCAGCGACAGAGTTCCAGCGCCCAGCAGGAAGGCGGCGTTGATCATGCCCACCAGGACCGTATCCGCACCCAGGGTCTGCGCATAGAGGGGCACCACCGGGAAACGCATGTAGGTGCCGAAGTAACAGCCCAGGACCACCATGCAGCAGATAAACAGCAGGGTAGGGTAGCTGGGGGTGCGGCTGGGCTCGGTATTCATAGCGTCGGGGTTGGGGAGGGATCAGCGCGGTGCGCTCAAGAGGCCGAAGGAGGTCATCCCGCGGCTCAGGAGGGCCTCAGGGCCGGGACCGGAGGGCGGCGCGGGTCCTCTAACGTGAAGACCCGCCCTGGCATTCCTTTAGAGCGCCCTGCCTCATCCGGTCTGCCGCATCTCGGACACCTTGGTCTTGAGGCGCCGTACCAGTTCTGCGTAGGAGGATTCATGGATAATGCGGCGGAACTGCGATTGGTAGTTGCTGACCAGGCTAACGCCTTCGATCACCACGTCATAGACTCTCCAGGTCCCACCTTCATTGAGGAGGCGGTAGCTCAAGGGAATCCGGTCGTTGGGCCGCACCACCACGGTGCGCACCTCGGCGTATTTCCCAGTGAGGATCTCGCCGGTGTAGTCAATCTTCACCCGCTGGGCGTACCTTTCGATCTTGTCGGAGTAGGAGGCCTCCAGAAGTTCGGAGAACAACCGCACGAATTCATCCTGCTGGCCGGCGCTCAAACCGCCCCAGGTAGCTCCCAGGGAACGTTTGGCCATTTCCCGGTAATCAAAGTACGGGTCCACAATGGCCTTGACGGTCCGTTGTTTTTGGGACTTTGAATACGAAGGATTCTTCAGGGCATCCAGGGCCTTCTCAATGACTTGTTTGACAATCTCGGTGGGGGGACCGGCCCAAACCACGGCCGCGCCCGCGAGCAACTGGAGGGCCAACCCCAGCATTAAGGTTTTTATCAGTAGACGCCTCATGATGTACTCCTCTACGTGCCAACCCGGAGTAGTGCCCCGGGAGCCTCAAGCTGATGGCGGCAAATGCCCAGCAAAGTTTGCCGCGTGGATGGGTCAGAGTTTGAATTCTCTATTAAAAATATAGCTGAAAATCCCAAAAAGCAAAGGGCCTTCTTGACCTAAGCCTGACCGGATTGTGACCCGTTGGCGTATTTTTCTCTTGATAGCCGGTTTTACACCTTGCCGTGGATGTAGGTGCCGATCAATTCTTCCAGGTCGATGCCGGATTCGGTATTAATGATGGTGCCGCCCGCGGAGAGGAGCTTTTCGGAATTGCCCGGGGATAGTTTGACAAATTTATCTCCGATGATCCCTTTGGTGCGGATGGAGGCGATGGCGTCGTCGTGAATCTTGAGCCCTTCATGCATTTTTAGGCCAATCCTGGCCTGGTACTGGGAAGTAAGCTGGATAGAGGTCACCCGGCCCACTTCCACGCCCGCCACTTCCACCGAGGCCCCGTTCTTGAGCCCGGAGGCATTGTCAAAGTTGGCAAAGAGCTGGTAACCCTCGCCATAAACCTCCATCTTGCCCAAATTGATGGCCAGGTAAGCCAGGCAAGCCAGGCCAACCAGCACGAAGATGCCTACGGTCAGCTCCAGATTGGCTCTTTTCATAAGATTATCTAGGCCTCCAGGAAATCGACTTCTCCTCGAATAAAACTCTGGACCACGGGGTCAGGGTGGTTTTGAAATTCCTCGGGTGGGCCGGCTGCGATAATGCGGCCCTTATGGAGCATGGCCACGTGGTGCGCCACCGAGAAGACCTCGGGGATGTCGTGGCTCACCATCAGGGCGGTGTAGCCGCTCGCCTCGTGAGTCTTGGTAATGAGATGGAAGACGGTATTGGTCATGGGCGGGTCCAGCCCGGTGACCGGTTCGTCGAAGAACATGATCTCGGGTTCCTGGATCATAGCCCGGGCCAGGGCCACCCGCTTTTTCATGCCGCCGCTCAGTTCGTCGGGGAATTTGGTCTCCACCTCGGTCGTCAAGGACATTTGGGACAAGCGTTCCCGGACCCTGGCCGCGATCTCGTCTTCCGGCAGCCGGGTTTTTTCCCGCAGCGGGAAGGCGATATTCTCAAATACAGTGAGGGAGTCGAACAGGGCGCCCCCCTGAAACAGCACGGCCAGCCGGCGCCGGAACTCCCGCAGCTTGCGGCCCCGGAATTGCACGATGTCTTCGCCGTCCACCAGAATTTGGCCGGAGTCGGGGTGCAGCAGGCCGACAATATGCTTCAAGAGGACGCTTTTACCCACGCCGCTCTTGCCGATCACCACCGTGATCTTGCCGGTCGGCATTGTCAGGTTGATGCCGTCCAGGACGGTTTGGCCGTTAAAGGTTTTTACCAGGTTGATGATCTGGATCATAATTTACATGAAGAAAGACGTGAGCACATAGTCCCAGGCCAGGACCAGGATAGCGGACAGGACCACGGTCTGATTGGTAGCCTTGCTGACGCCCTCGGCCCCGTGTTCGGTGTAATAGCCCTTGTAGCAGGCTACCAGGATGATGGTAAGGCCGAACACCAGGGACTTGACGATGCCGCCGTTGATATCCAGGGCCACCACGCTGGCTTTCATGCTGGCGAAATAAGCTCCGGAACTGACCCCCAGGAGGACCACGCCGACCAAATAACCGCCCAGGATTCCCACCACATCAAAGATCGCGGTCAGCAAGGGCACCGCGATGATCCCGGCCAGCAGTTTGGGCATCACCACATATTGCAGGGGGTTGACGGCCATGGTGTCCAGGGCGTCCAATTGCTCGGTGATGCGCATGATGCCGATCTCGGCGGTCACCGCGGAACCGGCCCGGGCCGAGACCATGATGCCGGTGAGCACCGGGCCCATCTCGCGGATCAGGGCCAGGGCCACCGCCGCGCCCAAGGCCCCTTCGGAGCCGTATTTCCTCAGGGTATAGTAGCCCTGTAAGGCCGTGACCATGCCCGTAAAGGCGCCGGTGAGCATGACGATCAGGATGGATTTGACGCCGATCTTATAGACTTCCTGCAGCACCCGCCGGGGCCGGAAGGGCGGGGCAAAGGTCAGGCCCAGGCTCTCCAGGAGAAAGATCACCATTCCCCCGGCTTGCCCCACCAAATTTAATGATCGTATGCCCAGGTGACGGATGAGGTTGGCCATGTGGCATCCTAAAAAAAGTTAAAATATACACTTAAATGAAAATCGGCGAAAAAGCAATACCGAAAGGTCTGAACCATACCATTCGGACACCCCGGAGCGGCATCCGGCTCGGCCCTCTGGCCGCGCCCGGCCCGGGGTTCCGCCTGCCGTTCCGGCCGCAGCGCCTGCTTCCTCCCCAGACTCTTTTCGGAAAATCCCGCCGACAGGATAAAATCATTGACGGCCAGAATAACTCTGATTAACATTAAGCCGGGATTGGTGACGGCCGGGTTGGTTGCCGGCCGCGCTAACCGCGGGAGGGGCGGTCAGGGATATCCGCCTCCTCACCGGGATTCCGTCAATGGCCGTTTCCGGGGCACCGCGGGCCTAATGGCAATAATATCATTATTAATACCCATAAAGTCCAGGTCACCGGGTCTCGGATCCGGAAAGACTCCCTGAGAAATAAGGGTGGAATCGATGATCGACCTGGCGGCGCACTTCGGTCGCCATCTGAATTAATTTGTGAGGAATAGGAGCTGCCAGTGAAGTACATCGATGAAATTGATATCAAGGGCAAAACCCTCTTTATTCGGGTAGATTTCAACGTTCCCCTGGACCAGAACCTCAATATTACGGACGATACCCGTATCCGGGCCGTGTTGCCCACCATCAACTTTTGTCTGGAGGCTGACGCTAAAGTCATCCTGGCCTCCCACCTGGGGCGGCCCAAAGGGCAACGGGTGGAAGCCTTCTCCCTGGCGCCGGTGGCCCGCCGACTGGCTTACCGGCTGCATAAGAAGGTGAATCTGGCGCCGGATTGTATCGGCCCCGAGGTGGATAAGCTCAAGGCAGACATGAAGCCCGGCGATGTTCTCCTTTTGGAAAACCTGCGGTTTCATTCCGAAGAAGAAAAAAATGACGCCGACTTTGCCCGGGAATTGATGAAGGGCGTCGACGTCTATGTGGACGACGCCTTTGCGGTAGCCCACCGGGCCCATGCCTCGGTGGAAGCGGTGACCCATTTCGCGCCCAACTGCGTCGGCGGTTTCCTGATGCGGGATGAGGTGCATTATTTTCACCGGGCCATGGAAGATCCGGCCCGGCCTCTGGCGGCCCTTATCGGCGGGGCCAAGATTGTCGGCAAGCTCACGGCCCTGAAGAATCTCCTCCAGCACGTGGACAAGATGGTCATCGGCGGGGCCATGGCCAACACATTTCTCAAGTGCATGGGCTATGAGGTGGGTAAATCTCTGGTGGACGACTCCCTTTTGGGGGCGGCCAAGGAGATCATGGAAGAGGCCCAGAAAAAGAACGTGAAATTTTACCTGCCGGTGGACTGCGTGGTGGCCGACCGGCTGGAGAAACAGGCCGAAACCAAGATCACCCCGGTGCAGGAAGTCCCCAAAGACTGGCTTATCGCCGATATCGGCCCGGCCACGGTGACCCTGTTCGGCGAGGCCTTGCAGAACGCCAAAACCATTGTCTGGAACGGCCCCATGGGGGCCTTCGAATACGACGCCTTCAGCCGGGGCACCATGGCCATGGTCCAGAAGGTGGCGGAATCCTATGCCTTGACCATCGTGGGCGGCGGCGACACCGACGTGGCCCTCCACAAGGCCGGGGAGTTTCAGAAATTTTCCTACGTCTCCACCGGCGGCGGCGCCTTCATCGAGTTGCTGGAGGGCAAGAAGCTGCCGGGTATTGTCGCCCTGGAGGATTGGACCCGGAGGAACGGCCATGACTGAACGGCAACCCCTGATCGCCGGTAACTGGAAAATGCACAAAACCCTGGCCGAAGCCCGGACCCTGGCCCGGGCCATCCGGCAGGGAGCAGCCGCGGGCCGTTGGGCCGAGGTGGCCCTGGCGCCGCCTTATACCGCCCTGGCCGCGGTGGCAGAGGAGCTCGCCGGGTCCGAAATTCGCCTGGCGGCCCAGGACACCTTTTGGGAGAAGCAGGGGGCCTACACAGGGGCCATATCGCCCCTTATGCTCAAGGATGTGGGCTGCCATTACGTGATCGTCGGCCACTCGGAGCGGCGGCAGTTCTTCGGCGAAACCAACCACACGGTCAATCAGAAAATCAAGGCGACCCTGGCCGTGGGGCTGAGCGTCATTCTCTGCGTCGGCGAAACCAAGGATGAGCGGGAGGGGGGTCTGACCATCCTCCGGGTGGCCGAGCAACTCCAGGAGGGACTGGCGGGCCTCACGGCCGCGCCTGAGCAACTGGTCATCGCCTACGAACCGGTGTGGGCCATCGGCACAGGCCTCACCGCCACCCCGGACCAGGCCCAGGAAGTGCACGCCTTCATCCGGGCAGAGCTTACCCGCCTCTTAGGTGTCGGTGCGCCTTATCGTATTCAATATGGCGGCAGCGTCACCCCGGACAACGCCGCCATTCTTCTCGGGCAGCCGGATATCGACGGCGCCCTGGTAGGCGGCGCCTCCCTGAAGCCCGAGCTCTTTTTGCCGATCATCGCCGCGGCGGGGTAATTTTCTTCAAGCCCTAACCCCACTGGCAAGCCGGGCAAGCTATTTATGCTCGTTCCCGACTCCAGCCTGGGAACGCAGATTTTGGCCCAACTCCGCTTGGGGCGCCTAATAATTCTCCCCCGCTCAATCATTAAACCGCAGCCCTCCGGCTGAAAAGGCTTGCGCGGCCAGGCAATTTTTTCTATAGTATTAAATTGATATGACTACCATCGTCGTGATCATCCACGTGATCGTGTCCCTGGCCCTGATCTTCATCGTGCTTTTGCAGCACGGCAAGGGAGCGGGTATCGGCGCCGCGTTCGGCGGCTCCAGCCAGACGGTCTTCGGCTCCACCGGAGCGGCCCCGTTTCTGGCCAAGCTCACCGCGATAGCGGCCATACTCTTTATGTGCACCTCCCTCGGCCTAACCTTTATGGGCCGGCAACAGGCGCCCTCGGTGATGCAGGGGGCGGGCAGACCGGCGCCCACCCAACCGGCTCCGGCAGCCCCGGCCCAACCAGCCTCCCCGGCGCCTGCCGCTCCCGCGACCAAATGAACACCCCTGTGCCGAAGTGGTGGAATCTGGTAGACACGCCATCTTGAGGGGGTGGTGGGGAATACCCGTGCGGGTTCAAATCCCGCCTTCGGCACCATATTAATAAATTAGGCGTAATTCCAATGAGTTACGCCTTTTCTATTGGCCTTCTGGCCGAATTCTGACCGAACATTTGACCGAACGAAAATAAATATAACCGAATTTCTCAATGATTTTAGTTCGGTCCATTCGGTCAAGCTTGGCCGAACTCATTCCTGCACCAGCGTAAAAGGATTCCCTGGTTTTGCCTTCGGACCCCGCAGGGTCTTGGTCAGGTCCTTCTTCCCTTCCCCCGGGATCCAATGCCCATAAATGTCCACCGTGATCGAGATGGAGCTGTGCCCCAACTGCTTTTGCACATCGGCGGGCGAGTAGTGATCCATCAGGAGCATGGAGGCGTAGGTGTGCCGGAGGTCGTGGGGGGTTCGCACCCGTAGACGTGCGGCTTTGCAAGCCCGCTGCATAGCGCGTTGGATCATACGTTGGGTGACCCCTGGGAATAGGTATCGACTCGGTAACGTTCCTCCAGACAGGGCCTCTTGCCGCATCTTTTTTAGGTGAACTTCCAGTTTTTCCACCAGGGTTTGATCTATGTCAATCAGCCTCTTACCGCACTTTGGCGGCCCAAACCGGCCAGATCTGGTCGTCTCAGTAACGTTGTATTGACAGTTCCGAGAGTCCAGGTTATCCCCGCTCATCGCCAGGGCTTCCCCCAGGCGCAAGCCCGCCATCGCCATCGTCTCCAAAATCAAGGGATAAGGGCCGGGCAGCTTTGCCCAGGCGGTTAAGAAAAAAACCTTCAGATCTTGCCGGGGGAATGGGTCAGGTGCGCTAAGAACCCGTTTTTTCTTGGCCGGCAGAACTCGTTTGAGCAGCCCATGAGCCGGATTAACCTCGGTGTAGCCTAACTCGTTGGCCTCGGTGAAGATGCCGGAGATCACGGCGTGGGTTACTTCCACGGTTTTGGGTGCCCTGATTTTCAGCAGGTCAGCCAGCAACCGCTTCACCTGAGCTTTATCCACTTTCTCCAGGGGCAGCTTCTCTAAGGGGCGGAGATGATCCCGGACGATACACTCATACCGCTCCTTGGTTCCAGGACGCCACCGGCCAGCATTGAGTTCAAACCACTCATGGGCCATCACGCCGAAGGTCCTGACTGCATCCATTTTCTCCAGGGTCAAGCCCATTCTGGTTGCTACCAATACGGCCGCCTTAATTGCCCGCTGCCGGTCTTCTTCGGTTTTACCGAAAGCTCTTTTCTTCTTTTGCCCCGGTGCTGGTCTGATAATTAGCATCCAAGTTCCATATTCATCCGGCGCAACGTTAATGCCAGTGGCAATTTGGTAAATATATCCGTATTTACCCTCCTTAATTGGATACTCGTTCATCGTTTAACCTCCTCCATCACCTGGTCCAACATGGCGTCCAGGTCCTGGGAGGCGCCGATGCGGAACTGCTTCATCCAAACATCAAACTCACTCCTTTTTACCCGCTTACAACGGCCAATCCGATAGCATGGCATACCATAGGCCAGCCATTTATTCAAAGTATTCCGTGACGCCGATGCATAAACCCCAAGGGCGGTTAAGGAAAGGTATCGGGGGGAAGGTTGGCTTTCCATTTCTTAAACCAAGGCTGACTTATAGCGTTTTAAGGATCGCTCCTATCCGGTTCTGGCCGAGTTTATTTTAAAAACCGATTCATCTGGCGTAAGATATTTTTCTTGGATAAACCTTCCTGAGGGTCATTTTTCTTACAGCTTCTTCCTTTTCAACATCAAAGAGGCTTTTTCCATATTTATAGCCATTAGTTATCGCCCTATAGGCATATGCCCCTTTATTCCTTATTTCCTTACTTTCAAAATCTTTTTCAATATTTTCAATTTGTAAGTCTTGAAATCTTCATCCTCAGCTTTAATGCTCAAGTTTCGCACCCCTGAATGGGTGAAAAATGGTTGAAGGTATTGGTGATCGCGTCGAGGTAAACCTGAAACTGT
>JALNYP010000018.1 GCA_023229795.1 Syntrophobacterales bacterium
GGAATATCGTGGAGTATGTCGTGGCGGCGATTCAAGCTCATCGGACCAGTCAACTTGCCCCTTCTCTCTTACCCGTGGCCACATTACTTGGAGAGGCGGCCTGAACGATTACAATCTGTCCTTCTGAGGTTTGTTCCTAAAATTGTATTGAAAGGAGGCCGCAGGGCTTTTACAAAATTCAATGGGGCTTACAGGGAGATGTCCTTAAATGAAATGGGGCTTGAGATGGAGTTTCCACGAGGAGAGTATATTGATCCAACCGGTCAAGCTTATAGACGGGTTCGATGGAGAACCATGAAAAGGAGAGAGGATTAGTATGAAGCTGGTAATCCGTGAGTACCTTTCAATGTTAAGGGAATCGGGGGAATTGGACGCATTACTCCCCGACCTTCTTCTTAATATTGGAATTGTTCCTTTGAACAAACCTGAAAAGGGGGTAAGGCAGTATGGCGTTGACTTATTGGCAGATAAGTTTGATCCCCAAGATAATATTCATAAGGTTTTCTTTTTCATTATTAAAAAAGGAGATATTGATCGAGGAACCTGGGATGGAAACCCGCAGGCGGTGCGCTCATCGATAGATGAAATCTTCGATGTTTATATTCCGTCGATGCTCCTGCACCACTTGCAGTCTCTCCCGAAAAAGATCGTGCTATGCTGCAATGGAGATTTATCTCAAGCTGTGCTCCCAAACTGGAAGGGTTACACTTCCTCGAAGACTGTGGAGGGGGATATAGAATTCGCTTTTTGGGGTGCCGACAACCTATCAATTTTAATCGAAAATTATTTAATGGAAGAGTTCCTGTTTCCAGATTCTATCAAGAAAGGAATCCGAAAGACGCTTGCATTCATGGACATGAATGATTACGATTTATCCCATTTTTTCTCACTTGTGGATGATATCCTATTCAAAAGTGATTTATCCTCAAAAAAGAATAGATTAAAAGCATTGAGGCTACTGAATCTTTGTTTAAATATTGTCTTTCATTGGGCTAAAGAAGAAAATAATTTAAAGCATCCCTTTTTGGCCTCGGAAAGATTGATATTGCGTCTTTGGGCCTGGATTAGACAAAATAATCTTCTTGGAGAGGAATATATTAGAATTGAATTTACTAAGATTTATTTAACTTTGAAAAACATATGGATTGATTATTACAATAAGGTGCATCGTCATTTTATTGTTCCGGATGGCCTTTTTGGCTATGGGGCTGAAGAAGTAGAGTATCCTATTTTAACATTCGAGCAGATCGGGATTATTAGCTTAATTGCCCTAAACGAATTGTGCGATTATAAACAGTGTAAGAAAAGACAAAGCCTAAGGAATTTATCTACAATAACTAACTCATTGGTAGCCTTGCTAAATAATAATACATCAAGGTATAATCCTCTTTATGATGGACATATCATTGATATATGCCTCGGTTTGTTTCTCCTAACCACAACCAAAAGGAAACAGATAGCAGCAGGTTGGTTAGATGAAATTATTAATTATGTTATACTGGGTTATAAATTGAGAAATAGATTTCCAGTTTTATCTGATTCTTATGATGAATTAGTAGAGATTGAAATAGGGCAAAGTGAATGTTCGTTAAAAGCTTCAACGCTCTTAGCGTGCCTTGCTGAATGGTGTGTGATATTAGATGCTACTAAAAGCTATCATGATTTATTATTGGCTTCTAAGGACATTTTTGAGAATGTAAACCTCCAAATATGGTATCCTGACCCCGACATAGAAGAACATCTCTATAAGTCAAATGCTTTATATGTTTCTGGTTCAATGCATCATTCATTAAGCCTTCCGGAAGATATGGCAGAATACAAAAAAGAATTTCTTGAAGAAATGAATGAAAAAGAAAATCAAAATACGTTAACTTTCATAGCCCATGGATTACCAATTATAGGTTTGGTTGCAAGTAGACATTTTAGAACCCCAATATTTCCTTTTTATTGGCGCCAACTTATAAATAAATCTTGATAGCTATGAAGGGAAAAGTGGCTTCGTGGCTCAAGTCAGGTTATTTCCTCCCCTGGTGCCTCGCCCTGCCTAAACCTGGTCAATCGTTGCCGCCGTTCTGGTAATCTATCTCCCATCCCTTATAGTGAGACCCATGCGCATCAAACTCCGGTCAGGCGTGACGCCGTTTCTCCGGCCGCGGTTTTCGCACCCCGGAGCGCGGCAACCGTGCGGTTTGTCGCGGTACAACCCAGCGGTACGCAGCGGCACCGAAGCCGGCACGTCCTGCCTCGGCAACGGGAACTATCGTGACAAATCAGCAACTTAGTGTCGTTGATACCGCTTTTTTTCGGCGTCAGCGGTACAGGGGCGCCGGCTTAAGCTCCCTAAAAGGGCAAAATCACCCGGGCCCGGCGTCCTCTATGGAATTGAACTTATGGATATAATTACAAAAAGAGAGCGTCCAACCCTTGACGCGCTTTGGCTGGGCCACTTAAGCCGCCACCGGCTTGAATCCCGCCTAATTCCACCTTATCTTTACATCCGTACTTCATACGGAATTCACGAGGTTCTGGCGCCGACCCGATGTTCCCCCTGAAGGATAACATTCCCGCTCTCACCACGCCCTACGTCAACTACGGCCTCATCGTGGTCAATTTCCTGGTCTTTTTCTGGGAATTGAACTGGGGGCCGAACCTGCCCCTGCTGACCGCCGCCCTGGGGTTTGTGCCGGCCCGCTTCTTGGCTCAGTTATCGGAGGTCTCCCGGGACTGGCCCCTCCTCGTCATCCCGCTGTTTTCGTCCCTGTTCCTGCATAGCGGCTGGCTCCATATCCTCACCAACATGTGGTTTCTGTTCATCTTCGGAGACAACGTTGAGGATATCCTGGGGCATGGCCGTTACCTGCTGTTTTACCTGCTCTGCGGTGTCGGGGCCGACTTCACGTATCTCCTGTTCGCCTCCTCCTCGCCCGTGCCGCTCATCGGGGCCAGCGGCGCCATCGCCGGAGTCATGGGGGCGTACTATATCTTCTTTCCCGGAGCCCGGGTCCTGACCCTCTTCATCATCATCATCATTCCCATCTTCCTGGAGTTGCCCGCCTATTTCTTTTTGGGGCTCTGGTTCCTGTTGCAGTTTTTCTACGGCTCCTTCACGTCGATGCACCTAGCCGCTTACCGGGGCGGCGTGGCCTGGTGGGCCCATGTGGGGGGCTTTCTGGGGGGCATTCTCCTGCTCTACGCCTTCGTACCGGATCGCCTCCGGAAGCGCTGGCGCCGCCCGTAAGAGGACCGGTCTCCGGCCGCGTCTCTCCCTGAGGAGGGGAATATGATATGATATAAGCAAATCGCGGGGCTAGGCTCACGCTCCGCACCTCATAGGATGATCATGAAGAAACTGAGTTTTTGCCGCGGTCCGGAACAACGCAGCAGGTGCGCCCTGTCAGCCGTCTGCCTGCTGATCCTGTTAATCGGCTGGGCGCTCCCGGTGTGGGCCCAGGACCAATACGAAGAAAAAGACGTCTCGGTGTCGCCCAAGGCCCAGGCCGCTTGCGATAAGGCCGAGCGCCTGGCTAAGAACCGCCAATTCGAAGAGGCCATTGCCGCCTTCCGGCAGGCCATCAAGCTCCAAGCGAATTATGCCAAGGCTTATCACCAGATGGGCCTGGTTTATGCTGAAATGGCCCAGTACCCGGAAGCCGTCAAGGCCTTTAAGGAGGCCAGCCGTTTGCGGCCGCAATGGGGCCCGCCCTACGAGAACATCGGGGTCGCGTATATTAAAATGAAGGATTGGCGGGAAGCCCGGGCGGCGTTTCAGCAGGCCGTCCGTCTCCATCCCGATAATCCCGAGGCCCACTACAACCTGGGCCTGGCCAACGGCAAGCTCGGGCGAGACCGGGAAGCCATGGCCGAATTTACCGAGGCCCTGCGCCGGCAACCCGACATGGCCAAGGCCCACAAGAACCTGGGTTTGGCCTACCTCAACCTCGGAGACCTGGACAAGGCCGGAAAATCCCTCATGGAAGCGGTGCGGCTGGAACCCGATGACCCCGAGGCCCATTATGCCCTGTGTGTCTATTATGCCCGGCGGGGCGATGCCCAGGGCGCCAATCAGGAATTTCAGGCCTTGAAGAAACTGGACCCCAAATTGGCCCAGCACCTCTCTGACCGGATACGCCCGGGTGCATCCGGGAAAAAGCCTTAGGCCCGGGCGGGAAACATGATTCCCTCCTCCCTGATCGAAGCCGTACGCTGGAACTGCGATATCGCCAGCGCCGGGCAGGCCGGGCATTTCTCCCTCTGCGGCCTCCTGCTTAGGCTGCGCCAGCTCTTCAAGTGGGAGCATGGGCTCCCTCCCTGGCGTGAGCCGGAAGTGGACGCGGTCCTGGCGTGGATCGCCGGGCGGGAAAGCACCTGGGATGAACTGGAAGAGGCGACCTGGCGCCCCCTGGACTGGGATCGGGCCGCGCTCGACCCCTTTGCGGTGGAGGCCCTCAACGACCGTCTCCTGCCCCGGGGCCTGGCCTATGGCGCGGGCTTGAGCCGCGGCCTGACCCCCACCTTCTTCCTGGGCGAACTCCTGGAGAGCCGCCACGTCGGCGCTCTGACCATCCTGATCCTGGGCCCCGAGCTGGCCCGGGACCTGGACGCCTCCCCGGCCCTATGCCAGGGCACCCTGATCTATGCCCGCCGTCAGGCCCTGGCCTTCTACCTCTGGGACCGCCTGTCCGATCCCACCCAGCAGAAAAACGCCTATTTGCAGCTGGCGCTCCAGGCCTACGACCTGCGCCTGCCGGACCTGCTTAAGGACCCGGAGGCCCACCGGGAACAATTCGAACTCTTTCTGGCCGCGGAACTCGAAGCCGTCATCCGCCATGAAATGGGCGAAGCCCTGGAGCCCGGTCTAAAAACCGCGTTCCCGGCGCTCCTCGAACGCTTCCCCCAGACCCGGGTCGAGCTCTGGATCCGGGCCCTCAAGGACGTCCTGGCCGAAGTCAGCGATTGGGGTCGCCTGGCTTATCTCATCAATGAGACGCGCCTGCCCTCCCTGGCCGTGATGCTGGCCTGGCGCCCGGGCCTCTATCCGGCGCTCCTGCCGGAGCTGGAGCCCGCCTTTCATCAAGTAGTCGCCACCGGCGATTGGCAGATCATGGAGACCGCCCGCCGCCAGGCTCTTAAGCGCCTCCAGGAGACCGCCGCGGGCCTGAACGCCCTCCTGGAGGCCCCTGAAGCCGCGTCCCACGACTGGCTCCAGGGCGAAATCCAACGCCGCTACCTGGCGCCGCTGGGATTATGAAGCCCATCATTCCGTAGGGGGGCACCTGAGTGTGCCCCCACTTTGCAGGGCGGACACACAGGTCCGCCCCTACACCCCTCCCCTCCCCCACAGAACTTTTGCTTTTTGGCCCCTGGCCAGCTATAATTCAATTAAAAAATCATATTAAGGGGTTGAAGCCTGGCAAGAAAGCCCGGTGTACCCTAACTTATCTAAAACCGAAAACTGACAACAGGAAACCGAAAACCCGATATGCTCGATCCCCATCAGGAAAAAGTGCTCATCCTGGACTTCGGCTCCCAGTACACCCAGCTTATCGCCCGGCGGGTGCGGGAGCTCAAGGTCTATTGCGAAATCCATCCCTATATCATGCCGCTGGCCGACATCAAGGCCTTTGCGCCCCGGGGCCTCATCTTATCGGGCGGCCCCCGCAGCGTCTATGACCGGGACGCGCCCAGCGTGGACCCGGAGCTGTTCGACCTCGGGGTGCCGGTCCTGGGCATCTGCTACGGCATCCAGCTCCTCAACCATCTCCTGGGCGGCGAAGTGGTGCCGGCCGTGTCCCGGGAATACGGCCATAAGACCTTCACCATCACCAATTTCGACGATCTCTTCCAGGGCCTGAATTCCGAAGAGCAGGTCTGGATGAGCCACGGCGACCGGGTCGAACGCCTGGCCCCGGGGTTCGAGGTCATCGGCTACAGCGACACCTGCCCCACCGGGGCCATCCGGGACCTCTCCCGGCGGCTCTACGGGGTGCAGTTTCATCCCGAAGTGCACCACACGCCCCGGGGCAAAGAGATCCTCAGCAACTTCCTGTTCCGCATCTGCGGGCTTAAACCCTTGTGGACCATGGCCTCCTTCATCGAATCCGCCACCGACAGTATCCGGCGCACCGTGGGCGACGGCCGGGTCATCTGCGCCTTATCCGGCGGGGTGGATTCCTCGGTCACCGCGGTGCTGGTGCACCGGGCCATCGGGGAGCGCCTGACCTGCGTCTTCGTGAACAACGGCCTGCTGCGCAAGGGCGAGGCCGAGGAAGTCTTTCACCTGTTTCGGGAGCATCACCACCTGAACCTGGTCTATGTGGACGCCACTGTGGACTTCTTGGAGCAGCTCAAAGGGGTCACGGACCCGGAAGAGAAACGCCGGCGTATCGGCCATGAATTCATCCGCATCTTCGCCGCGGAGGCCAAGAAGCTGGGCGGGGTCAAGTACCTGGCCCAGGGCACGCTTTACCCCGACGTCATTGAAAGCGTGTCGTTCAAGGGGCCGTCGGCCACCATCAAGACACATCACAACGTGGGCGGGCTGCCCACGGTCATGCCCTTGAAGCTGCTGGAGCCGCTCCGGGAGTTGTTCAAGGACGAGGTGCGGGAAGTGGGCACCGAGTTGGGCCTGCCGGACAGGCTGGTCTGGCGCCACCCCTTTCCCGGTCCGGGGCTGGCCATCCGCATCCTGGGCGAAGTCACCGCCGACAAGCTGGATATCCTGCGGGAGGCCGACGCCATCGTCCAGGAGGAGATGCTGGCCAGCGATTTCTATCGCCGGGTCTGGCAGGCCTTTGCGGTGCTCCTGCCCGTGCGCACCGTGGGGGTGATGGGGGATGAACGCACCTATGAGTCCGTCATCGCCCTGCGCATCGTCGATTCCGCCGACGCCATGACCGCAGACTGGAGCCGCCTCCCCCACGATTTTCTGGCCCGGCTGGCCAACCGCATCATTAATGAAGTAAAACGGGTCAACCGGGTGGTGCTGGATATTTCGTCCAAACCGCCGAGCACCATAGAATGGGAGTAAGATCAGGGGTTGGGGGACAGGGGTCAGTGTAGGGCGCGTCCTACGCGCCGATAAACTTTCAATAATATGGCAACCAACAAGAAAGAACAAGTAACCGCGGCCACACCGCCCCAGCCATCGGGCCTCCGGTTTTTCCGGGAGATTCTGGGCCAGGAGTGGGTGGTGTCGCATCTCAAAGGCGCCATGCGCGCCGGCCGGCTGTCCCATGCCTACCTGTTCCTCGGCCCCGAAGGGGTGGGCAAGGCTACCACCGCCCGGGCCCTGGCCGCGGCCCTGAACTGCGCCCAACCCGGCGGCGACGGGGACGCCTGTGGGGTCTGCCCATCTTGCCGGCGCCTGGCTGCCGGCACCCATCCTGACTTTCTGGTGATCAGCCCTGACGAGAAGAAGACCCAGATCAGCATCGAGCAGATTCGGGAACTCCGTCGCCTGACGGAGTATCCGCCCCTGGGCGGCGGCTGGCGGGTGGTGCTCATCAAACCCGCCGAGGCCTTGAGCGTCATGAACGACGCGGCGGCCAACGCCTTGCTGAAAACCCTGGAGGAGCCGCCCCCCCAGCACCTGCTGGTGCTCACCGCCCGGGGCGAAGCCGATCTTTTGCCCACCATCGTGTCCCGCTGCCACAAGCTGGCCTTTGCGCCCTTGCCCGCGGCCCTGATCATCCGGGAGCTGGAGAGCCGGCGCGGCATCCCGCCGGCCCGGGCGGCCCTGGTGGCGGCCTTGAGCGGCGGCTCTTTGGGCCGGGCCCTGACCCTGGACCCGGAGGAACTGGTGCGCCAGCGGGATCAGGTGCTCTCCGACCTGGAGCGGTTGCACCGGGGATCGGCCGCCGCGGTTCTGGATTGGGCCCAACGCCTGACTAAAAATCGCGGCGACTTGGACAGTTTTCTCCTGTTGGCGCAACTCTGGTATCGGGACCTGTTGTTGTCCCATTTTCAGGCGCCCTCTAGCCTCCTGGCCCACCAGGACCTGCTGCCGGCTCTGGCCCAGGCCCGGGCCCAGGGCCGCCCGGAGACCTGGTTCGCCACTTTCACGGCCCTGGGCGCGGCGCAGCGCCAGCTCCAGGCCAACCTTAACCCGGAATTGACCCTGGATATCCTGGGCTTACATATACAGCCCCAAGGCAACCCCCATGACTCTCGTTAAGATCTGTCTCGGTCCCGGTAACCAATGCTGCCTGGCGGACCCGGGACCGCTTATCCTTAGACCCGAGGACCGGGTAATCCTGGAAAATGAAGGCGGCCTGAAGCTGGGCCGGGTGGTGGGCGTCTATCCGGACGTTGACCCCAAGCTGCTCACCGGCCACTTGAAGACCCTGGTGCGGCTGGCTACCGACGAAGACCTGGCCCAGGCCGAAAAAAACCGGCTTCTGGAGCAGCGGTCCCTAAAGTTTTGCCAGGACCGGGTCCAGTATCACCGGCTGCCCATCTACCTGGTCCAGATTGAATGCCTGTTCGACACCTCCAAGATCATCTTCTTTTTCACCGCCCCCGGCCGGGTGGACTTCCGGGAACTGGTGAAAGACCTGGTCCAGGAGTTTCGCACCCGCATCGAGTTGCGCCAGATCGGGGTGCGCCACCGGGCCAAGATGGTGGGAGGCCTGGGGATTTGCGGCCGGGGGCTGTGCTGCGCGGGCTTTCTCCGGGATTTCGAGCCGGTGAGCGTGCGCATGGCCAAAGAACAGCAGCTCAGCCTCAATCCCAACAAGATCTCCGGCATCTGCGGCCGCCTCATGTGCTGCCTCACCTACGAATACTCCTCTTACCAGGAGTTGCGCAAATCCCTGCCCAAGGTAGGGAAACGCCTGCAGAGCCCCGAAGGCGAAGGCAAGATCATCCGCTATAATTTTATCCGGGAGACCGTCACCCTGGAGATGGAAGACCGACGGGAGATGGAATTTTCTCTGACTGATCTGGGCCTCGGCGAGCCGGGACCGGAAGCGCCGGCCGAACCGCCGGCCGAGGAATAACCGGCCCGGCTCAAAAACCGCGGCAGATTTCCAGTTCCGGGCAAGGAGAACTGACATGGACCAAGCCGATAAGGCCTTGGACGCCTTACGAGTCCACATCAAGAAAGAGATCGTCGATAATTATTTTGCCGACCGGGTCTATCTCGAAGAAGATACCGAAGTTCTGCGGCAGGAGGTTAAGGACTACACCGAAAGCCTGGCCGGCCTGAGCAAACGCTTTATGGCCCTGTACCACGCCCTGGGCTCTAAAGAGGCCTGCGCCTTGATGATGGAGATCCTGCAGATCGAGAATTGGCCGTTCTACCCGGAGTATGGTAATCTCTCCGGTTCGGAACAGGTGGATCTCCTCCATGATACCCGGCGCCGGGGGTTCACCGTTTACCGCCGCTACCGCAACCTCGTTTTCGATCTTTACGAACGCCTGCAGCAGGAGAGCGTCAAGGTCCACGAGGCCTACGCCAAGATTCAGACTCACCTCAAACTGCTCAATGAAGATATCAATAAATTCAACCTCTCCTATGATTTCGGGTTGATTGCGGCCCAAATCGAAGCCATGGACGGCGGCCGGGAGGAATCCATGTCCGGGGGCCTACTGTCCTCGGAGCGGGAAGAACTCTCCACCCGGATGCGCTTCAAACGCCTGAAGTTTACGGACGAGGAACTGCCGCCGGTGGCGGACCTGCCGCCCCTCGCCGAGATTCAGAGGAAGCTGGACAGCTTGATCGAGCGGTTCTATCTACCGATGGGTTGTTGTTCATGAGGGGACGTGTCTTCATCTTCGCTTTCCAGCCGGGCCGGGGATCGAAAACGGCCCTAAACCCGCGTTGAGGCTCCAATGAAGCGGATCATCAATCTCCTGGCTGGCGTGGCGCTGGTCTGCGGCTTGTCGAGCTGCGCCGCCAACAATTACTACAAGGTAAAGGTCAACGGCTACACCGACCCCAGCGCGCCCGGGCTGATCAAACCCGGCGGTTCTTTCTATGTCATGACCAACAAAGAGGCCAAGAATCCGCTGCTGGAGGCGGAAATCAAAGAAAAGCTCAATAAGCTCCTGGGTAGCCACGGCTACCCGGTTGTTCCCTTCGAGCGGGCCGATTATGTCTTGTTCTTCGGCTACGGCTTGGGGGAGCCGCGCGGCGTCACCACCGTCACTCCGGATTACTATGGCGGCTTCGGGTGGGGGATGGGGTACGGCTGGGGCGGCCCGGCTTTTGCTCTGGGATTTCCAGCGTGGGGAGGGTATGCCGCGGAGTCTGCCACCCTGTATGACCGCTGGCTGCTGATCAACGTAGTGGACGGCCCGGCCTACCGGACCGGCAAGCAGTCGCAGCCCGTGTGGGTGGGGGAAGCCCGGAGCGTGGGGGCCTCTTCGGACCTGCGGACGGTGCTCAACTATCTTCTGGTGGCGGATTTCCAGCAATTCGGTAAAAATACCGGCCAGGCGCTGACCGTGGAACTCGGGGAAAAAGACCCGGCCGTGTTCTCTCTGACCCATTAATCAAGACAGGATAACTATTGGCGAACTTGCTGGTCGATTTGAAGGTTTTTTTCCGCCGCCGCCTCTGGCAGGATGAAGGGCTGAGTCCCGTTCAACTCCTGGCGGCGAAGTGCCTGCGGGTCGTGGCCCTGGCGGGCCGCGGCCTCATCCGCAATCAATCCCTGGTGCGCTCCTCCTCCCTGGCTTACGCCACCATCTTGGGCTTTATTCCCCTGTTCGCCCTGCTCTTCGCCATCTTGCAAGCTATCGGCGTGCCGCGCCTGTTGGCCACCTACACCCTGGAACACCTGGCGCCCGGGTCCCGGGACTTCGCCACCCAGATCCTGCAATATATCGAAACCACCAAAGTGACCTCTCTGGGGGTCTTCGGGGTGGTGGCGCTGCTCTTCGACCTGGTGATCGTCATGACCAACGTGGAGAAGGCCTTCAACAAGACCTGGCAGGTATCCCGGACCCGCCCTTTAAGCCGCAAGATCAGCGATTACCTCAGCATCTTTCTGATCTTCCCCATCCTCATGGCGATGGCCCTGACCTTTTCCACCTCCTTCTGGGGTCTCAGGCACGTCATCGAAATTTTGTCCGGGATCATGCCGGCCATCTTTTTTACCGCGGCCCGCTGGCTGGTGTCCCTGGGCATGGTGTGGTTCGCCTTTATCTTCATCTACCTGGTCATGCCCAACACCCGGGTCAGCTTCTGGTCCGCGATCCTGGGCGGCGTGGTGGGCGGCACCGTCTGGCAGGTGGCCCAATGGATTTTTGTCGGCATCCAGGCGGGGGCCGCCTACTACAATGCCATTTACGGCGCCTTCTACAACCTGCTCTTCCTGTTTATCTGGCTGTTCTGGTGCTGGTTGATCCTCCTGTTCGGCACTGAAATCGCCTTTGCCCACCAGAATTTGGAATGCCTCACCCGGCAGTTCCGGCAGCCGGGCCAGCCCCCGGAGCCGGTGGATGAGTACCTCTGCCTGGCCGCGCTGGTGACCATCGGCGCCCGGTTTTCTCAACGGCAGCCTCCCTTGTCCCTGGACGAATTGAGCCGGATACTGCCCCGGGGCAACAACCTGGCCCACCAGGTCACCCGGGCCCTCCAGGATTGCAACCTGGTGGTGGAGGTGGTCCCGGACCGGGCCAAGTCATCGCCCCGGTATCTGCCCAACCTGCCCCTGGACCAGGTCTCGGTCAAGGAGGTCCTGGACTGTCTGCGGGAATCCCGGGGCGCGGCCCTGTACACTGCCCTGGCCGACGAACCCCGCCTGATCACGCTTTTAAAGCCCCTGGTTGAGTCCCCCGCTCCACCCAGTTGGCAGTCCTTCACCATGCAGGACCTGGTGGAAGCCTATGCCGAAAACGGGTCGGCGTCCCAGGATGGCGAGGACGCCCACTCTACCTAAAAATAATTCTCTGTAGCAGGAGAATCCCATGGCGACCAAACGCAAGTATCAATTCTATTGGAAATTATTAGGTAACCTGGACCTGGGGCGCCCGAATCTCGGGCCTACCGCCCGCCTGGAAGTATACCGGCTCATGCAGTTCTGCTTGCGCGATGTCCTGGAACAACACGCCGGCACTGAACAAGCCGACCTCATCTTCTATGAGGCGGGGAAGCTCGCCGGCAGCCAATTTTACCAACACGTGCTCGGCCACGTGGCCGATTTCGATGAGTTCATCAAGCTCATTCAAACCACCTTCAAAGACATGGGCATCGGTATCTTTCGGGTCGAGAAGGCCGACCTGCAGACCAACTCCTTTGTCTTCACGGTCTCCGAGGACCTGGACTGCTCGGGCCTGCCGGAACTGGATTACGAAATCTGCACCTATGATGAAGGCTTTATCGCCGGCTTATTGGAGAGTTTTTCCGGCCAGGGCTTTGTGGTCAGAGAAGTGGACTGCTGGTGCACCGGTGACCGCACCTGCCGGTTCACCGCCAGGGTAAAAGATTAGCCTGCCTTTATAATCGGGCACGGGAAGCAGCCAGCCATGAACCGGGAGCACCTTGCTAAACTCCGACAACAGCTTGACGCCGCCCTGGCGTCAGGCACTCCCGAAGCGTGCGCGGCGCTGGCGCCGGTCCTGGCCGAAGCGCTGCGGCGCCTGAACCGGACGAACCCGGCCGAGGTCCCCGGCGATGAGTTAGGGCTGGCCCTCCAGGCCATCGAAGATGTCTGGTTCAAGGGCGCGCCGCCTTCGGCGCCGCTGCCGGGCGCCCCGGACCAGCAGACGAAACTCCTGCGCCTGCTGGAAGAAGTGTTGGAGGTCCAGGGCTTTGCCGTCTGTCTGGCCAAGGGGGACCTGTCGCCCGCGCTGAAAGTCAAGGGCGCCATGGCGGGCGGCCTCAAATCCCTGCAGTCCAGCCTGCGCCACCTGACCTGGCAGACTCAAAGGATCTCCACCGGCGATTTCAGCCAGCGGGTGGAGTTCATGGGCGAGTTCTCCGCTTCGTTCAACGCCATGACCCGCAACCTGGCCGAAGCCCGGGACCAGCTCAAACGCCACGGGGAGGAAATGGCCCGAGCCAACGCCAGTCTGAGGGCTGAGATTGCCGAGCGGCGGCGGGCCGAAAACCTCATCCAAGACCTCAACCGCCAGTTGAACCAGAAAGTGGCCGACCTGTTGGAGGCCAATCAGGACATGGAAGCCTTCAGCTATTCGGTCTCCCATGACCTGCGGGCGCCCTTGCGGGCCATCCAGGGTTACGCCAGGATGCTTATGGAAGAACACGTCGAGCACCTGGATGCCGAAGGGCTGCGCCTGCTCAAGGTCATCTCCGACAATGCCCGGCTCATGGCCAAGCTCATCGAAGACCTCCTGGCCTTTGCGCGTTTAGGCAAGCAGGAGATCAAAAAAACCGGCCTTGATATGACGGCCCTGGCACAGAGTATTTTCCAGGAACTCCAGGGCTGGATACCGGCGCGGGAGGTGCAGTTGACCCTGAAGCCTCTGCCCCCGGCTCAGGGAGACCGGGCCTTGATGAACCAGGTCTGGGTCAATCTCTTGTCCAATGCCCTGAAATTCACCGGTTCCCGGGAAACCGCGTTAATTGAAATCGGGGGCTGGACTGAGGCGGACGACCGGATTTATTTTGTCAAAGATAACGGCATCGGCTTTGACATGCAGTACGCGGATAGATTATTCCGGGTCTTTCATCGGCTGGACCCGAACTCCCAATTTGAGGGCACGGGCGTGGGACTGGCCATAGTGCACAAGATTATTCAGCGTCACGGCGGCCGGGTCTGGGCCGAGGGGAAAGCCAATGAAGGAGCTACCTTCTATTTTTCTCTGCCCCGGCCGTCAAGTGCCAACCAGGTTGAGGATACCGCGCAATGAAATCATCAGAAGCCAATTACCGGGAACGCTCCCTGAAGATCCACGGCATGATCTGCGCCAAATGCGGCCGGGAGTTCACTCACCGAAACCGGCAATTGTTGACGGTGCACCACAAGGACGGGAATCCCTGGAATAATCCCCCGGACGGCTCCAACTGGGAAAATCTCTGCGTCTATTGCCACGAAGACGAGCACAGCCGCCAGCGCCTCGGCGACTATCTCAAGGAGGATTGAGGGTGGCACAGCCTTTCCAGGCTGTGCCAAAGATCCCGCACAGGCTAGAAAGCCTGTGCCACCAGTTACCTCCCTCAGTTCTCCACCGGAACCATGTCCCGGCCCACCATGATGCGGTCCCGGCCCCGGGCCTTGCTGCCGAACATGGCCTTATCCGCGATGAGCAACAGCTGCTCCCGGTCCGTGGCGTCTTCCGGCACCGTGGCGATGCCATAGCTGGCGGTGACCTTGATCTGGAGCCCTTCATCCTGGAGGAAAGCCGCCTGGTTGAGGGTCCGGCGCAGGTGGCGCGTGATCTCCAAGGCCTCCGCCTGGGAGCGCCGGGGCATCAGGATGAGGAACTCATCGCCGCCGTAGCGCACCAGACTGTCATCCGGTCCCAGCAGGGCATGGATCACCCGGGCCACCTGGCCCAGGACCCGGGTCCCCCGGAGATGGCCGTAACCGTCCACCACCGACTTGAAATTGTCCAGGTCAAAAAAGACCACGGAAAAGGGCTCCCCCCGGCTGATCAGCTCGGGGATCAGCCGGTCCAGTTCATGGATAAGATAGCGGGTATTATAAAATCCCGTGACCTCGTCGATGAAGGTGCGGGCTTCGAGTTTCTGCAGGTTCCGGACGTTGTCCACCGCAATGGCCACGTAGTCCGCCAGGATGCTCAGGTGAGGCAGGTATTTTTCCCGGAAGAATTTTTCGTCCTCCACGTTGACTACCTCAAAGACCCCGATCACTTCTCCCCGGACATTGAGGGGCAGGGCGATGATGGAGCGGGTGTCAAAGCCGGTGGAGGTATCCACCCGGGCCGAGAAGCGGGGGTCCTCGTCCGCATCGGGGATGAAGATCGGTTGCCCCGTTTGGGCGACGGTCCCGGCGATGCCTTCCCCCGGCTTCAAGCGGATATGCTTGACTTTCTCGGGAGACACTCCCGTCACCACCGCAAAATAAAGCTCCCGGGTCTGGGGGTCGATGAGCAACAAGGACCAGTTCCGGGCCGGGATGATCGCCTTGATGCGCTCTAAGACCGCACTCAACAGCGTCTGCATATCATAGGCGCTCATCAGGGCCTTGGAGAACTCGATGGTAGTCAGCAGCCGCTCTACCTGGCCGGTGTCCGAGAGGGCGTAGAAAGACTCGTCTTTCTGGTCCATAGGCATTGCTCCCGGTAAAGATTTTAGGATCAAGGAGGCGACATTGCAAGGATTTTGTACCGGATCTCAGCCCCAGTTGCAGGCGGGACGGGTCCACGCGCGGCTTTCCCTCAGAAAGGCGCAGCCGGCCGGGCTGATCGGTTGACATTCACACCCGGGGATGGTTAAATGCGCACTTATCAATGCAAAAGGAGGCAGTCATGGCCCATAAGGTAATAGTTGCCCTGGATAGCTCGGAAGGGGCCTGGCGCGCGGTGGAATACGTGGCTGAAACTTTCGGAAAAACTCCGGGGGTGCAGGTCAGCCTGCTGCACATTCTATCGGGCCTGCCGCCGGCTTTCTGGGACGACGGCCATATTCTGGGAGACCAAGAAAAAGAATCCCGGCAACGGCTGGTGGCCAGTTGGCAGGCGGAACAGGAGAAGGGCTGGCAGGGCCTGGTAAAAAAGGCCCACGATCGTCTGGTCAAAGCGGGAATGCCCAAGGATGCGGTGCTGGACCGCTTCAAACCCAAGGAATACGACGTGGCGGAGGATATACTCAACGAAGCCGCCGCGGGGGGCTTTGATACCATCGTCATGGGACGCCGGGGCATGGGCATGGCCAAGGCCCTGCTCCTGGGGAGCGTCACCAACAAGGTAGTGCAAAACGCCAAGGGCTGTGCGGTTACCATCGTGGAGTAGCGCGGCTCAGGCACACTTCAGCCTGGAAGACCAACGCGGGAGGGCGATGCTGCCCTCCCGTTTTCGTTGCCCCGGTTCCCCTACAGGACGGCAGCAGAACGCCTGGCCGCTCTCTTGTTTTTCAGGCAGGAATGCTTACCTTCTAGCCAATCCTGAGATAACCCCGGTATTGGAAAAAGGAGAAATTGCCATGGCTCTGACTATCTGCTGGCTGAATGACCTGGCCAAGGCTAAGGAGACCGCCCGGCAAACGAAAAAGCCGGTTCTGCTGGACTTTTTCAACCCTCAGTGAATTGGCTGCCAACAGATGGGTGCGGTTACGTACCCTCATGAGAAGGTCGTTAGGTTTGTGGATTTTAACTTCGTGCCGGTCCAGATCGAGACCTCGAATAAGGCCCTGATGGACCAGTTCAAGGTCAATTGGACCCCCACCATCATCGTGCTGGACGCCGACGGCAACGAAGTTCATCGCGTCGTGGGCTTTCTGCCGCCCGAGGAATTCGTCCCCACGTTCATGGTGGCCAAGGGCAAATGGTACTTCAACGCCGAGCAGCATCCCGAGGCCCAGGGCATGTTCGACGAAGCCCTGCGGGAATATCCGGCCAGCGCCGCGGCCGCGGAAGGGGTCTTTTTCCTGGGGGTCTCCCGCTACAAAATGAGCCACGACCCCAAACCCCTGCGCGCCGCCTATGAAACCTTAACGGCCAAATTCCCCGGCAGTGAATGGGCCAAGCGCGCCGCGCCGTACCGCCTCATCCCCGAATAAAGAGCTGTCGGTGGAGGGTGTTGGAGAGGGCCAGGGGATTGGTAGCCACGGGCGTCTCGCCCGTGGTTCCCGCGCCCCCCTCTGACTTTCCCCCAACCACTTAAATATCAGTTATCACTACCCCTGAGACCGGGAGCAGGAGTCCCGCACTCCTGCCTCAATACGGGAGATGCGCCATGGAAGTGAAAGTCGGGCCGGCTACCCTGGAATTGGTGGAGGGGGATATCACCCGGCAGGACACGGACGCCATTGTCAACGCCGCCAATCAGTATTTGCGTCCGGGCGGCGGCGTGGACGGCGCCATCCATCGCGCCGGTGGACCCGCCATCGAGGCGGAATGCCGCCAATTAGGGGGCTGCCCCACCGGGGAGGCCAGGATCACCACGGGCGGCAACCTCAAGGCGAGGTACGTCATCCACACCGTGGGGCCGATCTATAGGGACGGCTTCCACCGGGAAGCCGAGTTGCTGGCCTCGTGCTACCGGGAAAGCCTGAAGCTGGCCGCGGCTAAGGGCCTAAAATCCGTGGCCTTCCCCTCCATCGCCACCGGCGTTTACGGCTACCCCATGGCGGACGCGGCCCAGATCGCCCTCACCACTATCCTGGACTACCTGGCTCAAAACCCTGAGATCAAACTGGTGCGCCTGGTGTTATTCGGCCGGCTGGCCTTTGAGGTCTATGAGCAGACGTTAACAGAGCTATCCCACCGCCGTTAAACGCGGTCCCAGCCTCGGTTGGCGCGCGGTATCGGCTGCTGGGCTAACTGCGCCTCAGCCGCCTCCCTCGCCTTTGAAGAGAAAAACCCGGTTATGCCGGTATGGCCCTACGTCCAGCATGGTATAGCCCAACTCGGATAAGGTCTTCAGATAACGGCCCCGGAAGCGGGGCGCCAGGTCAAATCTGCCGGTAACGCAGCCTCCGTCCCCCACCTCCAGGTAATATTTGAGGCCGGGAGTGGCCAGAATCTCGGCCGGGGCCACTGAGCCCATGGGGGGCCAGCACCAGAAGACCAGGTCGGGTGCGAAAGCCGCGATGGCCTGCCGGTGGCTCGCCTGAAAGACCCGCACCCCATAAGGCAGGGAACAGCACGGCGGCTCCAGGTCGGTGGCCACCACCGGGAAACCCCGCTCGGCCAGGGCCGCGGCCATAAAGCCCTCCCAGGCCCCTACCTCCACCACCCGGGTGACCTTGAGGCGCCGGAACAGCCGAATCAGGGCCTGGAAAAACTCTTCCGTCGGCAGAAAATAGAATTGTTGGCTGCCCCCCAAGACCACCTCGGACAACATGCCTCCGGCTTCCAGGAACTCTTCCAGTTCCCTCTTCCGGGGCACCCGCCGCCGGCCCTCCTCAAACAGGAGGTCCCGGCCGCGCCGGGCCAGCTCAATGGAGGTGGGGAACTGGGGCAAGGTTCCCCGGCTCGAGCCTGCCACGGCCCGGATATAGGCGGGCCGGCTCTTCTCCTGCGCCTGAATGCTGCCGGGATAGAACAACACCCCATAGGCGCCCCCCGCGGGGCTCAAGGTCGCGGTCCAACAGATGCGTTGCCGGCCGCTGAAGATCGGGGGCAGATAGAGTCCCTGGAGGTTCTTTTCCCGGGTGAGGAGACTGGCCAGTTCGGGGAGCGACGGCAGGCGCCAGTCCCGGCGCCCCCCCCCAATTCCCCCGGTTGAGGCTGTCCAGGTAGGGCCCGGCCATGTCCTGGGGCAGAGGCTGGGGCGAGCCTCCTTGTTGCCAGGCCAGGCCGGTCTCCCGGTCGCCAATCACTTCGGGGCCGATCAAGGCAAACCGGGATGAGCTGTCGCTGCGGCAGGCTCCAGGCCTTCCCGCAATCTCCGGCGGCCACAGCCGTTGGCCGCAGGCGGAACAATAGGGAGATGTTTGAGGCAGGCGACGACGGCAACTGAGGCAGCACGCCCGGGGGTCAGGAACTATTGAAATCATTTTTCGGGGCAATCAAAAAAGGCCCCACCTTTTCAGATGGGGCCCGATGGAGCAGAAAATTTAGCGGGCTTCGGGGGACTCGATCCGTCCTTCCAGTTCGCCAATATAATTTTCCAAAAATTCCTCGATGAGATATACCCGCCCCAGTTTATGGTCCATGCGGGGGAAAACCTCGAGAGGGGCCCGGTCGCCTTTTTTGGCATAGCAGCACAAAGCGGGGATGGTCTTGCCGAAGTACTCTTTGTAATCGGACCCGCGGACCTCACCGAAAATCGGACGGTATTCGGAGGCGGGACCGCTGGAAGCCTTGTGATACTGCTTGAAAGGATCGGGGTTGTCAGCCAAGTCGATGGCCGAGGTCTCTACGCCCTTGGATTCCAGGCTCTTGAGCAGGTTAAGCACGTTAGTGTTGTCGCACTTATATTTATCCACAGGTGCATGTTTGGTGCTGTAGTAAAATTCTATGTAGCCAAGTCTCGCCATGTTTTTGCCTCCTCCCTATTTTAGGCAGATTTGTTTTGTGCGCGGTTTCACGTTCCCTGTTGCCCTACATACCATCTACCTACAAAATATGTCAAGATTTTTTCTGGCCTGACGAGGCCTTAGATAATATTTACCCAAATAGCTGGAGCCATGTTAAAAAAAGAGAAGATTGAAAATCAATTTTCCCGGGCTCGGGCAGTCTCGTCAGGCTAAGGCTGGAAGTCCGCGCCTGTGGCCCCGGAGGAAGGAAGGCTAGCCGTGCAGGAAATCTGGTCCGGTTTGCCGGAATGGCTGCCGCTGCCGGCCGGGAAACTGATCCCGGCCATTATCCAGGACGCGGCCACCGGCCTCGTCCTGATGCTGGCGGAGGTGAATCAGGAAGCCCTCGAGCTGATTGCCGCTACCGGCCGCGTCCATTACTATCACCCCCATAAACGCAAGGTGGTGGCCAAGGGTGAGGCCTCGGGACACTTTCAGGCCCTCATCGAGATGCGTCTGTCTTGCCGGGGGGACCAGCTCCTCCTCAAGGTGCGCCCCGCGGGCGGGGCCTGCGAACTGGGCTACGCCTCCTGCTTTTTCCGGCGCTTCACCCCTGACGGCTGGGAAACCGCCGACCCCAAGGCCTTCGACCCGGACGAAGTCTATCCGGAAATCGCCTTTTCGCATTAAAAAATTGAAGGGAGGGTCGGGAGACGCGAGTCCCCGCCCTCCCCTCAAACTCCCCTCCCTACCCCCTCCAGGGGATTGGAGGTGGGGGTTTGAAAGAAGGCCTAAGGGCCGTTGGCCCTTAGCTCCCTCCCCCAAATTTCCCGTCCTTAAATCTTGATCAACCCCGCGGCGGCTTTGGCGGCCATGACGGTGTTTTTCATGAGCATGGTGATGGTCATGGGACCGACGCCGCCCGGCACCGGGGTGATGTAGGAGGCCTTGGCGGCACAAGACTCGAAGTGCACGTCGCCCTTCAGGATGGCCTTGCCGGTCTTTTCGCTGATGCCGACCCGGTTGACGCCGACGTCGATGACACAGCAGCCTTCTTTGATCCAGTCACCCTGGACGTATTCGGGCACGCCCGCAGCCACGACGAGGATGTCGGCCCGGCGGCAGTGCTCGATGAGCTTATCCTTGGGGGTGCCGGTGTGCACGCAGGTGACGGTGGCGTTGGCGCCCTGCAGCTTCTGGATCATGATGGCCACCATGGGTTTGCCCACGATGTTGGAGCGGCCCACCACCACGACTTCCTTGCCTTTGGGATCGCCGTAGGAGCGATTGATGAGTTCCTGGCAGCCCGCCGGGGTGCAGGGGAGAAAGACGTAGTTGCCGATCAGGATGCGGCCGACGTTGACCGGATGGAAGGCGTCCACGTCCTTGTTGGGGTCGATGGCCAACAGCACCTTGTTGGAGTCGATGTGCTTGGGCACCGGCAACTGGATCAGGATGCCGTGGATCTTGGGGTCTTTGTTGTATTTGTCGATCAGGGCCAGCAGGGCCGCTTCGGTGATGTCCGCGGGCTGACTGTCCTGGATCGAATAAAACCCCAATTCATGGGAGGTCTTCTGCTTGGCAGTGACGTAGCTGACCGACGCAGGGTTTTCACCTACCAGGATGGTGACCAGGCCCGGGGTTACATTATGCTTGGCTTTGAGTTCCTCAACTTCCTTTTTCAGCTCTTCCCGTATCTGGGCGGCCACTTCGGCCCCTTTGATCAATTTTGCAGCCATGTACCTGGCCTCCTTACTTGTGATTTTTTTCTTTTAATACCACCATTGGTTCGTCAAGGTCAATCAAAAATTCACTTCTGCTGCGGGAAAGATGGCTGGCAGGCGTTGGCTTTTTTTCGTCAGGAGGGATATAATTAGTATTTTATAACTTTTTGGAGTGCACTCGTGCCCATTATCGTACAAAAATATGGCGGCACCTCGGTCGGCAACCCGGATCGCATCGCCAATGTAGCCAATCGGGTGGTCAAGGGGTGGCGGGACGGCAATAAGATGGTGGTAGTGCTCTCGGCTATGGCCGGGGAAACCGACCGCCTGATCAATCTGGCCAAAGAACTGGCGGAGGACCCGGACCCCCGGGAATTGGACGTTCTCTTAGCCACCGGCGAACAGGTGACCGTGTCCCTGTTCAGTATGTTCCTCAGGTCCCAGGGCGTGCCGGCCACGTCGCTGCTCTCCCATCAGGCTCGGATTTACACCGACCGCGCCTACGGCCGGGCCCGGATTGTCGGCATCGACACGGCCCGCATTAAAGAAGAATTAAAGAAAAACCGCATCGTCACCGTGGCCGGCTTCCAGGGGGTGGACGAAGTGGGCAACATTACCACGCTGGGGCGGGGCGGCTCCGATACCACCGCGGTGGCCGTGGCGGCTTCGCTCAAGGCCGACCTCTGCGAAATCTACACCGACGTGGACGGGGTTTACACCACCGATCCCCGCATCTACCCCAAGGCCCGCAAGTTGGACCGGATCTCGTATGACGAGATGCTGGAGCTAGCCTCTATGGGGGCCAAGGTCCTGGAGATCAGATCCGTGGGTTTTGCCAGGCGTTATGGCGTACCCCTGGTGGTGCGCAGCAGTTTTTCCGAGGAGCCGGGCACCCTGGTGACCGAGGAGGATGAAGAAATGGAAATTGTGCCGGTATCCGGTGTGGCTCTGAGTAGAAATGAGGCCCGGGTAACCATCACCCGGGTTCCCGACCGCCCCGGCGTGGCGATCCACCTGTTCCAACCGGTGGCTGACGCCAATATCGTGGTGGATATGATTATCCAGAACACCAGCATCGACGGCCACACCGACCTGACTTTTACCGTGCCCAAGGGCGACCTGAAAAAGACCCTGGCCATTGTCAATCCGGTGGCCGCGGATATCGGGGCCGAGCGGGTCTTGAGCGAAGAGAACATCGCCAAGGTCTCCGTCGTGGGCGTGGGCATGAAGAACAACGCCGGGGTGGCCGCCCGCATGTTCGAAGCCATGGCCGCGGAAAACATTAACATCTTGATGATCAGCACCTCGGAGATCAAAATTTCCTGCGTCATCGAAGATAAGTATGGCGAATTGGCGGTGCGGGTGCTCCACGACGCCTTCGGCCTGGAGTTGCCGCCGCCGAAGAAAAAATAGTTCAAAGTTCAAGGTTCAAAGTTCAAAGTTTTTAAGCCTTTAACCTTGACGCTTCGGCTGCAAACGCCGCCCCTGGAAAATTGGTTCAAAGTTCGAGCATCCAAGTCTTTGAGCTCTTAACCTTGAACCTTGAACTTTGAACCTTGAACTTAAACGAGGTCAGCCATGCGCCGGGTAAAAATCTACGACACCACCTTGAGAGACGGCACCCAGGCCGAGGATTTCAATCTGTCCCTGGCCGACAAGATCCGCATCGCCCAAAAACTGGCGCAGTTGGGTATTCATTATATTGAAGGCGGCTGGCCCGGCGCTAACCCCAAGGACAAGGATTTCTTCGCCGAAATCCGCAACTACGATTTGAACGGCAGCCGCATCGCCGCGTTCGGCAGCACCCACCACAAGAACCGGCCGCCGGAATCCGATCCCGTTTTTCAGGAACTTCTCATCAGCCAGGCGTCGGTGATGACGCTCTTCGGCAAGTCGTCCCTGTTCCAGGTCAAAGAAATTTTGCAAACCACCCCGGAGCGCAACCTGGAGCTGATCTCCGGCTCCCTGGCCTATCTCAAGCCCCGGGTGGAAGAGCTGTTTTACGACGCCGAGCATTTTTTCGACGCCTATAAAGAAGACCGGGATTATGCGTTAACAACCCTGGAGGCCGCCCTGAACGGCGGGGCCGAAATCCTGGTGCTGTGCGACACCAACGGCGGCACCCTGACCAGCGAACTCGTGGAGATCATCAAAGCGGTCCAGACGCGCTTTCCCCAGACGCCTCTGGGCATCCACGCCCACAACGATTCGGAGCTGGCCGTCGCCAACTCCATCGCCGCGGTGGCACTGGGGTGCAGCCAGGTCCAGGGGACCATCAACGGCGTGGGGGAACGCTGCGGCAATGCGAACCTCTGCTCTATCATCCCTAACCTTCAGGTCAAGATGGGGTTTGAGTGCTTGAGTGCCGACCACTTGAAGCGCCTCACCGAGGTCTCTCGGTTCGTGTTTGAGGTGGCCAACGTGCGTCCCAATCGCTACCAGCCCTACGTGGGCAAGAGCGCCTTCGCTCACAAGGCGGGCATCCATGCCGCGGCGGTAAAACGCAACCCCAAGGCTTATGAGCACATCGACCCCACCCTGGTGGGCAATACCCGGGTCATCCCGGTCTCCGACCTGTCGGGCCGGGGCAACATCCTCATGCGGGCCCAGGAACTGGGGCTGGATTTAGGGAGCCACGATGCCGCGGTGCGCCAGGCCCTGGACAAGTTGAAGCAACTCCTCAACCTGGACCCCGGGGTGGAACTGCCGCCCTTTGACAGCAACGTCAAGACCGTCCTGGACAAAGTCAAGGAACTGGAATCCCAGGGCTTCCAGTTCGAAGACGCCGAGGCCTCCCTGGAATTGCTCCTGAGGTCCGCGTTGGGCCAGCACAAAGAATATTTTCATCTGCAATCCTATCGGGTCATCGATGAAAAGGTGAGGGGCTTCGAGCCCCCGGTGCCCGAAGCCACCATCCGGGTGCGGGTGGGACCGCATGAAGTGCACACCGCGTCCTTCGGCAACGGCCCGGTGGACGCCCTGTACAACGCCCTGCTCAAGGCCCTGGTGCGGTTTTATCCCCGGCTGACCGAGATCGTCCTGGAGGACTACAAGGTCAGGGTGCTGCCGGGCATGCGGGGCACCGGCGCCAAGGTGCGGGTCCTCATCATCTCCCGGGACGGCCACACCTGGTGGAACACCGTGGGCATGGCCACCGACATCATCGACGCCTCCTGGCAGGCCCTGGTGGATTCCATCACCTACAAACTCTTTCGGGACGAACAGATGGCCGGTAAATAAGGGCGAAAAGGTGAAGAGGGAAAAAGGCGAAAAGGTGAGAGACTTGTCCGTCTCCACATGTTCGCCTTTCTCCATCCCCTCTATCTTGCCAAACCGGGAGGAAGCGCCATGAAGGACGTTGCCTTATCCTGTTTTTCTTTTCCCCTTTTCGCCTCTTCCCTCTTCCCCTTTTCGCCCTTTTATGAAACCCTTGCCCTACTTCAGCCGGACCCAACAGGGCGTCATCCTCATCCTGGGATTAGCCCTCCTGCTCTGGCTGGCTTGGCGGACCCACGTGCTGTTCGTCCCCGGTTCTCCCCCGCCCTTAACCATGCACCCGGCCTTTGTGGAAGTGACGGGCCAGGTGGCTCAGCCCGGGATGTACTCCTTCCCTAAGGCCCCTACCTTGGGGGAGGTCTGGATGAAGGCTGGAGCCAAGGGAACTCCCCCCGAGCCGGACAAAACCATCGTCAGCGGCAGCCGGGTGGAAATTGCGGCCGATGGCAGCTACCGGCTGGCCCGCCTGCCAGGCGCCCAACTCCTGGTTTTGGGGCTGCCCCTCGACCTCAACCGGGCCACCGCCCAGGACCTGGACGCCATCCCCGGCATCGGCCCGGACCTGGCACAGCGCATCGTGGACTACCGCCAGGCCCACGGCCCGTTCAAGAAGATTGAGGAGTTGGAGGAGAAGGTTTTGGGCGTTGGTCCCCAGAAGATGAAAGACATTAAGCCTTATTTGGCCATTAATGATTGAAGAATCTCCCAAGACGCCAAGAATAATGAAATATTGCTTTTTCTTTAATATGCTCTGCGCCTTGACCCCTTTACGAAAAAACTCAAAATATTCCAAACCTTAATGATGATATTAGGAATCGAATCCTCCTGCGATGAAACCGCCGCGGCAGTAGTGGCCGACGGCCGCACCGTCTTGTCTTCGGTGGTGGCCACCCAGTTTGAACTCCATGCCGCCTACGGCGGAGTGGTGCCCGAGATTGCGGCCCGGCGGCACCTGGAAAACATCCTGCCGGTGATCCAGGGAGCCCTGGATCAGGCCGGGATTGCCTTGCCCGACCTGGACGGCCTGGCCGTGACCCAGGGGCCCGGCCTCATCGGCGCCCTGCTCATCGGTATGGCCGCGGCCAAGACCCTGGCCTTCACCCTGAAAAAACCCCTGGTGGGGGTGCACCACCTCCAGGCCCATATCATGGCGGCGTTTTTGACCGAGACGCCGCCGGAGTTCCCCTTCGTGGCCCTGGTGGTCTCCGGCGGCCACACCAATCTCTACCGGGTAGCCGGTTTCCGGGAGATGGCCCTGCTGGGCCGCAGCCGGGACGACGCCGCGGGGGAGGCCTTTGACAAAGTGGCCAAACTCATGGCCCTGGGCTACCCCGGCGGGGTCAGGATCGAGGCCTTAGCCCAGGGCGGTAAGGACTCGGCCTATCGCCTGCCCCGGCCCCGCATCCCCGAGGAGCCGCTCACCTTCTCGTTCTCCGGCCTCAAGACTGCAGTAGCCCACCTGCTCAAGCAGCACCCAGAAATTCTGGCAGACGACCGGGCCCGCGTCAACCTGGCCGCCAGCTTCCAGGCCGCGGTGGTGGATTGCCTCACCAGCCGGGCCTTGCTGGCCCTCGAAGCAACCGGCTGCCCGCGCCTGGTGGTCTGCGGCGGCGTGGCGGCCAATAGCCGGTTGCGCCTGGCGTTGACGACCCTGTCCCGGGCCGAGGGCTTCGAACTCTGCCTGCCGCCCCTGCACCTGTGCGGCGACAACGCCGCCATGGTAGCCGCCCTGGGCTACCGCCTGCTCCAGGCCGGCGAGCGCCTGGACCTGGCCGGCGACGTCTTTTCCCGGGGGTGAATGCCTCAATTTTAAGGAATAATTCCATGGTGCGTAGGACTCACCCTACAGGAAATATCACCGGGTGAATAATGTAGGGTGCGTCCCACGCACCAAAAGAAATGCATTTATGCCAGAATATCGACGAGCCAGGACTAAAGGGGGAACCTATTTCTTCACGGTGGTCACGCACCTGCGGAGGCCCATATTGACCACGGAAGTGGTCCGGGCGGCATTGCGGGAAGGTATTCAGAAAACCCGGCAAACCTTGCCGTTCACAATCGAAGCCTGGGTATTATTGCCCGATCACCTGCACACTATCTGGACTTTGCCGCCGGAGGATCATAATTACTCGGCGCGTTGGGCCATCATCAAGCGGCAGGTCACCAAAAGTTGCGAAAAGCAATTCAGTAACCAGGAACCTCTCAGCAGTTCAAAGCAGTGGCGCAAAGAAAGCGGCCTCTGGCAAAGGAGATTTTGGGAGCATCAAATCCGGGATGACCTGGATTTCGAACGCCATATGAATTATCTGCATTGAAATCCGGTGAAACATGGCTATGTCGGGAGAGTGGCGGAGTGGCCGTATTCATCGTTCCACCGGCTGGCGTCCCAGGGGATTTATCCCCCGGATTGGTGCGCAGAAACACTTGCCGAAACTGATTCCAATTATTTTTGGCGAATGATTTCTCTTGGTGCGTGGGACGCACCCTACATGAGGCTCCTTCAGAGATGAGCGGCGGCGCTTATTCCCTATATTCCGGGGAAAATAACCAGGGCCGCGCCATTCTTGGGTGGAAACCGGGGTGCGGTTATAATAAGATAGATTTTTATTGAGGATAAGCCCGGTTGCGTGATGCATTCCGAATAACCGTCGATCCTTGAGGTGACTTTGTCTCAACGGCCTTTGGGCGAGCGCCTGGCGCTTTTAACCGATCTCTACCAACTGACCATGGCGGCCTGCTACTTCGATCAGGGCATGCGCGAGGAGGCCACCTTCAGCCTGTTCATCCGCAAGTATCCGGCTGCTCGCAGTTACTTTGTGGCGGCCGGCCTGGCCGAGGCCCTGGAATATCTGGAAACCCTGCGTTTTGCCTCTGAAGATCTGGCCTATCTCAAATCCACCGGCCTCTTTCAAGCCCCCTTTCTGGACTATCTTGAAGGCCTGCGCTTCACCGGCGCGGTCCGGGCCCTGCCCGAAGGCAGCATTTTTTTCACGGATGAGCCCATCCTCGAAGTCAGCGCCCCCATCCTCGAAGCCCAACTGGCCGAGACCTTCATCATCAACGCGGTCAGCTTCCAGAGCCTGATCGCCACCAAGGCCTCCCGGTCCACCGTTGCCGCCCAGGGCAGGCCCCTGGTGGATTTTTCCCTGCGGCGCACCCACGGCAGCGACGCCGGGCTCAAGGTGGCCCGGGCCACTTACCTGGCAGGGTTTTCAGGTACCAGCAATGTCCTGGCGGGCAAGCTTTACGACATCCCCATCTTCGGGACCATGGCCCATTCTTACATTACAAGTTTCCCTAAGGAAATCGATGCTTTCCGGGCGTTTGTCCGAAATTTCCCTGACCATACCACCCTCTTGATAGACACTTACGATAATATTTCCGGGGCCCGCAACGCCGCGGCCGTGGCCAAAGAGATGGAGGCCAGGGGCGAGCGGTTGGGGTCTGTGCGTCTGGACAGCGGCGACATGACGGCCATCAGTAAAGAAGTCCGCCGGATCCTGGATGATAACGGTCTCGACTACGTCCGCATCCTGGCCAGCGGCGGCTTTGATGAACATAAAATCGCCCGGGCCTTGGCCGACGGAGCCCGGATTAACGCCTTTGCGGTAGGCACCAAAATCGGGGTCTCGGCGGACGCCCCGTATTTTAACATTGCCTACAAACTGGTGCGCTATGCCGGCCGGCCGGTGATGAAACTCTCCGCCGGCAAGGCCACCCTGGTGGACCAAAAGCAGGTCTTTCGAACCTTTGGCGATCAGGGTAAGATGCAGGGAGATATCATCGCCTTGCGGGATGAGGCCGGGCCGGCGGGCGTCCCACTATTGGAGCCGGTGATGGCTGACGGCCGGCTCACCCGGCCCCGCCCCACGCTTTCGGCGTGCCGGGACTATTTTCAGGATCAATTTGCCCGGCTCCCCGAGGCCCACAAGGCCCTTAAAGACCCCGTTCCCTACCCGGTGACCTTAAGTCCCGGGCTGGAAGCGCTGCAATCCCGGGTAATCAGGGAACTCCGGCAGCGGGAATTAGGAGAAAACTGATCTTATGGGACTGACTGAAGCCCTCTGCTACTATAATACGCTGCTCATCAATCAATGCAGCTACATCGGCATTTTCTTGCTGATGACTCTGGAATCCATGGTTTTTCCCATTCCCAGCGAGCTGGTCATGCCCTTTGCGGGCTTTTTGATCTTTACGGGAGAATTCCACGTGCTGCCGGTGATCATCGCCAGCACCCTCGGATCCATCATGGGCTCGCTCATATCCTACGGCATGGGGATGCTGGGGGAGCCGGTGGTGCTGCGCTACGGCCGCTATCTGCTGCTCAATCCGCACCATTTGGAGTGGACCAAGAAGTTTTTCGACCGCCACGGCGGCAAGACTATCTTCATCTGCCGCTTCATCCCGGTGGTGCGCCACCTCATCTCCATCCCCGCGGGACTGGCCCGCATGTCGCTCCTCCCCTTTATCCTCTATACCGCGGTGGGCGCCACCTTATGGAACGGCTTCCTGACCTACCTGGGGGTGCGGCTCAAAGAGAACTGGTGGATTATCCAGCGCTATACCCACATTCTGGACTATTTTGTGGTGGCCGGCCTGATCGGCGTTACGGTTTATTTTGTCTGGAAGCTCAAGGGTGCACGGAAACCCGCATGAGGAGTAACTCCGAAACGCCGGTAAGTTCGGGAGCCTATAAGGCCGCGAGCCTGCCCGGTGAGGCCGTTATCAACCCGACCCGGGAGGCCTGGGACGCGCCCGTGACGGACCGGGTGATCCTCACCTTTACCCTGCCTGACTACAAATCTCTCTGCCGCCTGGCCCAGCCCGCCTCACCGCCGCGCTATATCTATAACTGCGCCTTGCGGGAGGGTGCCTGGGAGGACAAACCTCTCACCCTCACGGCGCCCGCTTTGGGCGCGCCTTATGCGGTCATGCTCCTGGAGAAGCTCATCGCCCTCGGGGCCCGTATGGTCCTGGCCCTGGGGTGGTGCGGGTCCCTCCAGCCCGGCCTGGCCATCGGCGACCTGGTGCTCCCCCAGGCCGCAGTGAGCACCGAAGGCACCTCCCGGCATTATCCCCTGGAGGATGGCGCCCCGATGGCCCCGGACCAGGACCTCTACCGGCTCCTCAGGCAAGAAATAAGCGCGGCGGACACCGCCTGGCAGGAAGGCACGGTCTGGAGCACCGATGGTTTTTATCGGGAAACCGTGGAGCTGGTTACCCGCTACCAGGCCCAGGGAATCCTGGGGGTGGATATGGAGATGTCGGCCCTGTTCACCGTGGGCCGCTTCCGGCAGGTGCCGGTGGCGGGTTTGCTGGTGGTGTCCGATGAGCTGGCCACCCTGAGCTGGCAGCCCGGATATCGTTCCGAGCGCTTTCGCCGGGCCCGGGGCCAAGCCGCCCGGCTGGTGTTGGCCGCGGCCGCGGCCTGGGGAGGCGGCCATGCTTAAAGGGTCGCTCCTGGCCATGGACGTGGGCGGCGGCACCCAGGATATTTTTATTTGGGAGCCGGAGCAGACCGTGGAAAACGGCGTCAAGCTGGTCCTGCCGGCCCCGACCCAGGTCCTGGCCCGGCGGATACGGCGGATCACTCCCCAGGGACAGGCCCTGTTCGTCAACGGCCGGGTGATGGGCGGCGGCCCGGTGACCGC
The DNA here is from genome assembly GCA_023229795.1 of Syntrophobacterales bacterium. GTDB lineage: Bacteria > Desulfobacterota > Desulfobaccia > Desulfobaccales > 0-14-0-80-60-11 > 0-14-0-80-60-11. The sequence continues at coordinate 29,703 of JALNYP010000018.1, forward strand.
GGCGGTGCGGAACCATATGGGCCACGGCCTGCCGGTCTTTGCCACGCCCGAGGCGGCCTACACCTTCAGCGACCGCCTGGAGGTCGTCCAGGATTGGGGGGTTAAGCTCACCGAGGATCCGCCCTCGGGCGTCGCCACCGTGACTCTGGGGGACGTGGACCTGGACAGCCTGCGCCAGGTGCTGGCGGCCTTCGAGGTGCCGTTTCCCAGCCACTTCGCGGTGGCGGTGCAGGACCACGGCTTTTACCCCCAGGGCAGCAACCGCCGTTTCCGCTTCCAGTGCTGGGAAAACTTTCTGGCCCAGGGCGGCCGGCTGGCGGACCTGGCCTACCGGGAGCCCCCGGCTCATTTCACCCGGATGGTAGCCGTCGCCGAGGCCGTTCCCGGGGTCATGCTGATGGACACCTGCGCCGCGGGCGTCCGGGGAGCGCTTCTGGATCCCCAGGCCCGGGAACGCCAGGCGACCGGCCTCACGGTGGTCAACCTGGGCAATGCCCATACCTTTGCGGCCCTGGTCCGGGGCGACCGCCTCCTGGGGATTTACGAACATCACACCGGGCTGCTGAGTCCGGACAAGCTTTTTGCCCATTTGGACCGCTTTCAACAGGGCAAGCTGACCAATGAGGAAATTTTTGACGACCAGGGTCATGGCTGTGCCTATGTCCCGGATTTCAGAGCAGAAAGCTCATTCGCCTTTACGGTCATCACCGGCCCGCGCCGGCGTCTGGCCCAGGGCTGGCCGGGGGTCATGGCCGCACCCTTCGGGGACATGATGCTTTCCGGTTGTTTCGGCCTGGTGGCGGCTTTCCTGGAGAAGGCAGATAACTTGGCAGCGTTGCCCCTCTCTTGACACGGGCGCATCCGGCGGAGACTAAGTCCATTCGATCAGCCGGCAGGAGGAGAAGGACCACATGGAAATTAAATTTTGGGGCACCCGGGGTTCCATCCCGGCTCCCGGTTCGCATACGCTGGAGTTCGGCGGCAATACTACTTGCGTTGAAGTGGTCCTGCTCAACGGCCAAAGGGTCGTGATCGACGGCGGCACCGGCTTTCGCCTCCTGGGCCAGCATCTTACGGCCATCAACGATCCTTGCCATTTCCATCTCCTCCTCACCCACGGCCATTGGGATCACCTGCTGGGTATCCCGTTTTTTGAGCCCATTTATCGTGAAACCACCGAGGTCACCGTGGACGGCTGGCCCCCGGCCTTCCAGGCCATGACCCGGGTGTTCGACAGCCACATGGGAGACGGTTTTTTCCCGGTAGCCTTTGACCATCTCAAGGCCAGGATCGATTATCTCAATAACCTGGCCCATGGCCCCCTGGACCTGGACGGCGTGGTCATCGACGCCATGCGACTCAATCATCCCCAGGGCGGCCTGGCCTTCCGCTTTCAGGAGGGCAAGCACACCATGGTGTTCATCACCGACAACGAATTGGGGGCCGCCAGAGGCCGGCGCATCCCCGAATTCGTGGATTTTTGCCGGGGCTGCGACCTCTTGATCCACGATGCCCAATATCTGCCCGGGGAAATCGCCGACCGCCGCGGCTGGGGCCACTCCACCTATGAAGAGGTGGTGGACCTGGCGCAGCAGGCCGAAGTGCACAACCTGATCCTCACGCATCACGATCCCAGCCGCACCGATGCCGAGGTGGAACAGATCGTGGCCCTGTCCCGGGAAATGGTTGCGGGCCGGAAGAACCCGCACTATGTCGACGCCGCTCGGGAAGGCGCCTGTTTCCGACTGCCCTGAGGGCCGGAATCCGGCCGGTTTCGCCACCCCCCATTTCCTTCTGAAAGGTTCAGCCCATGGATGGCTTCTGGTTAGCCCTGGCCCTGATTTTTGTGGCCGAACTGGGTGATAAAACTCAATTAGTGGCATTGTTGCTGGCCACCCGCTACAAAGCGGGCGTCGTCCTGGCCGGCGTCTGCGTCGCGACCCTATTGGTGCACGCCCTCTCCGTGGTCCTGGGAGAACTCGCTGGCCGGCTTCTGCCCCATGGCTGGATCGTGCTCCTCTCGGGCCTGGCCTTTATCGGCTTTGCCGCCTGGACCGTGCGTGGCGACCGGGTGGAGGATGAAAACGGCCGGATCAGGAGCTTAAGCTCGCCGTTTCTCATCGTGGCCATCACCTTTTTCCTGGCCGAATTGGGGGACAAGACCATGTTGGGTACCGTGACCCTGGCCAGCCAATACCCCCCCGTGCAGGTCTGGATCGGCTCGACCCTGGGCATGGTGCTGTCCGACGGCCTGGCGATTTGGGTGGGCCAGGCCCTGGGGGCCCGGCTGCCGGAAAGGGCGGTGAAGATCGGCGCCGCCGTCATTTTCCTGGCTTTCGGCCTGTTCTATCTGGTCCAGGGAGTGATGGCGCTCCGGCAGACATGAGGGACCTGCCGGGTGGAAAAGCTCTCCGGCCGGACCTTAAGCCTCTGGCCCCTTTCTTTTGGCCGGCGATTTTAGTAAACTAAGGCCAACCAGTTACCATTATTCAGATTTTTTCAAGCAACCGTTGGTAGGGCGGGCGTCCCCGCCCGCCACTATTTTGCGGGCGCGAGCGGCCCTCTGTCCCTTTTCAGCCTGGGGCGCGGTGCGCACTTTGAACCTTGACATTTGAACTTCTCCAGGAATCTCATGACGCCGGCCCCTCATCCCGATAACCCGCCCAACCTGGTCCTCATCGGCTACCGGGCCACGGGCAAGACCTCCGTGGGGAGCCGGCTGGCCGAGATCCTGCACCGGCCCTTCGTGGACCTGGATCAGGTTTTGGTGGCAGAGGCCGGCCGGCCCATAGTCGAGATTGTGGCCGCGGGCGGCTGGGCCGAATTCCGGCGGCTGGAAAAAGAGTTGGCGGCACGCTACCGCCACCGCCGGGGATTGGTCCTGGCCACCGGCGGCGGTGTCGTCCTGGACCCGGACAATGTGGCGGCCCTCCGGGAAAACGGCGTTATCATCTGGCTGACCGCGGACCCGGACATCATCCAGGCCCGCCTGGGCCAGGATCAGCCCCGCGACGCCAATCGCCCCAGCCTCACCGGGAGCGATACCATCGGGGAGGTAACCCAGGTGCTGAAGCAGCGCTACCCGCTCTATCAGGCCGCGGCCCGGCTCATCGTGGACACCACGGACCGCTCCATCGAGCAGGTGGTGGACCTGGTACTGACGGCTTTACGCAAGGAGGCCAACCTTGGCGGGTAATACTTTTGGACGGGTGTTTCGGGTGACCACCTGGGGCGAATCCCATGGGCCGGCGTTGGGAGCGGTCATTGACGGTTGTCCGCCCCGTTTGGCCCTGAGTGCGGCCGACATCGAAGCCGAACTGGAACGGCGCCGCCCCGGTGTCCAGGCCCACGCCACCAGCCGCCGGGAGCCGGATAAGGTGGAGATCCAGTCGGGGGTCTTCGAGGGCCTGACCACCGGCACCCCCATCAGCCTGATCATTTACAACCGCGACGTGAAAAGCCAGGATTACGACGACCTCAAGTGCGTCTTTCGTCCCGGCCACGGCGATTTTACTTATCAGGCCAAGTATGGCATCCGGGACCATCGCGGCGGAGGCCGGGCTTCCGCCCGGGAGACCGCGGCTCGGGTGGCCGCAAGCGCGGTAGCCCAAAAGGTGTTGGATAAAGAGGGCATCCGGGTGCTGGCCTATACCCTGGAATTAGGCGGGGTGCGGGCCCAGAACCTGGACGAGAACCGCATCTGGGACAACCCTTATGGCTGTCCCGACCCGGAGGCGGCGGTGGCCATGGAGGCCCGGGTCCAGGCCGTACGGGGCCAGGGCGATTCCCTGGGCGGCATCGTCCAGGTGCGGGTCCGGGGCTGCCCCCCGGGGTTGGGGGAGCCGGTCTTCGATAAACTGGACGCGGCCCTGGCCGGCGCGGTCATGTCCGTGGGCGCGGTGAAAGGCGTGGAGATCGGCGCTGGTTTCAGTGCCGCCCGCCTGCTGGGCTCCGAAAACAACGATCCCCTGATCCCCGGGGGGTTCGCCGCCAACCGGGCCGGTGGCATTCTGGCGGGAATCTCCAACGGCGATGAGATCGTGCTCACCGCTGCGGTGAAACCCATCCCTTCCATCGCCCGGGAACAACAGACCATCGACCTGGAGGGGCGCCCCCGCACCCTCAAAGTCAAAGGGAGACACGACATCAGCGCCATTCCCCGCATCATTCCCGTGCTCACGGCCATGGTGCGCCTCACCCTGGCGGACTTTCTCCTGCGTCAGAAGGCCATTTTATGAACGGTGATTTTTCCTTTTGTAGGGTGGGCACTGCCCACCATCTTCCTTATAAAAACAGCCCGGCACTGCGATGCCGGACTTGCTGTGGGTTTCCCGCATGAGCGCTGCCATGAATCCCACCGTAGCCATCATCGGCGGCCAGGGGCAGATGGGCCGCTGGTTTACCCGGTTTTTTGAAGGCCAGGGCCTCACGGTCCTGGTGGCGGACCTGGATACCCCCCAGACTGCTCCCGAGGTGGCCGCTCAGGCGGACGTGGTGATCCTCTCGGTGCCCATCCCTCAGGTCACGGCCTTGGTGGGGGAGGTGGCCCCGCGCCTCAAACCGGACGCGGCGCTCATGGACCTCACCTCCGTGAAGCAGAGGCCCATGGCGGCCATGATGGCCGCGTTCCCCGGCGAGGTGGTGGGTACTCATCCCCTTTTCGGGCCCGGGGAAGAGAGTATCGAAGGACGGACCGTGGTACTCTGTCAGGGCCGGGGCGAGCGTTGGTTCCAGTGGCTCAAGGACCTTCTGGCCCAGGCCGGGGCCCGGGTGAAGGTCACCAGCGCGGCGGAACACGACCGCCTCATGGCCGTAGTCCAGGGGCTGGCCCATTTCATGTTGATTGCCTTCGGCGCAGTCATCCGCGACCTGGAGGTTTCCCCCCAAGACCTGGAGGAATTCTCCACCCCCACCTTCGCCACCCTGCTTAATTTGTCCCGCCGCCTTCTGAGCCAGGACGCCAAGTTGTATGCCTGCATCCAATTGCAAAATCCGGCCAACCGCATTGTCTTGCGGGCCCTGGAGGGCGCGGTGGCTGATATCCTCTATTTCATTCAACGCCAGGACGCGGACGGCCTGGTGCGCCTGATCGAGGAGATCCGCGGCATTAATGGAAAATAGCTGTCAGCTGAAGCACCGTAGGGTGCGCACGGCGCACCATGCTTTTGCCCATAATTTAGCCCACCGGAGTCACCCATGCTTGATCTCAAATTCGTGAGAGAACACCTGGAAGCAGTCGAACAGGCCCTGAAAAAACGGGGCCAGGAGATCTCTCTGGATGAATTCCGCCGGCGGGAGGCCGAGCGCCGCCAGTTGCTCACCCGCCTGGAAGAGTTGCGCCACGAGCGCAATACCTTGTCTCAGGAAGTCGGCGGCTTGATGAAGGCCGGCAAAAAGGCCGAGGCCCAGCCCCTGCGAGACCGGGTCACCGCCATCAATGACGAGAGCAAGTCTCTGGAGGCCCAGTCCGAAGCAGAAGATGCCTGGGTGCGGGACTTTCTCCTCAATCTGCCCAATATCCCCCATGAGTCCGTGCCGGTGGGCGCGTCCAGCGACGACAACCCGGTGGACCACACCTGGGGCGAGGCCCCCCGGTTAGATTTTGAGCCCCGGGCCCACTGGGACATCGGCGAAGGCCTGGGCATCCTGGACTTCGAACGGGCCGCCAAGATCACCGGAGCCCGCTTCGCCCTGCTGAAAGGACCCGGGGCGCGGTTGGAACGGGCCCTCATCAACTTTATGCTGGACCTGCATACGCAAAAACACGGCTATACGGAAGTGCTGCCGCCCTTTATCGCCAATGAAGATTCCCTCCGGGCCACCGGCCAGCTCCCCAAGTTTCAGGAGGATTTATTTAAGCTGGAAGGCCTGAACTACTTCCTGGTGCCCACTGCCGAGGTGCCGGTCACCAATATTCATCGGGGAGAGATCCTGGCCGAGGAAGACCTGCCCCTGTATTACACCGCCTACACCCCCTGCTTCCGGTCAGAGGCGGGTTCCTACGGCAAAGACGTGCGGGGCCTGATCCGCCAGCACCAGTTCAATAAGGTGGAACTGGTGAAATTCACCCGGCCCGAAACCTCGTACGACGAGTTGGCGCGCCTGCTGCATGATGCCGAAGAGGTCCTGCAGGAGCTGGGGCTGCACTACCGGGTGGTGGTGCTGTGCACCGGGGATATGGGGTTTGCCGCGGCCAAGACCTATGATATCGAGGTCTGGCTGCCGGGGCAGGACCTTTACCGGGAAATCTCGTCGTGCAGCAATTTCGAGGACTACCAGGCCCGCCGGGCGGGGATCCGTTTCCGCCGCAGCGGCGCCAAGGGCACGGAACTGGTCCACACCTTGAACGGCTCGGGCCTGGCCGTGGGCCGCACCCTGGTAGCCATCCTGGAGAACTACCAGCAGGCCGACGGCAGCGTCGTGATTCCGGAGAAATTACGACCGTATATGGGGGGAATGGAGAAGATCGGGTAGAGGCTGCTCCGCATAGATACCATCAGAAAAATGAACAAGAGCCCGGCATTGAATCTCATGCCCGGCTCTTATTCTTTATAACTGAAAACCGAAAACCGTCTTTACTTCGCCGCCTTCACCTTATCGTTGGCCTGGAAAGGTCCGCCGCTCAGCGGCAGGCCCACGGCTCCACTGGTTCCCAGGAGTTCCGTCACCTTGACCTCCCCCTGGAGGACGTCTGCGGTATAACCCAGAATTGCGTGGGTCTTAGGATTCACCACTTCTTTGCCCGGTTGCACCACCTTGAGGCGGTCCCCTACTTTAAGGCCCGAATTCTGACCCAGGTTCAGGTAGACTTTGCCTTCCTTGACAAACTCCACCCGTCCGAACCACGGCATTTTGGCGAGATCGCCGCTCGCTCGCAAGGCATTGGCCTGTGCGAACTTGGTGACGGTTTCGGGGTTGACCCCGCCCGCGGCGGCAGGAGCCACGATGGCATCTTCCTGAAGGCCGGTAAAGGTATCATAGACTTGCAGGGCCATCGCGCCCTGCGCCCCGCCTTCCGGCGGCATGATCCCGGTAAGGACAATTGCCTGGACTCCCAGGGCATCCCCCAGGGCTTTAATATTGGAACTGAGAGTCAATTTGCCCGTTGCCCCGGCTTTGCGCAGCGCCTCTTGAACCTGATCCGGAGCGCTCACCTTGAGGTCTTTGGTCCGCCCCATGGCCTCACCCAAAGACATGGCCAGAGTGCGATTCAAGCCGTCAAGACTCCGCGGCGTATCCAGGTCGGGGATGACCGCCACGGCCCGGCCCGCATAGGACGCCCCACCTCCTGCCTGAGCCTGGGAGACAAATCCTCCCAACCCCTGTTCCCTCATGATGCGGTCCACCTCGGCCCGCACCATTTCTTGGAGCTTATCCGGGGGAATAGACTTGCCGGCGTACTTGGCCTGCTCTTTGGTGATGGCCTTAGCCATGGATTGCATCAAATACTGCTGGGCGCTGGTGAACTCTTTGCCCTTCTGCACGTAGAGATATTCAGGCTGGTTCGGGTAGGTGAGCCAGTAAGGGTTTTTGCTGCGGACGTAAGGCTGGCCGTCGATCATCACGGTCTCTTGCTGGGCCTCGGGAGGCACGAGATCTTCATCTTCCTCGTCGCCCCCGTATCCCGCCCACTTCTTCACCGTGGAGCAACCACCCGCCAATAAGGCGGCCATGACCACTAGGACGACTCCCCACCGCAGCAAGTTTTTAACTTTTCTACGCATTACTGCTCACTCCCGATAAGTTTTCGGTTTCCGGCTTTCGTCAAAAAAAACCTCGGCAGGGTCCGGGCTTATAACCTTTTTCTTCCATGGTTTTAAAAACCGAAAACCCAACACCAAAAACCGTCATAATTAAAAAGCCCACAGGGATATTACCCCGTGGGCTGTTTGAAGTCAACCGGTTTCGAGGTTAGAAGTAGAAGAACCCGACGAACTCAACCCGGTGGGCAGCACCAAAATTCGAGGTATTGCTCGGGTTGGCATAGTTATTAAAGGGATCGGTGCCGTTGCTAGTCCCGGCAGGATTACCGCCGCCGCCGCCAGTGCTCTGGAACCAGTTGGTAGCGCCATAGGCGTATTCCAGACCGAACTTGATAGCCTGGACAGGCCGGTACCATAAGGCCACTTCAGCCTGCTGCTGCATCTTCGCCGCATCACCCGTAAAGGCATAGATAGAGCCGGCGGGGTTGTTGGCGTTGATCGCAGCCGCATCTCTGTCCTGGCTCACGCCGAAGGCCTTGTTGATGCCGTAGGCCGCGGTGATAAACCACTGATTGGTGAAGTAGTACTGGCCCTGGACGAAGCCGCCCCAACGTTTCTGCAACTCGTAGTCCCAGGTGTAGACGCCGCCAACTTGCTTGTTGAACTTCAACTGGTTGACCATACCCGTGAAACCCCAGGAATCCAGCCCCTGGCCGATGAACCACTGGGTCAGGATCGAGGCGGTGCCGGCGAGATTGGCGCTGTGGGTGGGAATGACCGGAATAAAGGTCGAGAACATAACCAACCAGGGATCCAGGGTCGTATGTTTGACATTAGGCGCCAACAGCGCAGAGTAGGTATTCTGACCGAAGGTGCGAACATTTCCCAGGCCGAAGCTTTGCGCGAAACCCTGCCGCTGCCAGCCGGCCACCAGAGATGCGGTGAAGGGAATGGGCCGGCCATAATAAGCGGCCTTACCCCAGAGGTCCTGCGCATACATCAATTTTCCCTGGACCTGCGGGGCCGCGGTGGACTCGCCGCTGGTGTCGGAGGCTGAATAATTCTGCCCATTATTCGCATTGTTGGCGTTGCCGACCAAGAAAGCGGCAGTCCCCCAGCCCAGGAATTTCTGGGTCAAGCGGACCTGCGCCATACGGGCGGTGGGCATGCCGGTCGCCATGAACGGGCCGTCTTCCACCAGTTCCGGGTACCATTCGCAGAACATGGACCAGTACTGGCCGAACAGCAATTCGGTTTCCGGCCAGTTGAACCGGAACATGGCATGCCGCAGCCGCGGGACGTAAGAGTTGGAAGTGGTTCTATTCTGATCGGTGGATGAATCAAAGTCCATTTCAATGAAGCCGGTGGTGGCAGCCCCAAAGACCTTGGGTCCCTTGATAGTGAAGTTGAAGCGGGAACCTTGGGCCGTGAACACCGTGCGCCCATGCTGGAAGTTCCCATTGTTGTTGCGCGCGATGTTACCGTTCATGTTCTTGCCTTGCTGGGTGGAATCCCAGAAGGAGTCCAATTTGACAAAACCGCCCAGGCTGAATTCCGCCGCCGCAAATGCCAGGGACGGGACTAGCAGGGCCAAAACAGCCGCAATTACTATAAACTTTTTCATCGTTCCCCCCTTAAGTTAGGAAAGTTGGTTACCAGTTTCTCCTTTCCATTTTCGCCTAACTACTGATTATTATTGACTTCTCTCCCACCTCCTTTCTCTTACCGGTTTTACCCACGGCCATATTAAATTGGGTCAAGGAGTTTGTCAATAAAAAATTGCAAAAAAATGCAGGGCCGGCGGGAGTGGGTCACGTTCCGGGGGTATCTGATAAATGCCGCTTTAGCTCTCTGAACCCTGGTGGGGGGAGCTCTCTGCCCCTTCTAAAATCATCCTGAATCCGCGAGTTTTTTTCGGGATAAAAACCACACCGGGCCGACCCCCGCAGGGGTCGGCCCGGTGATTTTCGATCCTGACCGGATAATGCCTATTCGGTTTTGGATTTTTTCTTGGCTTTGGCCGGTTGCTTGGCCGGGGGGCAATCGATGGTGGCCTTGCAGGTAGTCTGCCCCGGGGCTTTGATAGGGGGACACTCTATATTCACCTGACACGTCCCGCCCGGCGTCGCCGGACAAACTTGCTGCCCTTGAGCCGGTTGCTCGACCGCTTTGCCTTTGACCTGATCGCCCGCGGCCTGGCCGACGCTCACCGTCGCCATCAACAGCAACCCGGCGGCCAGCCCCACCGAGGCTCCCAGCCAGGTATTTACCCATTTCCGCATCTTCAGCATCATTTCTCTCCCTCAGGGCACTTATTAACCGCCCTGATTATTCCTTAATAGTATAGCACGTGATAACATATTTCTGATCTCCCCCTGTCCTCGAGAGGCCAAGGGGGATTAGATAACCGCCGGTAATACCCCAATTAATCTATAGAGACCCCGGCCTTTCGGAAAACCTTAAGGCTGAGTAACCTGCAAATTGCCAAAGGCCACCGAATTCGCGCCTTCCGGTCCTGAGGCCACTTTGAACCCGATCAGGCTGCCGCCCTCGGGCGGTTGGCCACTCAAGGTAATCACGTCTTTGCCATTAATGGTAACTGTCGCTTGTTTGCCTTTGGTCACTACCTTCACCTGGTTCTCGGCGCCCTCCCCTTTCTTGATGGCGTCGGAGGCGCGCCAGGCTACGGGCAGCAGGTAACGATTGGCCACATGACGTTGGACCCCAAACCACCCCTGCGCGTTAATCAGGATGGCATAATATTCGTCGTAGTCCTTGGCCCAAAAAACCAGGCCGCTTCCCCAGGTGGGAGCCGGGGCCTTGAGGAAGGTCATAGTGAAGCTGGCATCCATGTCGTTGGGAAGAACGTTGGCTTGATTCAGGACGGTCTGGGTGGTATTCACTGCGGGGGTGATGACGAATTTCCCGTCCTTGACATTCATGATGTCGCTGGACGCACCCCAGGAGGGGTCCAGGGTGGCGAACTTGTCCTCAAAGACCACCTTGCCGGCCAGGCCGGAACTCACCGCCAAGCAAACTAGGGCTATCGCCATTGCCAAAGCTGCCTTTTTCCGCTTCATAAGCCAGTCTCCTTCAAGGACACATTTTTTTTTAAAGATAAGCAGGGGCAGGTCCTTGTCAAGAAAGGGCATAACCGCAGGGGCGAGGCGCAAATAATTTCGGTCGCGGATGGTTCAAAGAGAAACACAGAGAAGAATAACGATTACCCACTTCCTGGAGGGACAGGAAGGGCTGGAGTTGATGGCGGGGAGGGAAAAGGGTGCCGCCTATTTAATCACACGCAAGGCCGGCCGGCTGCCCGGGTGGTGCTCCTGGCTGTGCATCTTGCCCTGTTTCAAGGCATTTTTAACCCGGACGCCGTTAATCAAAAAGTAGGCGATTACCGCTCTCTCCCAGGCCGGACCCGGCTCAAACTGTTCCATGCGGGTCTTAAAATGATTGAGCAGCGCGGTGAGATCGGTTTCTTCGTAGGCCAACACGCGGTCGGCAATATGTTCAATGGTTTCAGCGATCATTAAAGATATTCCCTTTCTGGTCCGATAGATACCGTTTGTATCTTTGTACATTGACGAAATATTGTCAAGGAAAAATCCTAAGGGCACTCTAACTCTTCTAACGTACTGATAATCCTTAACAATCTTTCTATCTCCGCCTCCAGGATGGCTTCTCCCTGGGCGGCGGTAGCCGCGGCCGGATTGCCCCAGACGCCCCCGGGCCAGTAACGCCGCTTATCCCGCACCAGGACGTACTTGGGAAACGCGGGCCACTCCTCCGGGGCCGTGCCCTGGACCAGGTGGGGGTAGGCAGCCAGCATCACCGCGGTTTCCACCTCCCCGGCATGGGCATCCCCCCGGGTCTTGACCAGCCCCGGCTGGCCCGCCAGCACTTCCCGAAGCAGCTCCAGCAGGTTGACCACCGCCACCCGGACCTCGGGGAGTTCCGCCAACAAGCTCTCGGCGGCCTCCACAATGGCGCTGATGTGGGTGCCGCCGGCGTGGCCGCTGATAAAAATAATGTGGCGCAGGCCCTGGCGGTAGAATTCCCGCCCCGCGTCCCTCAGCAAGGCCCGGAAGGTATCGCCGGAGATGCTCACCGTGCCCGGATGCTCCCGGGTCGAGCGGCACATGCCGTAAAACACCGGCGGGGCTACCACCACCGGGCGCCTCAAAGCCACCCGCCGGGCCACCTCCAGGGCGTGCAAGGTATCGGTGCCCAAAGGCAGATGGGGCCCGTGCTCCTCCAGCGATCCCAACGGCAGGATCACGGTCCGGCTCTGCCGCCGCAGGGCCTCGAACTCCGGCATGGTCAGGTCTTGCCAGTCAGCCATCAGCACTCCCTATCTTGGTTCGGAAGGTCCCCGGAGAACCTCCGAGATACCCGTCCTTGGGTGTCCTGGCGTCGGCGAAAGCCGGTGCCAGATCTTGTCAAGCTTTTCGAATGCGTCGTCAGGGTCATGAATGACTGATAAAAGCGATGGAACTCAAATGCCGGGGGCTTCCTGCCGGGCGGTGTGTCTAAATACTAACATGTAAAGGGAGGGAACCGCTCCTAAATAACCAGCTTGTTCAAACTTTCTCATAGACGATATGTTTCATCCTGAACAAGTCCTTCCTGGCCTTTGAGAAGAATTTTGACTTTGTGGGAAAAAACTCCTTGACTCGGTTTCTACGCCTAGGGTATAAAAAGCGAGGTTGTACCAAAAAGCACAAGGAGTCGGGCGTTGGAAATTCCGCAGGCCTTGAGCGATTTCTCGTTTGTTCTCGTCTACCTGGTGGCGGCTGGTCTGTTCGCCATGGGTCCTCTGATTATTGCCAAACTTATCGCCCCGCGCAGCTACGGCGCCGCCCGGGACGCCATCTACGAATGCGGCATGCCCACCATCGGCAGCGCCTGGATTCAAGTGGCAGTAATCTACTATCTCTTTGCCTTACTCTTCCTGGCCTTCGACGTGGATGTGCTCTTTCTCTTCCCGGTGCTGTTGGCCTACGGCAAAGGATACGTCTGGCGGGACTTCATCGAAGTAACCATCTTCATCGGCATTCTGTCCCTGGTCATCGTCTATGCCTGGAACAGAGGAGTGTTCAGTTGGAAACGAAAACAGGTGAACCCCTAATCCAATTCGGATTACTGGAAGAGGCCCTCAACCTGGCCCGGGCCAACTCCCTGTGGCCGATGACCTTCGGCCTGGCCTGCTGCGCCATCGAGATGATGGCCGTAGGCATGGCCCGGTTTGATTTGGCCCGTTTCGGGGCCGAGGTCTTCCGGCCTTCACCCCGGCAGTGCGATCTGATGATCGTGGCCGGCACCATCTCCAAGAAAATGGCTCCGGCGGTGGTGCGGCTCTACGAACAGATGCCGGCCCCCAAATGGGTCATCGCCATGGGCAACTGCGCCATTTCCGGTGGCCCCTTTTATTATCCCACCCAGTATGCCATCGTCCCCGGCGCTGACCTCATCATTCCCGTGGACGTTTACGTCCCCGGCTGTCCGCCCCGGCCCGAGACGCTGATCGAAGGCATCCTCATGCTGGAAGAAAAAATCACCAAACGGGGCCGTCTCAGGAAGTTTAGAGATGCTAAAGGATAATCTTACCAAAGCGCTGGCCCCCTTGGGGTTGGAGAAGGTGGCCGCTGGCGACTACGCCAAGACCGGATACCACCTGGAGGTGGCGGCCCAACCCGACCAAATGGCGGGCGTGGCCCAGGCCATGCTCGAGGCGGGCTGTTACCTGGAATCCTTCACCGCGGTGGACCTGATGGAATCTTTCGACCTGGTGTACCATTTCGCCAGTTTCGACGAACTCTGCCGCACTGCGGTGCACGTGCCTCTCGGCAAGCGGAAGGGCATGCCCACCATCTCCCAGATCTATCCGGGGGCGGACTGGTATGAACGGGAGGTGTTTGACCTCTTCGGCATCCATTTCTTCGGGCATCCCAACCTGAAGCGCATCTTGCTGCCGGAAGATGCCGATTTCCATCCTTTACTGAAAGATTTCGGAGCGTCCCAGGGCAATGATTGAGCTATACGGAATCGAAGAAAAGACCTATACCCTGAACCTGGGTCCGCAGCATCCCAGCACCCACGGCGTTTTGCGGGTGCTGTTGGAGATGGAAGGTGAGTTTATCTCCAAGGCGGAGCCGGTCATTGGTTACGGGCACCGCGGCCACGAGCACATGGCGGAGAATCGCAATTACCAGCAATTCCTGCCGAACATGGGCCGGGTGGATTACCTGCACGCCCTGGCCTACAATCAGGGTTACTGCATGGCGGTGGAAAAGCTCCTGGGCCTGGTCGTGCCGGAGCGGGCCGAATTCATCCGGGTGATCACCGCCGAACTCAACCGCATCACTTCCCACCTGCTGTGGTTCGGCGCCTATCTCCTGGACCTCGGGGCCTTCACCCCCATCATGTATTGCTTCGACGACCGGGAACATGTCCTGGACCTCCTGGATCGCATCACCGGCTCCCGCCTGACCTACTGCTTCTACCGGTTCGGCGGCGTGCCCGTTGATCTCGATGCAGAATTCATCGCCGGGACCCGGGAATTCATTAAGCGGCTCCGCAGCCGCTGGGTGGACTACGACAACCTGGTGACCAAGAACGTCATCTTCATCAACCGGGCCCGGGACGTCGGCCTTATCACCCGTGACCAGTGCGTCAAATACGGCATCACCGGCCCCAACCTGCGGGGCAGCGGCATCCCTTACGATATCCGCAAGAGCGAACCCTATTCCGCGTATCCGCTCTTTGATTTTGAGATTCCCATCGGGTCCAAGGGCGATATTTTCGACCGCTACCTGGTGCGTCTGCAGGAAATGGAACAGAGCTGCCGCATCATCGAGCAGGCCCTGGACAAGCTTCCCAACGGCCCCATCATGGCGGAAAAGGTACCCAAACGCATCAAGCCCCCGGTGGGCGAAGTCTATCAGGCCGTGGAAACCGCCCGGGGCGAATTCGGCATCTACATCGTCAGTCAGGGCGATGTGAAACCCTACCGGGTTAAACTCCGGGTCCCGTCCTTTGCCAATCTCAGCCTCTTTCCGGAATTGGCGGTGGATACCCTGGTGGCCGACCTCGTGGCCATCCTGGGCTCCGTGGACGTGGTTATTCCGGAAATTGACCGTTAAGTAAAGATACGAGCGCAAACTATGGAACATGCGGCGCAATTCTTGGGTAGTCCAGTGGTCCACATGCTCGTGGGCCTGATCGGGGTGATCGCCCTGGTCTCGGTAAACGCCTTGTTTCTCATCTGGGCGGAGCGCAAAGTGTCAGCGCATATGCAGCTCCGGCCCGGTCCCATGGAAGTGGGCCCGCACGGCGCCCTCCAGTCCCTGGCCGATGCCCTCAAGCTCATGGGCAAGGAGCTCATCACCCCGGAGGAAGTGGACAAGCCCATTTATTGGCTGGCCCCCATCGTAGTCTTCCTGCCGGTGCTGCTCTCCTTCCTGGTCATTCCCTTTTCTCAAACCATGATTATCCGGGATATGAACGTCGGCATCGTTCTGATCTTCGCCTTCTCCACCCTGTCGGTGCTGGCCATCCTCATGGCCGGATGGTCATCCAACAATAAGTACTCGGTCTTCGGCGCCATCCGCTCCGTGGCCCAGAACATAGCCTACGAGATCCCGCTGCTGGTCACCGTCATGAGCATCATCCTCATGGTGGGGTCGTTCAAGCTCTCCGATATCGTCGCCGCCCAGGGCCACACTTGGTTCATATTTGTCCAGCCCCTGGCGTTCATTCTCTTTATTATTTGCGCCACGGCGGAGACCAACCGGGCCCCCTTTGACCTCCCCGAGGCCGAATCCGAACTCGTTGCCGGCTTCCACACCGAATATAGCGGCATGCGCTTCGCCCTCTTCTTCCTGGCGGAATATACCAACATCTTCATCGCCTCGGCCGTGGCCACGGTGCTCTTCCTGGGAGGCTGGCACGGGCCGATCCTCCCCGGCATCATCTGGTTCTTTATCAAGGTCTACGCCCTGGTCTTCCTGCTCATGTGGTTCCGCTGGACCTTTCCCCGGGTGCGGTTCGACCAGTTGGTCAACTTCTCCTGGAAGATTTTGATTCCTCTGTCCTTTGTCAATCTGCTGATAACTGCCTTTGTACTAAAACTCAGATAAGGCGGGCCGGTCAATCGCCGGAATAAAGGTTACGTAGCGATGATGAGTTACTTCAAAGAAATTGCGGTGGGTTTCTGGAGTCTGCTGGCGGGCATGGCGGTAACCATACGCTACTTTGTCAAACCCATCGTTACCGTCCAGTACCCTCGGCAAAAGATCCAGATGTCGCCGAGGTATCGGGGGTATCCCCAGTTCATTATCGATCCCGAGAGCGGGACGCACCGGTGCATCGCTTGCGAAATGTGTTCCCGGATCTGCCCCTCCCAACTGATCACCGTCGAAGGGGTCAAACTGCCGGGCGCCAAGCAAAAAGTCGGCTACCATTACGTGCACGAGCATCAGTATTGCAGCCTGTGCGGTCTCTGCGTCGAAGTCTGCCCGACCACGGCCCTGGAGTTTTCCCAGAGTTACCGGCTGGTGGGCTACCACCGGGAAGACTGCGTCATTGATCATATGACCTTGCTGCAAGAGCGGCAGAAGATTCTCGGCCTGCCTCCTACCCTGATTCTGACCGAGGCTGAAGTAGAGGCGGCCAAGGCGGCGGAAGCTGCGGCCAAGGAAGCCAAAGAAAAAGAGGCCAAAGCTAAAGCCGCTAAACCTGCTGAAAAGGCCCCCGCTAAGGAGGTCAAAGAATGAGCGCTCTAATCGCCTTATTAACTCCCCAGAATGTAGCCACCGCGGGTTTCGTGCTGGTGGTGGGATTTACCGTCCTGGGCGCCCTCATCGCCGTGGGAGCCCGGAACATCTTCCATAACGTCCTGGGGCTCTGCCTGTCGCTGTTCGGCGTGGCCGGTATCTTTCTCTTCCTGAACAGCCCCTTTGTCGCCCTGATGGAGATTCTCATTTACGTCGGGGCCATCTGTATCGCCATTTGTTTCGCCATCATGCTGTCCGAGCCCCTCTATCTGCCCCGGCCGCCTCGCAACAAGATCAAGGTCATCGGGGCCCTGGTGGGCGCCGGCGCCGTCTTTGCTTTCTTCGGGCTGCTCTTGAAGAAAACCCAATGGACCCCGGCCGCGGAGCGCAGCACCGATTGGTCCGTTACCACGATCGGCCATTACCTGCTTACCAATTACTCCTTGATCTTTGAATTAGTGTCCTTACTGCTGCTGGTAGCTATGCTCGGCGCCATTGTCACGGCCCGGGGCGGCCGCAGCAAACTTTAACTCGAGGGTTTGAGATGCTGCTGTTTAATCAATTGCAGACCTACCTCTTCCTGGCCTTGGTGCTCTTCGCCATCGGTCTCTACGGGGTCCTGGCCCGGCGCTCGCTGATCGCCATCCTCATCTCGGTGGAGCTGATCCTGAACGCCGCCAGCATCAACTTCATGGCCTTCAACCGCTTCATCGCCCCGCATCCGGCCGTCGGACAGGTTATCACCCTGTTCATCATGGCCGTGGCCGCGGCTGAAGCGGCCATCGCCTTGAGTATTATCGTGGCCGTGTACCGTAAGTTGAGAACCATCAACATCGAACAAGCCACCGAGCTTAGGGGTTGATCATGGGCTTGTCTGATCCGATTCTGTTAGGTTGCCTGCTCACGGTTTTTTTGCCGTTGTCGGCTTTCGCCCTGATAATGATCTTCACCAGGAATAATGCCAAGCTGTCCCTGGCCATCTCCCTGATCGCCAGCACCATTCCGCTGATTATTGCCTGGACCTTCTTCTTCAAACTGGGCGGCCGTGAACCCATTATCTATAACTTCAACTGGCTGGTCTCCGACATCGTCAAGGTGCCCTTCGGGTTCCTGCTGGATCCCACCAGCCTGGTGATGTTCGTGATCGTGGCCACCATCAGTTGGCTGGTGCAGATCTACTCCATCGGCTACATGGCGGGCGACCCGGGCTTCGGGCGGTTTTACGCCGACCTGTCGCTCTTCGCCCTGGCCATGCTCACCCTGGTGATCTCTAGCGGCCTCTTGCAACTGTATATCGCCTGGGAGCTGGTGGGTCTGGCCTCCTATCTCCTCATCGGCTTCTGGTACGAGAAATTCTCCGCCTCCGAAGCCGGTAAGAAGGCCTTTGTGGTCACCCGCTTCGGGGATATCGGCTTCTTCATGGGCCTGGTCTTCCTGACCTTATTCTACGGCAGCCTGGATATCGCCTCGGTGAACGCCGCGGCGGTGGCTAAATCCATGCCTCCCTGGCTGCTCACCACCGCGGGCCTGCTGATCTTCTGCGGCATCATGGGCAAAAGCGCCCAATTCCCGCTGCATTGCTGGCTGCCCGACGCCATGGAAGGTCCCACTCCGGTTTCAGCCTTGCTGCATTCCGCTACTATGGTGGCCGCGGGCGTGTACCTCCTGACTCGCATCTTCCCGTTCTTCGCCGCCTCGGCCACCACCATGTCGGTGATCCTGGCGATCTCCAGTCTGACCCTGATCTTGTCCTCCACCATCGCCTTGGTGGCTACGGATATCAAACAGGTCTGGGCCTATTCCACCATCAGCCAATTGGGCTTCATGGCCATGGGCCTGTCCGCGGCGGCGTTGGCCTCGGGCAACCTGTTCCCCGGCTACTACCACCTGACCACCCATGCGGCCTTCAAGGCCATGTTGTTTTTGTGTTCCGGCGTCTTCATCCACCATTTCGGCACCAACGACTTCTTTACCATGGCCACCAACGGGGGACGCAAGCTGTATATCCCCATGGTCTGCATCACCATTGCCGCCCTGGCCCTGGCCGGGATCTTCCCCTTTGCCGGCTTCTTCAGCAAAGAAGCCATCATGGGCACCCTGGGGGCGCTGGACAACAAACTTTGGCTGGGTCTGGGCCTCTTCGGGGCCTTCCTGACCGCCTACTACTCCTTCCGGGTGATCTTTGTCATGCTCTTCCCCAAGGAGCCTGAGGCTTACAGTAAGGTTCCCGGTCACATCGTCCACGTGGAAGACGAGGCGCACGGGCATGGCGGCCACGGCGACGGCCATGACGAGCACCACGGCGTGCCCTGGGTCATGTCTTTCCCGCTGATTGTCCTGGCCTTCTTCACCCTCATCCTGGGCTTCTGCCACGACTACTTGATGAAGCTGCTGTTGGGTGAGGTGCACCACGAAGCCATGGATTATTTCCTCCTGATCTCGGCGGTAAGCTGCGCGGTAGGCGGTATTGCGATGGCCTGGCTCGACTGGGGCCGCAAGGACGCCAAATGTGTCGGCTTCATCAGCAAAATGCCGGCCCTGCAAACCTTCTTCATCCAGAAATGGTATATGGACCATTTCTGGCGCTGGTTCTTGAACCGCTTCATCTATGGTACTTTTTCCCGGCTGTTTACCCTCAATGATCGGCGGGTGGTCGATGGCGGCGTGGACGCGGTGGCCTTCTCCACGGTCGGCAGCGGCCGGCTCCTGTCCTTCATTCAAACCGCGTTTTTACAGTACAACCTGCTGTTTATGGTACTGGTCCTGGCTGGCGTCGGGATATATCTCTTGATGGGTCTCTGATATGACCGAACATGCTGCTTCATTTCCGTATTTGAGCTGTATGCTGCTGGCCCCGTTCACGGGTCTGCTCATCCTCCTGATGTTGAAGGAAGAGCAGAAGTTCCTCATCCGGGCAGTAAGCGTGGTGTCGGGCGGCATCTCCCTGGCATTGGCCATCTTCACCTTCGTGACTTACGACAAAGCCCTGGGAGGCCTGCAGTTCGTGGAGAAGTACGAGTGGGTGAAAACCTTCGGGATCACCTACTTTGTGGGCGTCGAAGGCCTCAACGCTCCGATGCTGCTCCTCACCGGGATCGTCATCTTCACGGGCTGTCTCACCATGTGGGAACTGGAAACCCGCACCAAGGAATACTTCATCTGGATGCTGGCTCTGGTGACCGGGGTGTTCGGCGTGTTCATGTCTTACGACATGTTCTTCTTCTTCCTGTTTTATGAGATCGCCGTGGTGCCCATGTACATCCTCATCCTGATCTGGGGCTCCACCCGCAAAGAATACGCCGCCATGAAGCTTACCCTGTACCTCATGGCCGGCAGCGGTCTCATCATCCCGGGCATCCTGCTCCTCTATTCCAGTTCCGGGCTCAACACCTTCAACATGCTCATGCTGCACCAAGCCCACTTCAGCCCCTGGATTCAGAAGGTCGCTTTTATCCTCCTGTTCTTCGGGTTCGGGGTGCTGGCCGCGGTCTGGCCGTTCCACACATGGTCCCCCGTCGGTCACGTGGCTGCGCCCACCGCCGTGTCCATGCTCCACGCGGGCGTGTTGATGAAGCTGGGATCGTTCGCCATCCTGCGGGTGGCCATGTTCCTGCTGCCGGAGGGCTTCCAATACTGGGCCAACCTCATGATGATCTTGGCCACCGCCGGCATTGTCTATGGCGTGTTCGTCGGCCTGGCCCAGACCGACCTGAAATACGTCATCGGTTATTCTTCGGTCTCCCACATGGGCATCGTCTGCCTGGGGCTGGCCACCGGCACCGTGGACGGCATCAACGGCTCGGTCTTCCAAATGTTTGCCCACGGCATTATGACGGCCCTCTTTTTCTCTTCGGTGGGCTACATTTATGACCGCACCCACACCCGGGATATTCACCAACTGGGCGGCTTCTCCAAGATCATGCCCGTAGCTTCGGCCTTCTTCATCACCGCGGCCCTCTGCGGCGCCGGGGTGCCGGGGATGGCCAGCTTCTGGGCCGAACTGCTGGTCTTTATCGCCACCGTCAAGGTCTTCCCCGTCGCCGGCCTCCTCGCCATTGCCGCCTTGGTGGTGGGCGCCCTGTTCGCCTTGCGGGTGGTGCAGAACACCTTCTTTAATACGCCCAACCCGAAATTCGTCCACTTTGAGGATGTCAGTCCCTTCCTGGCGCTGCCCCGGATGATCCTCATCGGCACCTTGCTCCTCTTCGGGTTCTTCCCGCAGCTTATGGTTAGCATGATTAAATCCTCGGTAATACCGTTTCTCCAGGGAATGTAACCATGAACATGATGCTCTTCGGACCGGAACTCTATTATCTGGGCATGGCCCTGGTGTTCTTCTGCCTCACCCTGAGGCGCCAGCCGCAGGTGAAGCAGGATTACCAGATCGCCCTGGCTCTGTCAGGCATCGGCGTCCTGGTTACCGCCTACTGCCTGTTCCAGCAGGGTGACCTGTTCTTCAAGGCCTACCGGGTGGACCTGTTTAGCCAAATCTTCAAATTCGCCCTGGCTTTGGGACTCTTCCTGGTCTTGACCATCTCCCATAACCTGGCCCAGATCGAGGAACGCTATCAGGCGGAATTCTATCTCTTCCTCACTACGACCACCATCGGGATGATGATGCTGGTGAGTTCGGTCGAGCTCCTGACCATTTACGTGGCCCTGGAGCTGTCCTCCTACTCCCTGTACATCCTGGTGCCGCTCCGGCGGGGTGACGGCATCGACGTGGAAGCGGGTATCAAATACCTGTTCATCGGCGCGGTGTCCTCGGGCTTCATGCTCTTCGGCTTAAGCTATATCTTCGGGGCCACCGGCTCCACCTACCTGACCGACATCCTGCCCAAGATGACGCAGTTGGTGCACAGCCCCATCGGCATCATCGGGTTGTTGCTGGCCATGGCGGGCTTCTTCTTCAAGCTGTCCGTGTTCCCGTTCCACTTCTGGGCCCCGGACGTTTACCAGGGCGCGGCTAATCAAGTCGTCACCTTCATCGCCACCGCCTCCAAGGCCGCGGCCGTGGCTCTGCTGCTTCGCCTGGCGATTCTCGGGAACGCCTTTGGCTATAACTTCACCGTCGCCCTGGTCATCCTCTCCGCGGTCTCCATGACCCTGGGCAACCTGGTGGCCATCGTCCAAAAAGACTTCAAGCGCATGTTGGCCTATTCCTCCATCGCCCATGCCGGGGTCTTCCTCATGGGCGTCCTGACCATCAAGGAGGCCGGCTACATCGGCGCCATCTACTACGCCCTGGCCTACCTGGTGATGAACTTCACCGTGTTCATGGTGCTCTCCGAGGTGGCCACCGACGGCCGGGATCTGAAGATCGCCGAGTTGGCCGGGCTCTGGCGCCGCTCGCCGGTCTTGAGCATGAGCCTGATCCTGGGCATCTTCGCCCTGGCGGGTGTGCCGCCCTCCATCGGCTTCACCGGCAAACTGCTCATTTTCACCTCCGCTATGAACTCCGGGTACTTCTGGCTCGTGCTGATCGCGGCGGTGAACGGCACCATCTCCCTCTATTACTATTTGAAGGTGATCTACGCCGCCTACTATATTGATGACCCGGGCCTGCCGGTTATCCAGCTCAGCCTGCCCATCAAACTGCTCAACTATGCCCTGGCGGCCGTCATCATCGGTTTCGGCTTCTTCCCGGACCGCATCGTCGAGCTGGCCAAGGCTGCGGCCAAAGCCGTTCTCTAACCATTCGCAATCGACAAAAAAAACCGCCTCTCTTCCTGAGAGGCGGTTTTTTTGTGGAAAAAAAAAGGGGTCGGCACCGGCCTCCCCCCCTGCCCTGCCCCGCCGCGGGATACTTAAGCCGTGGCGCCCCGGATATCCATCAAATCGATGCTCGAGGACCTAAGCCAGCGATAGATGGTCTTGCTGCAGACTTTGAGGCGCCGCGACAACGCCGAGATATTGCCCCCCTCTTCTTTCAGGAGTTCCTTCAGGCGTCCCGGCGACGGCCGAGAGGCCAGCATCACGTCGCTTGAAGGCTCCGGCCACATCGCCGGGTGAGGCGCGAAAATCAGATCCTCACCTTTGATCATCCCCTCTGGACTGAGCAACAGGGTCCGGGTGATGGTATTCTTGAGCTCCCGAACATTGCCGGGCCAGGCATGTTGCTGCAGGCGGCGCCGGGCGCCATCCCTGAACTTCGCTGGCTGGCTCCGGCCGAACCTGGTGACCGTCTCCCGGGCAAAATTCTCGGCCAGCAACATGATGTCATCGGGGCGCTCCCGCAAAGGCGGCAGATGGATGGCTAGCACCGCCAGCCGGTCGTAAAGGTCCTGGCGAAAGCCTCCCTGGGCGATCAGCCGGGGCAGGTCCTGGTTGGTGGCCGCGATCACCCGCACGTCCACCTTGACGACGGTATCGCCGCCCACGGGCTCGATCTCCCCCTGCTCCACCGCCCTCAGCAGCTTCGGTTGGATGGAAAGGGGCAGCTCCCCCACTTCATCCAGGAAGAGATTGCCGCCATGGGCCAGCCTGAACTTCCCCGGGCGTGTGTACTGGGCGTCGGTGAAGGCTCCCCGGACATGCCCAAACAGTTCGCTGCACGCCAGGGTCTCCGTCAAAGACGCACAGTTAAGACGCTGACAGGTCTGACGCCAGCGCGGCCCCAGGGCGAAAATAGCCCTGGCCACCAGTTCTTTACCGGTTCCAGGCTCTCCGGTGATCAGGATGGGCAAATCCGAGTGGGCATAGATCGGCAGCCAGTCCAGGATTTCCTTGAAGTGGGGGTCTACAGTTATTATATCAGTTAATTCAGTTGTCTGTGCGGGTTCTAAAAAGTCTGCTTCCCCTGGAACCACACGGTGATCTGCCCTGATCATTTAAGCACCTCCTTGTGCCGGGGTAGCTAACCCATAAATATATTTGCTCTATAATATTCAATAAAAAAAATATCTGAATCAGGGTATGCCTAATTATTATCTCTCTTTACCTAATTATCACCTCAGGGATTTACCTATATATCGTTAATTTCTGAAATAAATAAGGATAATTTTTATGATATTTTGGTCTTCGCCCGGAGCCTGATCGGTTACAAATGCTCCAGGATCTCTTCGGCTAACCCCCTGATTTCCGGGTAGGGACTGGTTAAGGCCAGGACCTGCAGACGCCCCTTAAAACCCTGCTTTTCCACCCGGCTGCGCTTCTCTGCCTGGGTCGCCATGGCCCGGAGGACTGCCGCCACCACGCCGGCGTCGGGATAATCCAGGAAGCGGATCAAGGCCCCCCACTCTTCCGGCAGTCCGTATTCCTCCAGGAATTTTTTGGCCAGTGCCGGGAATTTCTTGCCCCCGTGACTGGCCTCCAGCTTTTTCAGGTCGGTTTTATATTCCGGCCGGGCCCGCTTCCCCCTAAACAGAGATTCAGCCTGGGCCAGGGCCTGCTGGCGCTCCCGCTCCGCCTGCTTTTTCGGGACCCGGGGCGGGGCCTTCTCCCGGTGGTGCGAGCCGTCCCGCCGCTGATCGATTTCCCGCCAACTGGGACGTTCCCGGTCGTCATCATCTCGTGCTGGAGCCATATAACCTTCCTTGAGTTTTCAGTTTTCGGTAAAAACCACAGAGGGCTTCTCAAGCGGTAGCCGTCTTCACATGATCCAGTTAGGATGCCGGACCGTCAGTTCCGCCAGGTAACCCCTGATCCAATCCCGAATGGCCGGGGCCAGGTAAAATTTGGGCCACAGGAGATTATCCGCGGGCGACACCACCCCCTCCGCCAGGGCCCGGCGATGCAGAGGCACCCCCGGATGGATACGGAGGCCGGCCTTCAGGTGCACCATCTTCGGTTTGTATTTTTCCAGCAGGGCTACGCTCTCTTCCACCGTCTCCCGGGTCTCTCCGGGCCCCCCCAGGAGCAGGAAGCAGCTATAAGGCAGGCCCTCCCCTTGCAGCAGCTTCAGGGTGCGCTCCACCTGCCGCCGGTCGAAGCCCTTCCCCAGGCCGCTCAACACCAGGTCAGAGCCGCTTTCGTTGCCCAATTGCACCATGCTCCCGCCCGCTTCCCGGATGAGATGGAAGAGCTCGGCGTCCGGAAAGGCCGGGTTAATGAGACAGACCCATTCCAGGGGCAGGCCTAGCTCACGGATGGCCCGGCAGAGGCGCCGCGCATATTCCGGCGGGCAGTTGAACATGTTGTCCACGAAGTAGAAGCGCGTTAAACCCCAGCGCTCCTGCCAGACCGCCAGCCATGAAGCCACCTGTTCCGGCCCCCAACTCCTGGTCGCCGCCCCTTCCAGCAGCGGCGTGCTGCAATAAATGCAGCGCATGGGGCAGCCTCGGCGGCTCTGCACCGGGATCAGGCCCGGCTGCCCGGCACCGCCCGCAGTCTCCTCATAGGCCTGTGGGCTAAAATATTCCAGGGCCGGCGGCGCCAGCAGGTCAAGCCGCCGGATATGTTCCATCGGGTTCAGCTTAAGGCCGCCATTCTGGCCCCAACAGAGACCCGGGACCTTGCTCCATTCCTGTCCGGGATACGCCTGCAAAAAACCTTTAAAGCTTTCCTCGCCTTCCCCCACCAGGCCGAAGTCGGCCCCGGTATAGGCCATGAACTCCCGGGGAGCCACGGAAAAGCCGGCCCCGCCGAGGATCACCGGCGCCGGGCTGAGTTCTTTCAGATGCTCCACCAGTTCTTTCACCTGGGGGAAATAGACCTCCGGATGGACGCCATCCTGATTATCGATATTGCGTACCGAGATGCCGATGACCTCCGGTTGGAATTCCGCTACGGCCCGGTCCACCTGGCCCGCGGGATCGTCGGCGAACATAAAATCCAGCACCCGAACCTCGTGCTCCGGGCGCACCGCGGCCGCCACCGAAGCCAACCCCAGCGGTAGGGGCAAGAAGCCGAGACGACACTGGTTGGAGGAAATGAATAAAATCCGCAACTGACTGCACCTCCTAATTTGCTGCCTCAAACCTTAGCGAACCGGCGTCAAAGGAGAAAAGGAAAAACGGGTAAGAAGATGGATTGCCACAGGCTTTTAGCCCTAGACCCGATTCATTCCGGCAAGTCGCCGTGAAAACGGTTCTGGGCCGCAGCCAGCCCTTCTTTGATCAAGGTCTCCACCGCCGCCCCAGCCCGCTCGATGAGGCGGGCCACGTCTTCGGCCGCGTCTGCCGGGAAGTGGGACAGGACGTAGTTCTCCGTGGGCATCCCCCCTGACGGCCGGCCGATGCCCAGCTTCACCCGGAGAAATTCCTCGGTATGCAGATGCTGGATGATGGAGAGGATACCCCGGTGGCCGCCGGGGCCGCCCCGCTCCACGATCTTGAGGCGCCACAGGGGCACGTCCAGGTCGTCGTGAACCACCAGCAAATCTTGGGGCGCAAGCTTGAAGTAGGACAGCAGCAGAGAGACCGCCCGGCCGCTGAGGTTCATGTAGGTGGTGGGCTGGGCCAGGATAATCGACTCCCCTCCAACCCTCCCCTGCCCCCAGACGGACTCCAGGGTCTTCTTGCCCAGGGGAATCCCCCAGCCCTCCGCCAGATAGGCCGCCACCTGCCAGCCCAAATTATGCCGGGTCCAGGCATACTCCCGTCCAGGATTTCCCAACCCCACGATTAAGCGCATAGGAGCAATCAGCTTTCAGCTATCAGCGGTTAGCAGTTAGCAATTATAGCGTTTGCCATAAATTCATTCCACTTGCTGATTTTTAAATCCCCCTAAATCCCCCTTTTTCAAAGGGGGACTTTTAGAGCAATTCCTTGTAGTTCCCCCCTTTGACAAAAGGGGGGGTAGGGGGGATTTTGGTTTTTTGAGCATGTGCCTAACGGAAAAAACTTTTGGCATTCGCTATAGCAGTTATTTTTCCTGAATCAAAGCGTATTTCTGGCGCTCGATGACACCCTAACCTTATCTATACCTCGAAGCGGAGAAAAACAAGGATGAAGGTCAAAAATGAAAATCAGCTAAAGATGGCTTGTCTTTAGCTGACCGCTGCAAGCTGAGAGCTGACAGCTTTTAAACGAACAGCGAACTCACCGAATCCTGATTGTGTATCCGTTTGATGGCGTCGCCCAGGAGGGGAGCCACGGATAAGACCCGGATCTTTTCCAGGGCCGCAGCCTCCGGGCTCAGGGGGATGGTGTCGGTGACCGCCAGGGTCTGGACCATGGACCCCTGGAGATTGCTCACCGCATTGCGCGACATCACCGGATGGGTGACGCAGGCATGGACCGTGCGCACGCCGTGGCGCATCAGCAGTTCCGCGGCCATGGTCAGGGTGGCGCCGGTGGTGACCATATCATCCAGGATGATGGCTTCTTTACCCCAGACGTTGCCGATCAGGGTCATGGCTTTGATGGCCGTGGCATCCCGCCGCTTATCGATAATCGCCAGTGAGGTGTTCAGGCGCTTGGCGAAGGCCCGGGCGCGCTCCACCCCGCCGGCATCGGGGGAAACCACCACCACGTCGCCGGTGAAATTTTCCCGGATGTAGTCCAGGGTCACCGGGGCCGCGTACAGATGGTCCACGGGAATATTGAAAAAACCCTGAATCTGCCCGGTGTGCAGGTCCATGGTGAGCATCCGGTTGGCCCCGGCGGTGGTAATCAGATCGGCCACCAGCTTGGCCGAAATGGGGGTCCGGGGCGCGGTCTTCCGGTCCTGGCGGGCATAGGCGTAGTAGGTCACCACCGCGGTGATGCACCGGGCCGAGGCCCGCTTCAGGGCGTCGATCATGATGAGCAGTTCCAACAGGTGTTCGTTGCAGGGCATGGAAGTGGGCTGAATGATGTACACATCCTTGCCCCGGACATTCTCCCGAAACTCCACCGAAATCTCGCCGTCGGAAAAAGTCCCCACCACCGCATCTCCCAGCGGAATCTGGAGATGCTGACAGATCTTTTCAGCCAGGGGCCGATTGGCGCTGCCGGTAAAAATGATCAGATCGTCCATACGTGGTTCTCCCAGGTGGTTTCGGGTTCCGTACCGGTGAGGCCCCGGGCTACGGCCAGCCACCCCGAAAAAGTCCGGCGCAGCCGCAGACCCGCCTGGCGCGCCGCCTCCGAGGTCGGGAACAGGCCGAACAGGGTGGGACCGCTTCCGGAAATGCCCTGGGCCCTGGCCCCGAATTCTTTCAGATCCGCCAAAATCCCCGCCAGCTCGGGGAAGCGTCTTAAGGCCACCCCGCCCAAATCGTTGCGCACCCAGGTCTCCGGGTGCTCAGGGTCCCAGGCCTCCTGGGCCGGCGGGTCGGGCAAAGCAGTCAGGTCGAGATTTTCATAGACCCAGCGGGTGGACAAGGCCACCCCGGGATTAATCAAGAGATACCAGTAAGGTTTCAAAGTCACGGGACTGAGTTGGGTGCCGATGCCGCGTCCTACCGCCGGTTCCCGGCGCAGAAAGAAAGGCACGTCAGCCCCCAGGGAAGCGGCCAGACGGTGCAGGGCCGCGTCCGTCAGCGGCCTCCCGGCCAGTTCATTGAGGACCAGCAAGGTCCCGGCGGCATCGCTGCTGCCGCCCCCCAGGCCCGCAGCCACCGGAATCTTCTTCCTGAGGCCCAGGCGCATCCCGAACTGTTGCCCGGTCTCTTCCCGGAATCGCGCCGCGGCCCGCCAGACCAGGTTCTCTTCCCCCTGGGGCAACTCCGCCGCCTCACACGTCAGGTTGATGTCCTCTCCACCCGGGGTGACGGTCAATTCATCCGCCAGGGTCAGAGGCTGCATCACGGTCACCAAATCATGGTAACCGTCGGGACGCCGGCCCACTATGCGCAGATAGAGATTGACCTTGGCGGGACAGAGCATTTTGATCGCGTCCCCTGCGCCCGTGGTCAGCCTATCTCCCTGACGTACGACATCCGCAGATCATAGAGCAGGTGATCGAAGAGGTTCTCTTCCTCTGGGGTCAGATTGTTCCGGGTCTTGTCCCGCAGGATGGCCAGCAGGTCGATGGTTTGCTTGACCATGGCCAGATTCTTTTCCATCTTGCCGGTGTTGGGGTCCGGAATCGCTCCCAAGCTGACGAAGGCCGAAGAACTCAAGGAGAAGATGAAGGAAGAGAAGTTGACCTCCGGCAGGGGCACCTCATGGCTTGTCTGGGCGGCCTCGGTGGCGGCCTTCTGGGAGGCCTCCTGAAAGGCCTCCGCCGCGGTGTCCTTGGTCCCCTGCTCCTTCCGGAGTTTGGTCTTCTCTTCCTCGCTCAGGTGCAGAAAACGCCGGTCGTTGACAGTATAACCTTTATCTTCGGGCTCACTCATACGTGCCTCCGGCGCGGGATTTTCTTAAGGTTGCTTTAAAGCTCCAACTGGTAGGCCATGGCCACATGTTCCAGGGCCTTGACATCATTGAGACATTCCGGGGTAACCGGGGTGTCGGTGGTGAGCAGGATGACGTTCTGCCCCCGTTCCTTTTCCTGGCCCACGGTCATCCGGGCGATGTTGATTTTGTGTTTGCCGATGGTGCTGCCGATCGCGCCGATCACCCCGGGGCGGTCGGTGTTGTAGATGAACAACATGTGCCCCTCGGGCGTGGCTTCCAGGCGGAATTTGTTGATCCGCACCAGGCGCGGCTCGTATTTCCCGAAGATGGTCCCGGCCAGCACGTTTTCCTCATTGCCGGTCCTGACGGTCAGGCGGATCATGGTGGAGAAATCCTCGGCGGAACCCACCTTTTCTTCGCTGAGATGAATGCCCCGGGATGTCGCCATGGCAGGGGCGTTGACGTAATTCACTTCATCGCCCACCACCGGGAAGAGCAGCCCTTTCAGGATGGAATGAGTCAGGGGCTTGGTGTCCAACTGGGCAACTTCGCCGATATAGGTGATGGCCACGGAAGTGACCGCGCCTTCGCTGATCTGGGCCTGAAACGCGCCCAGGGCCTCAGCCAGGGTCAGATACGGCTTCAGTTGGGCCATGGCTTCCTGGCTCACCGAAGGGGCGTTGACCGCGTTCTTGATGGTGCCGTAAAGGAGCAGCTCCAGGATCTGTTCGCACACGGCCACCGCCACATTGGCCTGGGCCTCTTCGGTGGAGGCGCCCAGATGGGGGGTACACACGACATTGGGCATCGCCCTGAGCGGCCAGTCCGCCGGCGGCGGCTCGGTCTCATACACGTCCAAGGCGGCGCCGGCCACTTTGCCGGATTTTAAGGCCTCCAGCAAGGCCGCCTCATCAATGAGGCCGCCCCGGGCGCAGTTAATGATGCGCACGCCGGGCTTCATCTTCATAAAGGCTTCTTTACTCAGAAGCTTGGCGGTGTCCTTGGTTTTCGGGGTGTGGATGGTAATGAAGTCGGACCGGGCCAGGAGTTCGTCCAGGGAGACCAGTTCGGCGCCGATCTTGGCCGCCAATTCCTTGGTAATAAAGGGGTCGTAACACAGGACCCGCATCCGCAGGCCCAGACCCCGCTCGGCCACTACGGTGCCGATACGCCCCATGCCGATGACTCCCAGGGTCTTATTGAACAGCTCGGTCCCCTGAAATTTCTTCTTTTCCCATTTGCCTTCCCGCATGGATTGGCCCGCCTGGGGAATGTTGCGAGCCATGGCCATCATTAGCGACACCGCGTGCTCGGCGGTGGTGATGGTATTGCCCCCGGGGGTGTTCATCACCACAATGCCGCGTTTGGACGCCGCGGGAATGTCCACGTTGTCCAGGCCGGTGCCGGCCCGCCCTACTACTTTGAGGCGGGGCGAGGCCGCGATCAGGTCTGCGGTGACCTTGGTGGCGCTGCGGATGACCAGGGCGTCGGCGTCCTTGATCTCCGCCAGCAATTCTTCCGGTTTCATGCCGGGGCGGGCCACCACGTCGATATTGGGATGGGATTTAAGGATGTCAATCCCGGCCTGATGCAAGTTATCGCTGATCAGGACTTTCATGCCGCTGCCTCCTTGCTCAAGACTTCCTGGGCCGCCCGCAGTCCCACCCCGGGTTCAACCTTGTAGCCCAATCCGGTGAGCACTGCTTCCAGACCGCCGATGGTGCCCAGAAGATCAACGGTGTCGATGAAGCCCATGTGGGCGATGCGGATGATCTTGCCTTTGGCCTGGGCCTGGCCGCCGGCGATCCAGATCCCTTGCTTCCGCAATTCGCTCACCACTTTCTGGCCGTCCACACCGGCCGGAGTTTCCACCGCCGTCAAGACATCCGAGGGATTATCCTTGGAATAGAGGCTGAGCCCCATGGCCTTGACCGCCGCCTTGGTGGCCGCGGACAGCCGCCGGTTATGGGCGTAAATCTTGTCCAGCCCGTGCTTGCGAATCTTGGCCAGTACTTCCTGCAAGCCCAGAACCAGGGAAACCGGAGAGGTGTAAGGCGTCTGGTTCTTGCCCTGGGATTTGAGCTGCTTGCTGAAATCGAAGTAATACTTGGGCAAGGTGGATTTCTTCACGAACTCCCAAGCCTTGGGGCTTAAGGCCGCAAAGGCCAGGCCCGGCGGCAGCATCATGGCCTTTTGGGAGCCGGCCACCAACACATCGATGCCCCATTCATCCATGGGCAGCGCATAGCCTCCCAGGGCCGAGATCGCGTCCACGACCAAAATGGTCCCGGGCCGGCTCTTGGTCACTGCGGCCAATTCTTTCACCGGGTGCTGGACGGCAGTGGAGGTTTCGTTGGCCTGCACCAAGACCGCCTTGATCGCCGGGTTGGCATCGAGTTCCTTGGCCACGGCCTTGGGATCCACCGCATGGCCCCATTCCACGGCGAGGCGCACCACTTTGATGCCGTAGACGTTGCAGAGTTCGGTCCAACGCTCGCCAAACTTACCGCCGTCCACTACCAGGGCGGTATCCCCGGCTGACAGGGTATTGGCCACCGCTCCTTCCATGGCGCCGGTGCCGGTCGCGGTGAACATCAACACTTCCTGCTCCGTCTGAAACAGGTATTTCAGCCCTTCCCTCACCTCGCCCAGGATTTCCATAAATTGGGGCGAACGGTGGTGAATGATAGGCTGAGCCATGGCCAGCTGGGTTTCCGGGGCCACCGGGGTCGGTCCCGGGGTCATGAGATACATTTTCATCTTTACATTCCTTACCTTATGACCTCGTAAAGCTGCGAGGGAATTTATTGAAAGACTCTGGAATTAATAAGTTTATTCAGTTTTCCCGCTACTGTCAAGACTCCGGGCCGGGGATTTGTGAAACCCGGCACATCTTTTCAGGCTCTTCAGAAACCAGCGCGGCTTTCTCGCCCGGACAGGTCTGATTTAATTCTTGGTACTTAATGACCATTTTAATTATATTTACTTGAATGTTTGCCACTAAAGCTATATTTTTAGTTCAACCGAAGGTCATACGACCTATATTTGAGGGCTTTTTGTCTGAACCTACTTTGGATCGACGATTTGCGAGAGTCTTCTCGGTTTCCTTTCGCCCTGGGAAAGGAATTTAATCGTAGCGCCCCAGGAGACCGGCGGCGTTCATCAATGGCCGTCGCTGTTAGTTTATCTATAATCACCTGCTCTGGAGAACAAAGCTCTTCAGGCCGAAGTCTTGCGGAATCTGCGCTAAGAAGGATAACATGGGACGGCGAAAGTATCTGTTTCTGATCGGGATGACGCTCTTGGTGGCAGGTGGCTGTGCCGCGGGACAAACGAGCGGAAATTTCGAAGGGGCAGTGGGAATGCAAGAAACGCAACTGATAGCCGAAAGAGGCCTGCCGCAGGAAACCATTGCTTCGCCTGAAGGTGGTAAGATTCTTCTGTATGAGACTAAGCGCATGGACCAGATGGCGGTTATGGGAGGCGGCGCCTGGGGCAAACCCGAGCAGATGGCCTACTGGGTGGATGCCCAGGGAAAGGTAGAAAAGGTTAAATATTATCCCTACGGTAAAAGACAGTTTATTTTCTCCAGCGAACAAAAGCGCGCTGATTCCATGCCGGCTCCGAAGAAGCCAGCGGTGGCCCAAACTGCATCATCGCCTCCAGCTCCGGCTTCGAGCCATATGGCGGAGGCCGCGAAATTGGAATTGCGCATGAGCAAGGAAGAGGTAACCCATCTTTTGGGGTTGCCTGACCGTACCGAGGGCTTTTTGGCTGACGGCAAGCCGGTGGTGGTATGGACCTACCTTTTAGGGGACCAGGGGGGCCGTCCGGTATTAACCCCCCTAGTCTTTGAGAATGGCCGCCTCTCAGGGTGGGGGGATGCCTATTATCAAACGATACTCCGAAAAGCCAAGACCCAATCCCAGTAAGGAAAACCCGGCC
>JALNYP010000101.1 GCA_023229795.1 Syntrophobacterales bacterium
TATGTCGTGGCGGCGATTCAAGCTCATCGGACCAGTCAACTTGCCCCTTCTCTCTTACCCGTGGCCACATTACTTGGAGAGGCGGCCTGAACGATTACCATCTCTTAATCTGAAAAAATTATATTCGGGATTGTAGGTAAAAAAGGCTTCCAAAACATTGAAAGACGAGGGCATTGATCTGAGGCCATGTTCAAAATTGCGATTATTGTATTCTTTAAGAAAGTAACGTAGGAGATCATTTAATGGAAATATGGCACCATTTTCGACCTGAGCTGTGATTATCGCAACGGCTTTTTTAAATCGTTTTCTAATTTCTCTTTTCTCTGAAGGTGAGGGAGGATTATTTTTTATCCAATCATCAAGGACCTTTCGTGTAAATGTCCCCTCTGGAGGGGCATATTTACCCATCTCTGATATTCTTGTTTTATGCTTGGTCATACTCATGACCCTGACCTCATTGATGAATATGACATCATCTATGAGGAGATTCTAATTTTTCACTAAATATTTAGGATAATATATGTCGAAAATCAAGTTTAATTTATTTTATAAAAACCACCACTTAGAAACCTACATCATCTGCGGTTAATGGATGCCATATTGCCCTGCAAACGGCCGGTGATTGGCAGGCTCAGCCCCTCGATTTCGGATAAAAGCGGGGGCGCGCGGTCAACACCCTACAACAATCGCAGGCGAGACGCCTGCGCCACCAAGATCACCCAGTCTTCGGTACGCCCAATTTACTCAGGATATCTTCCATCAGGCACCATTTAGTGAAGGCCGACTGGAGCAGGTTGGCCCCGACGAAGGCGGTGAAGAGGTGCCAATAGGGGCTGTAGAGATAGCCCAAGAGCAGCGACAGCAAGATGAAGCTGCCGGCAATGGCGCGGATGTAGCGTTCCATGGTCATGGCGAGCCCTCCATCCAAAACCTTGGTGCGCGGTGCGCACCCTACTGCGGCTGGTGCGTAGAACGCACCCTACGTTTCTTATGGCGGGCACAGAGGCCCGCCCCACCTTTATTTACCGCTCAAAACAACCGGCTGATGAGCTTGCCGCCGCGGTACAGGGAGATATAGCTGTCCTGGGAGACGCAGATGCCCAGGACGCCCGGGGCGTAGGCCGAGAATTCCCGGGTCACCTGGTGGCGCATACCGCCGCCCAGGTCGTCCCTATCCGGCAGGAGGCAGATATTGGCAGGTTTGAGCCGGGCCCGGAACTGGCAGACCTCCAGGCGGTCGTTGATGATCACGGCGCCGTCGGACTTGGCCAGGCCCGCGAGATGTTGGAGCCAGGCATCACTGACGGGCACCGGCGAAGCCAGGCGCACCTGGTTTTCGATGGGGGTGTGGGGGGCATCCAGTTGCCTCTCGGTGAGGCCGGCCAGGAAAATGGCCCCGTGGCCGCTGTGGCGCACCTGCTCCAGCAGCGACTTCAGCAGAGGCAAAACGCCGGAGCCGTTAATCTGGCGGCCGGGGCAGACTTCCTCCAACTGGCGCTCCAGTTCCTGCCAGAAAATGTCCTGGAACAGCGGGATATGGAGATGGCCCTGGCGGTATTCCAGGAGAGAGAGGCGGATGCGGGGGTCTTTGCGGCCCCTCAGAGACACCCAGAAGCTGACCCGGCCCCGGTTGGAGATGGTGGCCAGGGGCAAGACGTTGCGCCAGGCCGCGGGGGTGGTAAGCTGGCGCTGAATGCCCCGCTGGTGTTTGAGGAGGCCCACGATTTGGCCGTTATACATGGCCAGGAAGGTGCAGCGGCCGTCGGCGTTGAGGAGGAACTGCCGCAGGCCCTGCAAGCCCAGGTCCAGGGAGGTATGGTTGGCCTCATGGAACCAGAGCAGAGAGGGCCAGTGCTGGCGGTAGTATTCCAGGCTCCGGTAGCTGGTGAGAATGGCAAACCCGGTGAACAGGCGCTCCCCTTCCACCGAATAGTAGAGGAGACGCTTGAACAGGCGCCAGGCCCGGATGATGGCTTCCTCCCGTCCCCGGTCGGGCATGCTGCAGCGGCGCAGCGCCGCGGCGGTATAGAGCATGGAGCCGATGTAGGGGTTGTCCTGGGCATCCAGCTTGATGGTGGCGCAGGGCGCCAGAGTCAGGCTCTGGAGATAGTCGGCCACCACCTGTTCTTCCAGGGAATAGGGGGTGAAGGGGTGGGCGCCCTCTCCTTCCCGGCCGGCCAGAGACAGGTGCATGATCACCAGCCGTCCGAAGAGCATGCTCAGGAACCGGCAATGGAAGGGGGAGAGCAGAAATGCGGTCTGGGAGGTGCGCAGCCGCAAAAAAAAGCTGAAATCGGCCAGATCCAGGCGGATTACGTGATAGATGACCTGGTCATTTTCCGTGAGGTTGGGGTAAATGACGCCCCGGACTTCCATGAGGTGCCGCTGCAAATACGTGGTAAAGCAGGGAAAGAGCTCCCGGCCGCCGGATTGCTCCAGGGCCTCCAGATCGGGATGGTCTTCCCACTCCACGGTGCAGGTGGTGATGTCGTAAACCAGGCGCAGGACCTCGGGGGTGGTGATCAGGAAATGCAGTCGGGAGGCGAGGTACTCCCGGGTCTGGGCAGCTTTGGCCATGGGGCGGCGGTCGTCCTTATCAGGAGATGGAGCGGGCTTCTGAATTCCTAACCCTGCCAAATGATATCATATTTTTCTTAAAGCGCCAGCTTGTCAGGCGCCGGGCCGGAGCCGCCGGCAGCAGGCAGACAGATCCCGGCTGAGGCTACGGGCCCGGGCGGCGAGGGCGGGCCAATCCAGGGTCGTGAACCGGCCCTCGGACAGGAGCCAGCGGCCGGCCACCATGACGTGCTGCACGTCCGCGGCCCGGGCCGTATAGACCAGGTGGGAATAAGGGTCGTAGAGGGGCGTGAGGTGGGGCCGGTCGAGGGCCACCACGATGAGATCCGCGGCCATCCCCGGCGCCAGGACGCCCGTGGCGCGGCCCAGGCCCAGGACTGCGGCGCCGTCCCGGGTGGCCATGGCCACCACCCGGGGCGCGGGCAGAAGCGTCGGGTCCCGGCCCCAGACCTTATGCAGCCGGGCCGTCAGGCTCATTTCGCCCCAGAGGTCCAGGTTATTGTTGGACGCGGCGCCGTCAGTGCCCAAGCCCACGATCACCCCCTGCTCAAGCAGCTCGGGGATAGGCGCCACGCCCGCGGCCAGCTTCAGATTGCTTTCGGGACAGTGGCAGAGTTTGACGCAGCGCCGGGCCAGGATCTCGCCGTCGGCCGGGGTCAGCCAGACGCCGTGGACCACCACGGTCAGCTCATCCTGGACCCCCAACCGGTCCAGATAGGCGGCGGGAGACAACCCGGTGCGAGCCTCGAGGTCAACCACTTCCTGCCGGGTTTCGGCCAGGTGGATAAAGTAGGGCACTCCCCGGGCCCGGGTCAGGTCCTTGGCTTTTTGAAGGGTCTCGGGGCCGCAAGTGTACGGGGCATGGCAGAAGACCGCAGAGGTGACGCGGCTGCCGAAGTTTGCGCCGGTGTTAAGGAAATCCTCGGCCACCTGGAGGTTAAGCGCGGGGTCCGGGACCCCGGGAGCCGGGAAGTCCACGACGCCCTGGGCCACCACGGCCCGCAAGCCCGCCTCGGCCAGGGCCCGGCGCGCCTCGGCGGCGAAGAAATAACTATCGCCTACGGTGGTGATGCCTCCCCGGATCATTTCGGCCGCGGCCAGGAGCGTGCCCCAATAGACTTTGTCGGGGTCGAGCCAGCCGAGCTCGGCGGGAAAGATGAATTCGGTCAGCCATTGCTGCAGGGGCAGATCGTCGGCCAGGCCCCGGAACCAGACCATGGGCGCGTGGCAATGGGTATTGACCAGGCCGGGGAGGACCAGGGCGCCCCGGGCGTCCAAATTCTCTTGCGCGGCAGGGAGGTCCCCGGGGACGTCGGCCCGGCCCACCGCGGCAATGCGGCCGCCCTGGACCGCCACGTAGCCCCCGGGCAGGGGCCGGCTGCCGGGTTCGAGCGTTAAGACCAGGGCATTATGGATCAGCCAGTCACAGGCCACGGTTCCTCCTCACACCGTTGATAACACCGGCGTTCTACGCAGGATTATGGGGGGATAAGGCAGTGACCGGGTTTAGGGGCGCGGCCTCTTCCCGGTATTTCTTGCCGATGGCCACGATCACATCATAAATGGCCAAAAAAGCGTCCACCACCTGGGGATCAAAGTGTTTGCCCGACTGGTCCTTGATATAGCCGAGGGTCTGGTCTTCGGAGAGGGCTGCTTTATAGACCCGTTTGGAAACCAGGGCATCATAGACGTCGGCCACGGCCACAATGCGGGCGGCCAGGGGAATCTCCTCGCCCCGTTTGCCTTCCCCCAATTGCACCTGGTCCTGGAAGATATTGTCGATTTTGCCGGGATAGCCCTGGCCGTCCCAGCGCTCATGGTGATTCAGGGCGATCTCCGCGGACAGGACATCCAGGTCGGAGGCCGTATTTTTGAAGAGGCGGGCGCCGTGAATCGTGTGGTATTTCATGAGATGGAATTCGTCGTTATCCAGGCCCGAGGGCTTTTTCAGGATAAGATCAGGGATGGCGATTTTCCCCAGATCGTGCAGCATGGCGGCAATTCTCAGCAAATCCTTGGTGCGCCTGATCTCTTCGCCGTCAATCCCGTGGGTCAGGGACCACCGGTGATAAATCTCGGCCGCATAAGCTCCGACCCGAGTGGCATGAACCCCGGTTTCGAGGGGATCACGCAGTTCGCACATCTTGATCATCCTTAAGAAGATCTCCCGGGTCAACTTGGCGCGGTCGATGGCGGCCGCGGCGTTCTGGGCGAAGTAGCTCAAGATCACCTGGTCTTCGGGCGTAAAGGACGAGAGTTCCCCGGCGCGGTCGAGGGGATTGATAATCTGCATCACCCCCACCGTATTGGTGGTGCTGGTGATAAGCGGCACCGCCAGGATGGATTTCGTCCGGTAGCCCGAGACCTGGTCAAAAGACCGGTTGAAACTGAAGGGCATCTCCGGCGGGATCCGGTAAGCATCGTCTATTACCAGCGGCTTCCCCGTCAAGGCGACATACCCCGCCAGGGAGTGATGATCAATGGGGAGAGTACGGCTGGTGTAGAGATATTTGCTGCTGCCCAAGGCGCCGAACAGGGTATCGTTGTGAGTGTAACTGAAATTGAGGACCCCGTTCTCGATGAGGTAAATGGAGCCGGCGTCGGCGTGGGTAAATTGCCGGGCCTGGAGGAGCACCGCGTCCAGCAAGGCATGGAGATCTTTGATAGAATACAGCTTTTCCATGATTGCCAGCAAGGTGCTGCAGATATCCGAACCGTTCCCGATTGACATGACTTAGGCTCGCCCTGGTGCAGGGGGCCGGCTCAGCTGACGCCAGACTGGCCGGAGACTGAGGGTTTAGCGGGTAATATCCACCGGTGCGCCGGTGCTCTCCTCTACGGCCTGGAGGAAACGGTTCCAATTAATCCGGCTCGCCAGGTTCTGGTCATGCAGCTTCTTGAGGGCGTATTGGAGCATATCCGGAATCCGCTGGTAGATGTCCTCATGCACTTCCACGTAGGTGCGGCCCTGGAGGAAGCCGAATTTGACGGGCTCATAGATCATCTCCACCGAGGTGCCCACCGGGGTCATGTCGAAGAGTTTCTCGATGTCCTCGGGATAGTGGCGGATACAGCCGTGGCTCACCAGCCGGCCCACGCCCATGGGGGCATGGGTGCCGTGGAGGCCGTAATGGGACAGGCCCATCCAGCGGTGGCCCACGGGACAATCGTCCCCGGGAGGCATATAGGACATGCCGTACTTGGCCTGCAACCCCTTGGGAATGTGCCACCCCGGGTTGACCGACTTGCTCTGGACCCGGAAGTGTTTGCCGATGGGCGTCTTGTATTCAAAGACGCCGATGCCGATGGGGAAGGTCCAGACCTCGTGCTTCTCCGGGAAAAACCGGTAGCCCCGCAGTTCGGCGACGTTGATCAGGTAGCCGGGAGGATGGGCGACCTGGGGGATGATCCATTGGGTGGGGATGGTGATATCGGTTTCCCAGGGCAGATAAAAATGATCCAGGGAACGGTGGAATTTGGCCAGCTCCCAGAACCCGAGGTCGTAATCCCGGGCGATCTTATAGAGATTCTCGTAGCGCACGATGTGGTGGGTCTGGGGTTGGCCCACTACGGTGACCGCGGCCGGGTCCAGCCCCGGCCCCTGGGGCAGGCGATAGGTGAACGGTCCCGCAGCCCCGGCGTAGTTGGGCGCCATAAGCAGCCACCCCAGGAGGAGAAAAGCCAGATATCTCAAGCGGATTGCCATCGATTATATTCTATCCGAAAAAAAGGGACAGATAAAGGGAAAATGGCCGGGTTGGGGTCCACAACTTGCGCCTGGAAAGGAAAAAACCCGGATTTCCCGAGAGTTATCCTTCGCAGAAATGGCTTGCACGCCACCGGGTTTGGAGCCATAGTATGGATATGATTATAGATGGGCACACCCACGTCTTCCCGGAGGAAATCTGCCGCCACCGGGAGGATTACTTTGCTGATGAGCCGGCCTTCCGCCTGCTCTACGATTCTCCCAAGTCGAAGCTGGTGGGGCCGGAAGAGATGGTGGGGGCCATGGCCGAGGCCGGGGTGGAGGCCGCGGTGGTCATGGGTTTTCCCTGGCGCAAGGAGCGCCTCTGGCGCCGCCAACACGAAGTGATCCTCGAAGCCATGCGCCGCTTTCCCCGAACCCTCATCGGGTTTTGTGCGGTGCATATCCTGGAGCCCGGCGCCGCCCGGGAGGTGGAGCGGTGCCTGGCCGCGGGCTTTAAGGGCGTGGGGGAACTGGCCTGGTACGAGACCGACCTCAAAGAAGATCTCACCGCCTGGCTCACCCCCATCGCCGAACTCTGCCAGCACTTCCGGGTGCCGCTCCTGCTCCACACCAATGATCCGGTGGGGCCGCGCTACCCGGGCAAAGCCGCGCTGTCCCTGCCGGCGCTCTATGAGGCCATCAAGGCCTTCCCGGAAGTCGACTGGATCCTGGCCCACTGGGGCGGGGGGCTGCCCTTCTACGGCCTGATGAAGAAAGAAGGCCCCGAGGTCCTGCGCCGGGTCTATTTCGATACCGCGGCCTCGCCCTACCTCTACCGGCCCCAAATCTACCGGCTCGCCGCCGAAATGGTGGGCCCGGAGAAAATCATCTTCGGCAGCGACTACCCCTTGCTGCCCGTCAGCCGCTACCTGAAAGAGCTTGACGAAGCCAACCTGCCGGAGGAGTGGCGGGAGATGATTTTGGGGGGGAATCTGGCGAAGTTGATGGGACTTTAGCTTTCAGCTTGAAGCGGTCAGCCGCGCCGTTCATACTTTATGGTGCGCAGTGCGCACCCTACATTTTATTCCCTCGTTCCCAAGTTGTACTTGGGAACGAAAATGGTTTGCCAAGCTGAGCTTGGTGGTTAAATGCGTTCCAAAACGCAGGAATGTCCCATGAAATGCAGCGTCTGTGGTTCGAAATTAAGGCCTTTGATTACAGACTTGCCTTTCAAGGTGAGTGATACGAGCATCGTGATCTTGAAAGGCTTACCGGTGTTGCAATGCGATAACTGTAGCGAATACTTGCTAGACGACTTGGTGATGAACCGAGTGGAAGAGATCCTGCAAAGAGCAGACGCCGCCGTGGAATTGGAGATCATTCGCTACGCGGCATAACCAAAGCGGAAAAAGCTTGAGGCCTGGGTTTATTAACAAATTCAGATTATAATCTTAGCAAAATGAAGTATGTAGGGT
This sequence comes from Syntrophobacterales bacterium, assembly GCA_023229795.1. GTDB lineage: Bacteria > Desulfobacterota > Desulfobaccia > Desulfobaccales > 0-14-0-80-60-11 > 0-14-0-80-60-11. The sequence goes on from JALNYP010000101.1 coordinate 7,741, forward strand.
GCGCACCGCGCACCTTGCCGCGCCTTTCCGAATTTATGGTGCGCAGTGCGCACCCTACAAAAAGCTGACCGCTGACCGCTGATGGCTGACAGCTAATAAAAGCTGATAGCTTCTCGCAAAGGAAAGAATTTGGAGTACACCTCAGACATTCTGGTAATCGGCTCAGGGCTGGCGGGTTTGGGTTATGCCCTGAAGGTGGCGGATTTCGCCCGGGTCAATTTGGTGACCAAGAAGGGCCTCACCGAGACCTCCACCAGCAAGGCCCAGGGGGGCATTGCCGCGGTCTTGGGACCGGACGACCGGTTTGAATACCACATTAAGGATACCCTCACCACCGGGGAAGGCCTGTCCCACCCGGACATCGTCGAACTGGTGGTCCGCCAGGGTCCGGCGCGCATCCGGGAACTGGTGGAGATGGGTGCCCATTTCGACCTGAACAAGGACAACGGCTACGACCTGGGCCGGGAAGGCGGCCACTCCCATCGCCGGGTGATTCACGCCCAGGACATGACCGGCGCCGAAGTCGAGCGCATCCTGGCCGAGAAAGTCCTGGCCCACCCCAATATCCGGGTCTTCGAAAACCACATGGGGGTGGACCTCATCACCCGGCAGCGCCTGGTGCGCCGGGGCGCGGTGGTGGCCAACGCCGAGGAATCTTGTCTGGGGGCCTACGTCCTCAACACCCTGACCGGGGAAGTGGAGACCTTCTCGGCCGCGATTACGCTGTTGGCGACCGGCGGGGTCGGCAAGGTCTATCTCTATACCAGCAACCCGGACATCGCCACCGGCGACGGCATCGCCATGGCCTACCGGGTGGGGGCCTGGATCGGCAACATGGAATTCGTGCAGTTCCACCCCACCTGCCTCTATCACTATGCGGCCAAGAATTTCCTGATCTCGGAGGCGCTCCGGGGCGAAGGCGCCGTCCTCATCGACTCGAAGGGCCGCGCCTTCATGGAGAAGTATCATGCCTTGAAGGACCTGGCCCCCCGGGACACGGTGGCCCGGGCCATCGACCTGGAGATGAAGAAGACCGGCGCGGACTGCGTCTATCTGGATATCAGCCACAAACCCGCGGATTTCGTCAAGAGCCGCTTCCCCAACATCTATCAGGAGTGCTTGAAGTACGGCATCGATCTCACCGCCGGGCCTATTCCGGTGGTGCCCGCGGCCCATTACATGTGCGGCGGGGTGGCGACGGACGCCTGGGGCCGCACCACTATCTCCAACCTCTTTGCGGTGGGGGAAGTCTCCATGACCGGCCTGCACGGCGCCAACCGCCTGGCCAGCAACTCCCTGTTGGAGGCCCTGGTCTTTTCCCACCAGGCCGCGCAGGTGGCCAAAGAGACCCTGCCGGAGCTCTTGTCCCGGCCCCTGTCGCCGGTGCCCGAATGGAACCCCTTCGGCGCCACCGACAGCGAAGAGGCCGTGGTGGTCTCCCACAACTGGGACGAGATCCGGCGCTTCATGTGGAACTACGTGGGCATCGTGCGCACCGACCGGCGGCTGCTCAGGGCGCAGCACCGCATCGACCTGATCCAGCAGGAAATCCAGGAATACTACTGGAACTTCATCATTACCAGCGACCTGTTGGAGTTGCGCAATATCGCCACGGTGGCCGACATCATCATCCGCATGGCCTTAAGGCGCAAGGAGAGCCGGGGACTGCACTATAACCTGGACTATCCTCACCAGGACGATGAGAACTTCCACCAGGATACGTTGATGTCGGCGGAAGGCTGGCATTAGGGAGAGAAGGCCCGGGCGGGACGCCGGTCTAATGCCGGCGGCCACAGGCCGCCCTATATGCTGGGACAGTCGGAATTTATAGGGCGGGCTGTGCCCGCCGGATTTGGCCTGAGAGGAATTGCACAGGCGAGACGCCTGTGCTACTGAATTTGAATTTCTTGTTTTTTGACAAAGATTTATCTTTCATGCTGCTAATTTGATTAAGGAATCAGGGCTGGCATGCAGGGCT
>JALNYP010000102.1 GCA_023229795.1 Syntrophobacterales bacterium
CCAACTCCTTCACCATCGCCTGTGGGATGACCTGAGAAATTCCTTTGAGCGCATTGCCCACCAAGATCTTTCCCGGTTCTTCCAACAGTGGGTGGATCATGCCGGCCAGCCGGAACTTAAAGTTACTGAGATCAGCCAGGAAAAAAGAGGAAAGCAAACGGCGGTCTCTTTAATCCTCACGCAGGGAAGCCAGCCCTTCCGGGTTAGGATTCCAGTGACCTTTTACGGGCCAAAGGGGAGGCAAAGTTTTCCAGTGACCCTGACTCGTGAAACCGAGCGGTTTACCTTCCTCCTGGAGTTCCCGCCGGATGAGGTGGTCATTGATGAAAACTACGATGTCCTTCGGAAATTGAGCCCGGCGGAGAATCCTCCCACCTTGGAGCGGCTGCTTGCCGCCCGGAATTTGGTGGTGGTGCCGCCGCTTAAGGCGGCGGCAAGGTACCGGGAAGCTATTAAGGGATTTACGACGAAGGGTGCGAAGATCAAGCAGAGAATGGCCTCGAACCTGACGAGAAGCCCTGAAGCCTCAGACAAGTCTGCTATTCGTTCTGATAAACATACTTACCCAGATATCGCCAATTCATCCCTGATCTTACCAGGATGGGATCATTCAACGCTAAAGCCTCTTCTCGGCAAGAAAGAGCCGGGAGACTGCTCCGCAGCCCTCATCGTCAGGAATAATCATAGCTCTCCGGAAAACGTGGTGGCCATGCTCAATGCCGCCTCTGAGGAAGAAGTCTCGGCCCTCCTGAAAGCAGCCTTCGCTAATCCTCTGTACAGCAATTATTGCAGTAAAGATGGCAAAAATATCTCTTTCGGCATTGCCGACGGCGAGCGCGGCATCAGGCTTAAAATTGGCCGCCTCCAACATTGATCCGAGTTTAAGTTAGCGCCGGCTCGCAAGATTCTCGCCCAAGGGACTGAATCAATTCGTCGTGATGAGAAAACAGAATTTAAGTGACTTTGTTGGAGGCAGGTACATGGTTTTGCGCGAAACGGTAATCTTGACGATCCTCTATGCCCTCATCCTGCCCGGCTGCGTTCTGACGCAGCCCACCGAACCCTTCAAGCCGGTGCCCACCACTGAGGCCACCGGCATCATTGCGCCGGCGCCATCGCAACCCGCTCCGGCCAAGGAGGAGATTCTCCCGGAGGCTTTGACCCTGGAACGCTCGTTGGACATCGCCTTGAAGAACAATCCCGAAGTGGCCGCTACCCTGTGGGACGTTTCGGCAGCAGGGGCAAAGGTGGATCAAGCCAAAGCGGCTCGCTGGCCCTGGTTAAGCTATGAGGGTGGATATACCAAATACCTCAACTCCCGGCCGCTGTTTGAAGCCCGGTACAACAATCAAAGAAGGCTGTTCAGCAAACAGCAAAGCGTGGGTAATGTCATTCTGAAACTGCCGTTGTTCACCGGCGGCCGCATTATCAATGAAATCAGGGCGGCCGAACTGTTCCGCCTGGCGGAAACCAACCGTCTCTCCCGGACCCGGGATGAGTTGGTCTATAACGTCTCCAGCACCTTTTACACCATTCTTAGCCAGGAAAAGGTGATCGATTCGGTGAAGTTTTCGCTTGAGGCCATGCAGGAGCAGAGACAGAAGATGGCCAAGATGGTGGAAGTGGCCAAGGCGGCCCGGGTGGACTTGCTGCGCACCGAGGTGCGGCTGGCCGACCTGGAGCAGAGCCTGGAGAGAGAGACCAACCTCTTGGAGATTCAAAAACGGCTCCTGGCCAACCTGATGGGCCTGGATTTCGACAAGGCCAAACTGAAATTTGCGGGGAAACTTATTTTTGAGAAAGTGAGCTACCGGCCGGACCAATTGGTGCCCAAGGCCCTGGAGCAGCGCCCGGATTTCACGGCGGCGAAAGAGCGACTGGAAAGCCAGGCCCGTCGAGTGGACGTGGCCCGGGCCGGACATTATCCTAACCTCAACTTGGTAGGATCTTATGGCTATCGGGGGACCGGCGTATACGGAGTATTTGATGATCGGGGCACGCCCGCCAAGGTGCCGACCGCAACAAATCGCGGGCCCTTTTATGATGACGACGGGCAGATTGGCGTAGTGGCTACCTTGCCTCTCTTTGAGGGCGGTCGCATTGAAGCCAAGGTGAGGGAAGAGATTGCCGCCTTGGCCGCGGCCCAGGAGCGGCTGCGCAAGCTCAACCTGCAGGTCCGCCAGGAGGTGGAGACCGCCATCCTGGACGTGGACTCCAGCAGTGAGAGGGTCAGGGCCACGGCCAAGGCCATCGAACAGGCCCGGGAGAGCCTGCGCATCGAGACCTTGAAATACAACCTGGGCTCGGGCGTCATCACCGATGTGCTGGATGCACAGACGGCCCTGTTGTTGACCGAAACCACGTATTACCGCGTCCTGGCGGACTTCCACACCGCCCTGGCCCGGCTCAAACTGGCAGTGGGGGGGAATCTTTCATGAATAAGCCGGTCTTGGTTCTGGCAAGCCTGTTAGCTGCGACAATAACCTTTTTTGGCCCCTGGCAGGCATGTGGTCAGGAAAAAGGGAAAGAGGAGGCGCAAAAGGCCAAACCGATTCCCATGGTGGCCGTTCAGAAGGCTCAAGTGGCGCCGATCTCCCGCACCTTGGAGCTGACAGGTACAGCGACTCCCACCCGCCAGGCGCGCCTGGCCTCCCCCGGCGAAGGGCCCATCCAGAATTGCTGGGTCCGGGAAGGCGCCCAGGTGAAGCGCGGAGAACGGCTGGTGACCATCGGCCGCTCTGGGGCGGCCGCGGCCCAAGTGACTGCGGCATCGGAGTCTTTGAAGGAGCAGCAAGCTGAGCTGAACCGGATGAAGATCCTGGTGCAGAGCGGCGCCGTCCCGGGCTCGCAATTGGACACAGCCCGGGCCAAATACGAGGGGGCCCGGGCCCTGCTCGCCAAGGCCCGGGAGAGCGCCGGCGACTACTCGGTGGCTGCACCCTGGGACGGGGTGGTCTCGAAGGTGCTGGTCAAGGACGGGGATTTTGTGGCCCCTCGGGCTCCCCTGGTGGAAATGTACGACCCCAACAGCCTGGTGATCCGTCTGGCCATCCCTGAGGCCCAGTCCACCTCGTTGTTCAAGGGCATGCCGGTTAAGGTCGAGATGGACGCCTATCCGGGCAAGACCTTTGAGGGGAAAATCAGTCTGGTATACCCGGACCTTGACACCCGGATGCGCACCCGCACTGCGGAAGTGGAACTGGATTACCCGGTGGCCCTGATCCCGGGCATGTTCGCCCGTCTCCAGGTTGGGCTCGAAACCGCGACCGAGGCAGTGGTCGTTCCCGGCGATGCGGTGTTGGTCATGCCCAATGGCGAGAAGGTAGCTTTTATCCTCAAAGACGGCAAAGCTCAACGCCGGGTGGTGCAAACCGGCCTCGAAGCGGGCGGCCAGGTCCAGGTCGTCTCCGGTATTCAACCGGGAGAAACCGTGGTTACCGCCGGCAATGAAAAGCTCAAAGACGGCATGGAAGTGAAGGCCCAGGGAGGGGCAGGCAAATGAAAGCCACCACCTACGCCGTAAGGCGGCGTATCGCCGCGGGCGTCATCACTATCGCCTTGGTGGTCCTGGGAATCTATAGCTTTATGCTCATGCCGGTGAATTTTCTCCCGGACGTTACCTATCCCCTTATCAAGGTGCATATCTATTGGCGGGGCGCCACACCGGAGGAGATCAGCACCAACATCGCCGACCCCCTGGAGCGAGCGATGGCCATGGTGGACAACCTGGATTACCTGGAATCGTCTTCCATCGAAGGCATGTACACCCTCCTGGCCAACTTCAAATACGGGGTCAACGTGGACGTGGCTTACCAGGACGCCCTGGCGGCCATGACCCGGGCTGCCCGGCAGCTCCCCAAGGACATCGACCCGCCCCTGGTCATGAAAGCGGACCCCTCGCAGTTGCCGGTGGTGCAGCTCACCATCAGCTCCGATGCCTGGGACTTGACCAAACTGCGCACCTGGACGGAAAACTGGCTGCAGTATCAATTGCAGGCAGTTCCCGGCGTGGCGGGCACCGACATCGTCGGCGGCTTGAAGCGGGAGATCAGGGTGCATCTGGATCCCAACGCAGTGGAGAAATATGCCCTCACCCTGCCTGGGGTGATGAAAAGGCTCCAGGAGGAGAACATTGAGCAGTTCGGCGGCCGGGTGACCGTGGGCCGCCGGGAATTCATCGCCCGCACCATGGGTGAATACCGGACCCTGGACGACATCCGCAACGTGGTCCTGGCCAGCGGTGCGGCAGGCGAGATATACCTCAAGGATGTCGCCCGGGTGGAAGACGCTCACGAAGAGGTCCGGGTCATCACGCGCCGGGGGGGCACACCCACCGTCAAGTTGAGCGTCCTCAAGCAGGCGGACGCCAACACGGTGGAAGTGGCCCGGGCGGTGAACAAGAGAATCGAGCAGCTCACGCCCTCCTTGCCGCCCGGCGTTCGGATGGGGATGGTGGAAAACCAGGCGGACTACGTCATCGCCGCCTTGAACGGGGTGCGCAACGCCGCCATCGAAGCCTCGATCCTGGTCATCGTCATCATTTATCTGTTTCTGGGAAGCTGGCGACATGCCCTGGTGATGCTATTGGCCCTCCCTATAACCTTAATTATCAACTTCTCCCTAATGCAGCTCATGGGGTTCTCACTCAATATCTTCTCTCTGGGCGGCCTGGTGGTGGCCATAGGCGTGGTGTTGGACAATTCCATCGTAGTACTGGAAAATATCACACGCCTGCGGCATCTCCACCCCGATCAGCCGCCTGGGGAAGTGGCTGAGATCGGCACCGCCGAGGTGGGCTCGGCCATCCTGGCCGCCACCCTCTCCTTTCTGGCCCTCTTTGTGCCCTTCCTCCTGGTGCCGGGGCTTACCAGCCTCCTCTTTCGCGAATTGATACTGGTGATCGCCGGCATCGTCTGCATCAGCCTGCTGGTGGCCATCACCCTGACCCCGCTGCTCACCGCCCTGCTCACGGGGAAGCAGGCAGAAGCGCATGGAGAAGGCCGCTTCGCCCGGTTCTTCGCCTGGATAACGGACGGGTACGGGCGCCTGCTGGAACTGGCACTGCGGCGCCGACTGGCCGTAATCGGCACTTTTATCTTCCTGCTGATGGGGGCCGGAGCCTTGTTCCCTTATCTTGGCAGCGAGTTTCTGCCCCGCATGGATGACGGCCGGGTCATGGTGAAGGTCAAGCTCCCCACCGGCGCGGCCCTCACTGAGACCACCAATATTTTGAGCCGGGTGGAAGAAAAACTTACACGCGATCCCCAGGTGGAAAGCTACGTCACCATGGCCGGCGGCAAGGTCTGGGGCCTGGCCACCTATGAAATCGCCAACGAGGGCCAGGTGGATATCCAGCTGGTGCCCCGGCACAAACGAAAGATCGGCACCAAGGCATACATCGAACGCCTGAAAAAGACCCTGGCTCCCATCGCCATTCCCGGGGCCAAACCCATGGTCATGCAGCCGCCGGTCAAGGGCATCCGCAAACTGGGGGAAGCGGACATCGAAGTCAAGATCAAGGGCCAGAAGTTGGACAAGCTGTTCGATTTGGCCCGCCGGACGTCGGAGTCCATGAACCAGCTGGCTCATTTTACCAATATATACGTGTCCATGGATATGACCAAGCCCGAGTACCAAGTGATAGTGGACCGGGTCCGGGCTGCGAAACTGGGGGTTTCGGTGGTGGATGTGGCTTCCACCGTGCGCTCCATGATCAGCGGCGCGGTGGCCACCCGCTATCGGGAAGGCGATTATTTTTACAACATCCGAATGATGATTCCCGAGCAGCATTTTACCTCCAAGCAGGAGGTGGAGAACCTGGTTTTGAGCGGCAACCAGGGTGGATATCTGCGGCTTAAGGACGTGGCCCAGGTGATCCCCGCGGTGGGGCCGGTAGAAATCGCCCGGGAAGACCAGGTAAATGAGGTGATCGTCCGGGGGGACGCCGCCGGCGTGAGCGTGGGGCAGGCCCTCAGCGAACTGAAAGGGGCCGTAAGCAAGATGACCATGCCGGTGGGCTACGAAGTCTCCTACGGCGGCCAGGCCCAGATGATGGCCGAGATGCAGCGTTCCGTGTTGCTCATCCTGGTCTTCGCCCTATTTTTTGCCTTCGTGGTGCTGGGGGTGCAGTTCAACAGCCTGAAGCTGCCGGCGTTGATTCTCGGGTCCGTCCCTTTTTGCCTGGCGGGCATGGTTTATACTCTGTTCCTGACGGGGTTGCCTGTGGGCGCGACGGTGATCATCGGCGTCCTCATCGTGGTGGCCGCCACCGTCAACGAAGGGGTGCTGCTGCTCACCTTCGCTGAGGAACTGAGACGGCACGATAATCTGACGCCCCTGCAAGCCGTGGTCAACGCCGCCAAGATTCGCCTTCGCCCCCGCCTGATGATCGCCCTGGCCATTATCTTCGGGTTCATCCCTCTGGCCCTGAATCTGGAGGAAGGCGGCGAGATGCTCCAGCCCATGGCTGCTGGGGCCATCGGCGGCCTGGCCCTGGGCCTGTTCGTGGCCCTGTTCCTGATGCCGTGCTTCTATGTGCTCTTTCAACGCCGGGCTGCCGGCGGACCACTTGCGGTCAGCGAGGTGAAGAGTGAATAAGAGGCTGATGACGTGATCTCGCATCGCATACCGGTAACCTGCTTATTTTAGGAATTCTTATATGTATCCAATATTGCTGAAAATCGGTTCCATCAACATCTATACTTATGGCTCTTTGCTGTGCCTGGCCTTTCTGGCCGCTCTCTGGGTGGCGGGCCAGGAAGCCCAGAGGGTGGGTTTGCCGCCGGGCCGCATCTGGGACCTGGGATTTTATCTGCTGGTGGCCGCGTTGGTGGGAGCCCGTGCCCTGGAAGTGCTCCTGGACTTACAGCGGTATGTGGATAAGCCTCTTGATATTTTCAGGGTCTGGGATGGGGGGCTGGCCTTTCAGGGGGGTCTGATCCTGGCGCTCATCATCACCATAGCGTATCTCCGGCGTCACCAAATGCCCATATGGGGCACCCTGGATATCCTAGCCCTGGGAATTCCCCTGGGCCAGAGTATCGGCCGCATCGGCTGTTTCATGGCAGGCTGCTGTTATGGCCGCCCCACCGATCTCCCCTGGGGCGTCACCTTCACCCACCCGCAGACCCTGGGCACCCTGGGGGTGAAGGTCCATCCCACGCAGCTTTATGAATCTCTGCTGGTCCTGGGAGTCTTTGCGGTGCTCTATCACCTCCGCACCCGGAAACGGTTCGAGGGCCAGCTCCTGGGAACCTATTTCCTGCTGGCAGGCCTGGTGCGTTTCGGGGTAGAGTTCTTCCGGGGCGATCCCCGCGGCCCGGCCCTGGTCGCCGGGATGCCGGTGACACAGGTTACGGCCCTCGTCACCGCGCTGGTCGGGGCGGTCCTCCTGGTCCTGGGTTTTTGCCGGCTATTGCCGGGACGAACGGTGACGCCGCCGCTTCTGGCTCCATAAGCAGGTAGATGGTTCCGGGATGGGATAATACCTTAAAACCGGCGCCTTCAGGGTGCAACAAGCCGGTCTAAAGAATCTGGAGATGAGGCCAAAAAGATGAAAGGAGCGGCAGCGGCTACAACTCTTGTAACCTGGCGTCGGGAATTGGCCTGGGCAGTCGGCCTTCTGGGCCTGGCCGTGATCCTGGGGTTCATGTTCCATTGGCCCCTGGTCGAGGCGTCCTTGAGGGGAAATCTGACGGCACTGCTTGATCAGAAGCGCCAGGAGCGCCGGGAAGTGCAATTCCAGGGAGTAAAGACTTTAGATTTAGCCCAGGCTTACCAAATTTGGCAAAAACAGCAAGCCCTCTTCGTGGATGTCCGCAAGACCGAAGAATATCAGGAGTTGCACGTCCAGGGGGCGGTGAATGTTCCACCGGAAACGTGGGGGGAGCTCGCATCTGCGGAGCTGATGAAGATGGATAAATCGCGACAACTGGTGGTCTACTGCAGTCAGGAAAGCTGCGACGATGCCTTAAAGCTGGCCAAAAAGCTGCGTGCGGCCGGTTTTACCCGGGTGATGGCCTTTACCGGGGGCTTCCGGGCTTGGGATGAAGCCGGCTACCCGGCGGATACCAGTCGATAACGAGAGGGGGAAAAATTTGTCAGTCTCGGTGATGCGGTTTGTTTCCTCAGTGGTGGGTATAGTTCTGGGTGGGCTTTTTGTGTATGCGGGCGTGCAGAAGCACCTGGCCCCCTATGAGTTTGCGGAAGCCATACTGGCCTACCAACTACTGCCCTCAGCTCTGGTGGGACTGGTGGCCGCGACCCTGCCCTGGGTGGAGATGGTTTCCGGCTTTTCTTTGATCCTGGGATGCCTCCTGGGCAGCCGCCGGTTCTCCAACCCCTTCCCGGTGGGCGGCCTCCTCCGGCGCAGCGCCCTCCTGCTGATCTTGAGTCAATCCTTCCTGTTTGTCGCCGTGCTGCTCATCACCATGGCTCGAGGCCTGAAAATCGATTGCGGCTGCGGCCTGTTTCTCCAGCGCCAAGTGGGGCCGGCATCCCTCCTGGAAGACGGACTTTTCCTGCTGCTGACCGGGTGGCTTTACTGGCGGGAACGGCGGCTTAAGTTCGATTAAACCATCTGCGAATCAAACGGGACGCCGCCATGGCCAAGATCCTGAAAATCTCCTACCCCAAATGGGATTTCAAACCCAGGTTCTCCTGTTGCTCCAGACGCTTGACCAACTCTTTGAGCAGTTTCAGCGCCTCTGGGCCATCCTTATCCATGACGGCGCCCTTCATCCGAATAAATTCACTTTCCGTGATGGCCATTACCCTATTTTTTTCCATACAGCCCCCTGATCGGCGATCTTGGGTGGTGCAGCGCGGACGGCCCGGCGAAGGGAAATCCTGATCGGGGGAGCAGTAAGCCCCGGTTTGTCACCAGCATTTTCGAGGCCGCCCGCAGTCGCTTCTTGACAACCAAACCCGCCGGCATGGCTCGGTTACGACAACCCCTAATCTTTATACGGATTCACCAAATGGACCGGGACCGGCGAGGTGCGAATCACCTTTTCGGCCACACTGCCGAAGACCGGGCTTTTCTGGTCGATTTCGTCGTGGCCCCGGCCATGGGTGGTGATGACCACCAGGTCGGCTTTTTCTGCCTTCACTGCCTTGAGAATTTCGGTGGCGGCGTCGCCCTGGACCAGCCGTATCTCCATATTCGGGCAGGTTTTCAATTCGGTCTCACAGAGGTGTTGCATCTTGCTCTTGGCCTGTTTCACTTCCCAGTCCTGAAAATGTTGGAGATGATGTTCGCCGGGGCTGTGAGCATAACCGCCATAGAGGGAAGTTAAGTCCGTTGCCACATACAGCATAATGATTTTCGCCTGGTACTTTTCTGCCAGGGAAACCACGTTTTTGACGGATTTCATCGAGTTCTTGGATAAATCGGTGGGCCAAAGAATTGTCCGAATCATGGGGAACCTCCTAATTTATTGCATCGACACTTTTCCGCATCGAGTCGGCCGGTGATAAATTCCGGCCTCCTGTTAGCCGGCATTTTTCTGGGAACAAACCGGCGAGCCGGAAACCCGGTGGTCCACCTGCGAATCCGCTGGAACCTGTAACTGGGGGCTGCTCGACCGCAGTCCCTGGGCGCCGCCTCAGCAGCCGCAAATGAACAAAAGTCCGGCGATAAACATGCATAAGCCCAATTTCCTCATCATTTTTTCATCTCCTTATA
>JALNYP010000103.1 GCA_023229795.1 Syntrophobacterales bacterium
GCAAGAATCACCAAGCTCTGGGATAAACGCCGGTCTCCCAAAGAGGGTCCACCCAACTCGCGTTGGGCCCAATCTTGGCCGCAATACAGGTGCAATTAGATAACGATTTAATATTTCAAGTATTTTTAACATAAAATCTTACAACAAAATCAAATAGATGTCTAGAATTATTTTATCAAGTGATTATAATATGTTAACCTAAACAGCCGAACCTCCCCCCGGACTTGTGGGTAATGATAAGCCCCGAAGCGGGGGGAGAGGGGGATAACCTATCGATTTTATCATACGGAATAAGGGGGCAGCTCAGGGGCCAGCCGCAAGGTTCCCGGCGCCGCCCGGGCCGGAATGGCGGGACAGCGCCATGGAGGCCGCGGAGCCACCGGCCTGGGAGCGGTAGCCGCCGCCTCGCCCCCGGGGCTGCGTGTCCGGGGTGATCAGGAAGGGGAAGTAGATCAGCAGCAGGCCGAGGATGACAAAGACCATGGCGACCTTGTGGCGCAGCCGGGGATCGGGCACCAGTCGGGCGAACAGGCCGGGGATCAAGTGCCAGTGCAGGATGAGGTGCAGCGCCAGCAGGGCCAACAGGGCAAAGGCCAGGTAGAGGTGCACGTCGCCCCAATCATGGCGGTCCCAGCCCAGCCAGGAGAGATACAGGTTGCGGCCGTATCTGGCCACGACTTCACGCCCCGGCGGCAGGATGTACTTCATCAGGAAACCCAGGCCCGCCATGGCCATGAGGCATAAGAACATCAAAGCGTCGATGATAAAGTTTAGTTTGGATCTGTCCATCGGTCCTCCTCGGCAAGAGATGGAGGGTTAGTCGGAAGGGATAGGCTGCGGAAAGAAACTAGTGATTCAGCAGTATGGTGCTCCTTTATGGCCCAATATGAGATTTTTCGCCCTCAGCCCTTGAGTTGATGCCATCCGCAGATAATGCCGCGTCGTTTATTTGGCGCCGCGGCCGCTCCAGACCGGGACGCCCTTGGGGTCGCGCAGCTTCAGGACCTGGTCCCCTTTTTTGACCTCGGCGGCGATGATCACCGGTTGATTTTGCCAGGTGATTTTCGAGCCGGTCACCTCGATCTTGTCCAAGGCCTTGATCTTCACGGGCAGTTGGTCGAGGGCCACGCTGGGACCGAGAAACACAGTGATTTTGGCCGTTTCCGTCTTTAAGGTCAGGTACACCAGCTCCGGTAATCCTTGCTGAGCCCTCGGAGGGGTCATGGAGATGACGATGCCGGAGACGGTCACCACCGTTTCCGGGTTATAAAATCCGCCGGGGCCGCCGCCTTTCCCTGTCGGGGAGGCGGGCTGGCCCCGGGACACCCCGGCCAGGATCAGACTGAGAAGGCAAAAGACCGCGAGGAGCCGGTACCATCTGGACATAAAGTCGCTCCTTGAGTGCGGCGGACTGGGAAGCTATCGGGCGTTCAGCTTACCAGTCCCGCCACTTTCTTCGCCGCGTCCAGCATGTCGGTGGCCACCGTGAAGGTCAGGCCGGATTTGTTGAGGATCTCCCGGCCCTGCTCCACGTTGGTGCCTTCCAGGCGCACGATGATGGGCACCTTGACCTGGACCTGCTGCACCGCCTCCACCACCCCGTTGGCCAGGACGTCGCAGCGCAGGATGCCGCCGAAGATGTTGATGAGCACGCCCTTGACATTGGGGTCGCCCAGGATGATGCGGAAGCCGTTGGCCACCATTTCGGCGGAGGCGCCGCCGCCCACGTCGAGGAAGTTGGCCGGTTCGGCCCCGGCGGCCTTGATCAGGTCCATGGTGGCCATGGCCAGGCCGGCGCCGTTCACCATGGCCCCGACGTTGCCGGTGAGGCGGATATAGTTGAGATGGTGCTTGCGAGCCTCATGCTCCAGGGGGTCCATCTCCTCCGGGTCTTCCATGGCCGCCAGGTTGTGGTGCTTAAAGAGGGCGTTGTCGTCCAGGTTGATCTTGGCGTCCAGGGCCAGCATGGCCCCGTCTTTGGTGACTACCAGGGGATTGATCTCGGCCAGGGAACAGTCCAGGCAGGTGAACATGCGGTAGAGATTGTCGATAAAGCTGGTGGCCGGACGGATCAGCGCCGGATTGAGGCCGATGCCGAAGGCCAGGTTGCGGGCCTGGTAAGGCATGAAGCCCGCGGCCGGGTCCACGGCCTCCTTGAAGATGCGCTCCGGAGTGCGGGCCGCCACTTCTTCGATCTCCATGCCGCCCTCGGCGCTCATCATGATCACCGGCTTACCCGCGGTCCGGTCCACTACCATCCCCAAATAGAGCTCCTGGGCAATGTTCTGAGCCTGCTCCACCAAAACCTTGTTGACTACCTTGCCTTCGTGCCCCGTCTGGGGCGTGACCAGGGTCATGCCCAGAATCTGGTCCGCGACCCGCTCCACTTCTTCCAGGGTATCGGCAACCTTGATGCCTCCGCCCTTGCCCCGGCCGCCGGCGTGGATCTGAGCCTTGACGACAAAGGGACCTTCGGGCAATTGTTCGGCCACCTGCCGGGCTTCCCGAGAGGTGGTAGCTACGTCGCCCTGGGGCACGGGCACGTTGAATTGCTTCAGCAAATCTTTCGCCTGGTATTCGTGAATTTTCATGGAATATCCTTTTTACCGTGATTTCTGCAGGAGGGTTGTCTCTATTAATTAAACCAGCGGTTAACGATTATCAATGAAAAAGCGTCGAGCACCCGATTGCGGGACGAATTCAAAAATCAAGCAGGAGCGTATAAACCTGTCCGGTATCCCGGTCCTGGAGTTGCAGGCGCAGGGACTGGGGCGTGCCGGCCTCCCGGGGGAAGAGGATAAGGCCGTAGGCCAGCTCTCCGGGCTTGATGGGGGTATTTTGCAGATTGTGCGCGGCCAGGTCCTGGCTGATGGTCCGGGGCACCTGGGTCTCGCCGGCGCCTTGCACTCCCCCCAGAATACCGCCGCCGACCGCGCCGGCGGTGACGCCCCGCAGGGCATATTCCCCGGCCCGGCCGCCGCTGACCACGCCCACCGCGGCGCCGATGAGGGCCCCGGTGGCCGCGCCCAGCAGGGACCCCTGAGTCACGCCCTTCACGGTTTCCTTGACCTGGGTTCCCTTAGCCACCCGGTCATAGGCCTGGCGATCCGACAACACCGGAAAGACTTCCTGCTGCCGGTTCATGAGGAAGGTCTGGGTGGGGACGATTACCAGGGTCTGATTGCCCCGGTTGTCGAAGCTCACCTGCACCGGCAGAAGCCCCGCGCCGATGATGTCGAAGCCGAACGCGGCCCGGGCTTCCTCGACGTTGTCCCAGGCCCGGGCCCCCACATAGACATCGGCCACCCGCTGCACATTGGCATACGCCTCGGGGAGCTTGAAAGGCTGGACTTTGGGCTCATAAGTGGAGCACCCCTGCCAGATAAGGGTGGACAGGAGGCAAAGGATGGCGGCAAAGCGGCGCATGATGATCTCCTGCCTTAACAGTTCAAAGTTCGAGGTTCAAAGTTCAAGGTTAAGCGTATAGGGCGGCCTGTGGCCGCCGGCCGCCGACCCTATCGGTAGCCGCAGGCTTTAGCCTGCGCTGTGCTGCCCCCGGCTGATCTTTAGAAAAATATCAGGCTGACTTCAAGGGCAGCCGCACCCGGGTGACTTCCTGGCAGCGGCCCTGGGGGTCGATTTTCAGCACCACGCCCTGGAGTTGCATATTTTGAGTCGCCACCTTGAAAGGTTGGGGGCGCTGGGTCAGGAAGCGTTCCAGGATGATCTCCCGTTTCATACCGATGACCGAGTCCACCGGGCCGGTCATGCCGGTGTCGCTGATATAGCCGGCGCCGCCCGGCAGGATGCGTTCGTCCGCGGTCTGGACGTGGGTGTGGGTGCCCACCACCGCGCTCACCCGGCCGTCCAGGTACCAGCCCAGGGCCTGTTTCTCGCTGGTGGCTTCGGCGTGCATGTCCACCAGGATGACCTTGACGTGGGGGGGAATCGTTTCAAGGAGTCCGTCCACGGTGCGGAAGGGGCACTCGATGGCGCTCATGAACACCCGGCCTTCCAGGTTGATTATAGCCGCAGGTTCGCCCGCGGCGGTCTCGACGATGGCCAGCCCCCGCCCCGGGGCCCCCGGCGGGTAGTTAGCCGGGCGCAGCAGGCGGTCGGTATCTTCGAGATAAGGGAGGATCTCCTTGTGCTTCCAGATGTGGTTGCCGCTGGTGAGGACGTCCACCCCCTGGCTCAGGAGATCGTCGGCCACCTGGGGGGTGATGCCCAGTCCGCCGGAAGCGTTTTCGCCGTTGGCCACCACCAGGTCAATGAAATAGTGGTCAATGGCCCAGGGCAGGAGTTCCTCGACGGCCCGCCGCCCCGGGGCCCCCACGATATCGCCGATAAACAGGATATTCATGCAGGAGGGGCCGTTAGCGGGCGTATTCCACCGACCGGGTTTCCCGGATGACGGTGACTTTGATCTGACCCGGATAGGTGAGGTCTTGCTCGATCTTTTTGGCCACCTCCCGGCTGAGCAGGACCGCTTCTTCGTCGTTGACCTTTTCGCTTTCCACGATGAGGCGGATTTCCCGGCCGGCCTGAATCGCATAGGATTTGCTGATGCCGCCGAAGGACAGAGCCACTTTCTCCAGGTCCTCCAGGCGCTTGACGTAGGTCTCGAGCATCTCTCGCCGGGCTCCGGGGCGGGCTCCCGACAGGGTGTCCGCGGCCTGGACCAGCACGGCCATGATGTTTTCCGGGGGGATGTCTTCGTGGTGGGCGGCGACGGCATGAACCACTTTGGGGGATTCGCCGTAGCGCTTGGCCAGATCGGCGCCGATAAGGGCGTGGACGCCCTCGGCCTCCTGGTCCACGGCCTTGCCGATGTCATGCAGCAAGCCGGCCCGCTTGGCATGTTTGACGTTGAGGCCCAATTCGGCGGACATAATACCGCAGAGGTAGCAGACCTCCACCGAATGTTGCAGGACGTTTTGGGCATAGCTGGTGCGGAACTTCAGCTTGCCCAGGAGTTTGATAAGCTCCGGATGCAGCCCGTGGACCCCGGCGTCGAAGGCAGCCTCTTCCCCTGCCTCTCGGATATTCACTTCCAGTTCCTGGGTGACCTTTTCTACGATCTCTTCGATGCGTCCGGGGTGGATGCGGCCGTCGGAGATGAGCCGGTCCAGGCTGCGCCGGGCTATTTCCCGCCGGACCGGGTTGAAGGCGCTCAAGATGACCGCCTCAGGGGTATCGTCGATGATGATGTCCACTCCGGTGGCGGCTTCCAGAGCCCGGATGTTCCGGCCTTCCCGGCCGATGATGCGGCCTTTCATCTCTTCGTTCGGCAGGGCCACTACCGAAACGGTCTGCTCGGCCACATAATCCGAGGCATAGCGTTTGATGGCCAGACTGATAATCTCCCTGGCCTTGCGATCGGCATGCTCCCGGGCCTCGGTTTCGACACGTTTCACCATCCGGGCGGCGTCACCGCGGACTTCCCGCTCCATAGTCCTGAGGAGATGTTCTTTGGCCTCAATGGCGCTCATGCCGGCCAGATGCTCCAGGCGGGCGTTTTGTTCGGCCACCAATTGCTGGTAACGGTCGGCCTGGACCTTGAGATCCTCTTCCTGTTTGGCCACCATTTTATGCTTTTTGATGAGTTCGGTATCTCGTTCGTCCAGTGAAGCCCCTTTCTTTTCCAGGTGTTCTTCTTTCTGGAGGATGCGGCGTTCCAGTTGGTTGAGTTCGTGGCGCCGATCCTGGGTCTCTTTTTCGAAGTCCATCTTCATTTGCAGGAGTTGATCCTTGGCCTGTAGCTTGGCTTCTTTCTTGATAGTTTCGGCTTCTTTGCGGGCTTCATCCAGGATCTTTTTTCCCAGGGCTTCCAGAGACTGCTGGTGGCTGTCCACCACGTACTTGCGATAGAAAAAGCCGCCCACAAAGCCGAGGCCCACCAGGATAACCTCGACGAAAAAATGCAATATGGTCATGTAAATTCCTTTTTACGCTCTATTACTTCACAAGTGGCGACATCCCTCCCGGCTAGGGCGGGACGGATCAATCTTGGAGCTCTGAATCCGGGCAAGGACACAAGGGCGGGCGACGGCCGCAAGGGCCACGTGCGGAACTTCGGGGCGGAATAGGGTCAACGACAGGGCCGGTAAGGAGCCACCGGCCGAATAAATCTTAAGTAACCATCATTTTTGGCCATAAACATTTCGCTGGTCAAGGTGCGATTTGGCGCTGTCCCTCTCAAAACCGGATATTGCAAAAAACCAGAAGGTTTTTCCTTCGTTGTCTTGTGTCCGCCTGGGTCAATATTTCTGACCGGTGCGTCGTTTTACTTTCGCCCGGAATAAATTCCTGCCGTCCTTTCATACACCCCAAGCCTTTTCTGCCAGGGTTCGTGGCGCTCCCGTGCAGCCGGAGGACTGCCGGGGCCTCAAGAGCCAGGGAGAAAAGATGAACCGTCGGCGTCCAGCATTTGGATCAATTGTCTGGATCGCTTTTCGATGTCGGCGTGGAGTTGTTGGTAATCCTCCTTGCTCTCCAGGCATTCATATGCCAGGTTTAATGCCGCCAGGATTGCCAGGTCGCTCAAAGGCCTGGTAGGGAAGGCCCGCTGCAGTTCCCGGAGGGTGTTGTCCACCTCACGCGCCACCGCGTGCAGGTTCTCCGGAGCCATGCTTCCCTTCAGGGTGAAGGTGCGGCCCAATATTTCCACGGTCACGGGTGTATGCTCCTGGACCGAATTTATGCCGATTCTCCCGTATCGATGATTTTTAGGCGGTTGAGGATCTTATCAATCCGCTGGCGAATCATTTCGCGCTCCTGGGAGACCTTGGCCAGGGCCATCTCTGCGTCCTTGAGGGCTTGGTCTTTCTCACCCAGGCTCTTTTGCAGCGCGGCGTTGGCTTCTTTCAATTTCGCAATCTGGCCTAAAACCAGTTCCAGTTTTTGTTCCAGGGTAGTAAACAGATCGGTTACCACGCGTGCCCCCCATCACTTATTGATTGTGCTCTTGCGAGCGTGACTTGTCAAGCATTTTTACAGTGTTGTCGAGGCCAGGGATTCCCGCAGGCGGGCCGCCAGATGGGTATATCGCCGGATAGGCCGGTCATTCCGGATAGCCATGCCGATGGCCCGCTTGCTGCCCAGCAGCACCACCAGGCGCCGCCCTCGGGTGAGGGCGGTGTACAGGAGGTTGCGTTGCAGCATCATGTAATGATGCGTGGTGAGCACCAGGAGCACCGCAGGAAATTCACTGCCCTGGGCCTTATGCACCGTCACGGCATAGGCCAGGGTGAGTTCCTCCCGTTCCCCGGGATCGTAGGTCAGCACCCGGCCCTCGAAATCGACCTGGAGCTGGCCGGTGGCGGCCAGAAAACCACAGACCTGACCGATATCGCCATTGAAGATTTCTTTATAATAATTATTCCGCAGTTGCATAACTTTGTCATAGCGGCGGTAGACGCGCCCTCCCCAGGACCAGCGCTCGCTCCTGGGATTAAGGCGCTCCTGGAGTTCGTGATTCAAGGTCTGGATGCCCACGGGGCCACGGTGCATGGGTGTGATCACCTGCAGGTCCCGCAGCGGGTCCAGGCCATAGCGCCGGGGCAGTTCCTCGGCCACCAGGTCCAAGAGCCTGCTCTTGATGGCCTCGGGGTCGTCCAGTTCCAGGAAGACGAAGTCGCCCTGCCCGAATTTGGCGGGCAGGATGGGGTATTCTCCCTGGTTGATGCGGTGGGCGTTGACCACGATGATACTTTCCTGGGCCTGGCGGTAGATGTGGGTGAGACGCGCGACCTTGACGACTCCGGAATCCATCAGGTCCTTGAGGATATTGCCCGGCCCCACCGCGGGCAGTTGGTGGGCGTCTCCCACCAGGATGAGGCGGGCCGTGGGCGGAATCGCCCGGAGCAGGTGGTACATCAGGAAGGTGTCCACCATGGAGGTTTCATCCACCACGATCACTTCGGCCTTCAGGGGGTCGGCCGGGGTGCGGCGGAAGCCGCCGGTCTGGGGGGAAAACTCCAGGGCCCGATGGATGGTAGTGGCGCCCAGGCCGGTGGTTTCGGTGAGGCGCTTGGCGGCCCGGCCGGTGGGGGCCATGAGCAGAACCCGGGCCCCCAGCCCCTGATACAGGTCCAGGATGCAACTGACGATGGTGGTCTTGCCGGTGCCGGGCCCGCCGGTGATAATGAGCACCTGGTCCGTGAGGGCCGCGGCCACCGCCGCGGCCTGTTCCGGCGAGAGCGCTAGACGGCGCTCGGCCTGGACCTGCTCGATGAGATCGGCGAGGTGGAGGGGCGGGGAACCGCCGGCGGCGGTGAGCAGGCGGCCCAGGGACTGGGCCACCCCGGTTTCGGCCACCCAGGCGGGGCGCTTGTACACAGCCCGGCCGTCGGGCAGCTCGGGCAGCACCACCCGGCCTTCCCGGGCCTGCTCCTCGAGAGCCTTCAAGAGCGGCGGGCGGGGGACCTGGAGCAGTTCCTCGGTCCGGTCCAGCAAAAGGGCCTCGGGCACATACACGTGGCCTTCCCCGGACATGGTATCCAGGATGTGCAGCAGCCCCGCGGCCAGGCGGGCCGGGGCCTGAGGGTCCAGATTGAGGCGGGCGGCCAGGCGATCCGCGGTAAGAAACCCCAGGCCGTGGACGTCCAGGGCCAGCCGGTAGGGATTGGTGGTCACCACCTCCACCGCCTGGTCGCCGTATTGTTGGTAAATCTTGGTGGCCTGGCTCATGCCCACCCCCAGGCCCTGAAGGGCCACCAGGACCTGCCGGGCGGCTTTCTGGGTTTGCCAGTCCCCCCGAATCTGTTCCACCCGCTTGGCCCCGATTCCGGACACCTCGGTCAGGCGCTCCGGATGGTCGTCGATGACCGTCAGGGTCTCGGCGCCGAAATGGGCCACCAGGCGCTGGGCCAGTTCGGGGCCGATGCCCTTGATGAGCCCCGAGGCCAGATATTTTTCGATGCCGGCCACGGTGGCGGGCAGCACCGCGTACCACCACACCACCTTGAACTGCTCCCCCCACTTGGGATGGATCTCGTAGCGGCCCTTGAGGTGGAGCTGTTCCCCTTCCTTGACCGCGGCCAGCGGTCCCACCACCGTGGCGGGCTGGCGGCGCCCCTTGACCCTGAGGCGCACCACCGCGTAATGGCTCTCCGGGTCGGCGAAGGTCAGGCGCTCCACGCTCCCCTCGAGGGTTTCCAGGGGATGAGAGTCGGAATCAAGAGAAGCGGGAGGTCTGGGTTGTGCCATTTGCAGGGTATCTTATGACTGAGAATATTTATTATTTATATATTCTCGCATAATTTTATTCGTATTAATCTCCTTAAAAAATTTATCGTGAGTGTAATGTTCGCCTCTTTTCTTAGATTCAATTTCTATTAATTCACCAGTATATTTTATAGCTTTATCTATTGCTTTTTGAGCATCGCGAATATCTTCTAAATTTAACTTTTCAAATTCCGATATTAACCTAACATTATTCAATAAATGAAAGGTAGCCCTAGATATAAAGGCATCTCTTTCATTAATAAACTCTCTTTTTCTTTTTTTGTTTTGTATTTCCTTCTTCATTATTTGTAATCGTTCAGGCCGCCTCTCCAAGTAATGTGGCCACGGGTAAGAGAGAAGGGGCAAGTTGACTGGTCCGATGAGCTTGAATCGCCGCCACGACATACTCCACGATATTCCGGT
>JALNYP010000104.1 GCA_023229795.1 Syntrophobacterales bacterium
AATATTCAGCACGGTGGGGGTTCCCGGAGTGGTGAGGGACGACGGTAAGTTAGAACTCGCGGCGCCCCGGGGCAGTTCCGGGGGGAGCTTGCTTTGGCCCGGTCCAGTGGTGGCGAGTTGGCGCATGAACTGCTGCCGGTCCGCCGGGGTGAGGCTATAAGGCATGGTCGGCGGCAATTTGAAGTTTACCGTAGTCCCTTGCATGTCTCTTAAAAAGACCCAGCGCTTGGAGCCGTCGTTCCAGTTGCCGAAGGAGAAGGCCACCTTGAAGGCCTTGCGGTATAGCCGGCTCACCTCGGGAATAACATTGCCCACCTGGGTGTAGCCCTTAAAATTCAAGATCGTCGAACTGTTGGGGCTGAGGCGGACGCCGATCTCGGTGCCCCTCACCCCCACGATGGCGGTATGGGTCTTGAGGACGAAATCCGGTTCCTCGACCTTGATGATCTTGTTGACCACGGCCAGGGCCAGCCCCTGAAAGATCTCCACCACCGCATGGCGCTTGTTCTGGGCGGCATCGAACTTGAATTCATCGATGGCGATGCGGCTTTCCGGAGAAATGCTCAGAGTGGAGTTATCGATAAAGGTGATCTGAGCCCGGGACAGGGATTTGGTGCGGATGACATCCCCGGCCCCCACCGCCTGGTCAACCTTGACCGCGACGGCAGGCAGCTTGCCGTCCTTCAAGACCTCCACCTGGCCTTCCACCAGGGTCAGACGGCCAACGGCATCGGCGCCGGCCGCGGCGGAGCAAGTCAGCATCACGGCGAGGACCACCAGCACAGACTTGAGCAGGTGACGCGTAAACATAGTTTCCCTCTAGACGACCCATTCCGGTCGGTGGTTTCTGGGCATCCCAAGGAGATGCGAAGACAATACCGTTAATCCAGATATCGGCACCTGGAGAAAATTCTTCACTTTTTCTCGGGAAATTATTTTGGGGGGTGAAAGCGAGCGGTGTGTCAACGTTGGCCTCATATTACCCTATTTTGCTGGCGAAAGATAGGGTAAAAAAGGAGCCGTTGACGAGGGGCCGGGAGAGCGGCCCGAGCCGCGCCTCGGGCCGCTCATGGCTAATAACGATAGGCGAACTGACAGCCGAGAATGTGGCGATCATAGCGGTAAAGCAGGACGTTGGAGGCATCCTTGATATAGTAATAATGCAGCCCGAATTCCAGGCTTTTGATAATTTCGTAGGTGAGGTTGGTGCCATAAATCAAAATCCGGTCCAGGCGCTTGGGATTGGGAACCAGAGGCGTGTCGGAAAAGTTGCCGAAGGTGATGCCGTTGTAGAACGGGTGTTCATAGGGCTGGAGCATCATGTCCAGGAATATATTGACTTTAAATTTATCGGTGACGGGCACGAGGGCCGCCAGGAGAAGACGGTAGGCGGAGTTGTCCCAGTTGGAGCCGGTGGTGTGGGTGTGCTCATAGCTGAAGCGGGTTTGGAAGAAACCTTTTTGTTTCTTGAAAAAGTAATACGCCCCCAGGCTGCCGCCCCAGAGCTTGCCGCTGCGGTCGTCTTGGGGAAAGAACACCGGGCTCCAGTAATAGAGGCGATTATACTTGGCGCCGAATTCCAGCCCGACATGCTCGTTCAAGAGGTGGAGATAAGTGGGATTGATGAGGAATGCGGTGAAATACTTGTCCGACTGCAAGTCCATGAAGGTATAGCTGATGGGGAACCAGAGCCGGCCGCTCTTGAAGCTATAGGTGGGGGTGACGCCCATGAAGTGGTTCATCACGTCGAAACCCGACACCGTGGGATGGAAAGTCTGAAAATAGGAATATTGCCCCAAAATGCTGAAGGGTCCGGCCGGGAACAGATTATATTCCATTAAGGCCGTCTGGGTGAACACCGAGCCGCCCTTCCCCGATATCCGGGTGGCCTGGCCGGGTTCCGCAGGCGAAACCGAGATGTTGGAGTCGTAATCATATCCCGCCGAGGCGGTGATATGGAAGGGACGTAGTTCTTCCATCCGTTGGGACAGGACCCCCAGGTAGCGCTGGGCGAAATCCGCGGTTTGAGACTGGGGGTTCAGCTGGATGCTGCTTTCCATGGCTTCTTTGGCTTCTTTGATCCGGTTGAGGGCGGCCAGGGCCAGGCTGGCCTGGAACATGGCTTCCTGGCCTACTTTGGGGTCGGTCTGGGCCTTGCGGAAATATCCCAGGGCGTCGCTATACCGGCCCTCTTTGGTAGCGGTAATGCCCAGGAGGAAGGCAGTCTGACCCGGCTCGAAGCCGGAGGCCTCGAGTTTCTGCAAAATGGGCACGGCTTCCTTGGGCCGGTCCAGGGCCAGGAGGGTATCGGCCAGCATAAATTGGGCCGGATGAAAATCCGGCTTCAGCCGCAAGACCTCTTCCAGATATTCTTTGGCCTTGGGATAATTGAGCATGAGGCGGTTAACCTGCCCCAGCAGAAAAGCCTTTTCAGGGGTATGGGCCCCTTTTTGCCAGGCTTCGGTCAGTTGCGCCAAGGCCTCGTCATAATTTTCCTGCTGGAGATTCTTGGCGGCCTGCTGCACCAGCACATCGTCATACGGCGTGACTGCCAGGGCCGGACCCGCGGCCAACAGCAGCCATACCAACCCCAGGATCACCCCCCCCGATATCGCCTCATCCCCCTGCCCCTTGTCTGCGATTTAGCTCTATTCGCTCTCCCCATTTAAAGCATGACCAGCGTAGCATAATGCTGTAAAATGTAAAGGTAATTTCATCTGATAGGGACTTTTTTACTAAAATATTCATTCTAGTTACGGCTCAAGCGCTCTTGGCCGGTCCAACCGGGTTGAGTTCGCCGGCTGTAGGGTCCACAAGAGTCCGTGGGGAATGAGGCCGGTAGGCGCGGCGGCGTGAGGTGAGAAGATGACATCGGCAGAGAAATCCCAGGTCAAGGTCAAATTTTCCCGGGAACTGGCAGAGTTGAAAGACAGGTTGACGGAACTGGCGCGTCTGGCGGCCGCAGCCATGGACAAGAGTCTCCGGGCCTTTAAGGAACGGGATGCAGACCTGGCCCGCGCCGTCATAACCGGGGATGTCGCGGTCAACGACCTGGAGGAGGCCATCGACGAAGAATGCGTGCGCCTGATCGCCTTGTTCCAACCGGTGGCCGGGGACCTGCGCCAGCTTATGGCCATGGACCATATCATCGCCGAGTTGGAGCGCATCGGCGATTCCGCCACCAATATTGCCGAAGAAGCGCTCACCCTGGGCCAGTTCGCTCCCGCCCCCATCCATCCCCGCCTGGAACTCATGGCTCAAAGCGTCCAGGAGATGGTGCGCCAGAGCCTGGACGCCTTTTTCCGGGGCAATTCCCATCTGGCCCGGCAGGTCTGCCTGGCGGATGCCGACGTGGACGCCCTGGACCATACGATTATCCAGGACCTGCTCCGGGAGATGTGCGGGTCCCCGGGGGCCATCGTTCCCGGCCAGAGCCAGATCAATATCGTGCGCAATCTCGAACGGGTGGGCGACCACGCCACCAACATCGCCGAAGAGGTGGTCTATATGGTGGAAGGAGAGAGCATCCGCCACCGTTGCCAGGGCTAGGGAAGAGCCCGGCGCCGGGCTTTTCGAGGGTTTTAGACCCCGGGCCCGCGGCTTCGACCGCTGGGCAAAAAGTCCTTATATCGCTTGACATATCCGGCTATTATGATTACCTTTTAAGTTTGAAAATGGAACAGGGCAACGTCATGAAACTTCTGGGGGAGCGGGACACCTGGGTTCTCAAAACCGTGGTGGCCCAATACATTGTTACCGGGGAACCGGTGGGGTCGCGGACTGTTGCCAAGACCTCGGGCCTCAACCTCTCCTCCGCGACCATTCGCAATATCATGCTGGACCTGGAAGAACGGGGTTATCTGCTCCAGCCCCATACTTCGGCCGGGCGGATTCCCACTCCCAAAGGATTTCGCTACTACGTCGACCATATCCTGCCCATCCAGGAACTGGGCCGCTCCATGCAGCAGCAGATCCAGGAGGCTTTTTCTCCTCCGGCCCATGAGCCGCAGGAGTTGTTCCGCCAGGCCTCCCGGGTGCTCTCGGCCATGACCGGCCACCCCGCGCTGCTGCTGGCCCCCCGGCCCCAGGGGATGCGCCTCAAGCATATTCAGTTCATCAGCCTGAGCGAAGACGGCGTCCTGACGGTCCTGGTGTCCCAGGATAATCAGGTCCAGACCCGCTTTGTGCGCACCGAAGCCCGGTTTCCCCAGGCGCTGCTGGACCGCTTCAGTCATTACCTCAATGAACTCTGTCAGAACCTGACCCTGGGGGAATCCCGGCAGCGGATTCTTTCGGAGATGGAGGCGGAAAAGAGCCTGTTCGACAAGATGGTCTCCCAGGCCCTGAACCTCAGCCGGCAGGCGCTGCAAAACGACGCAGAAAATGAGCTCTACATCGAAGGTACCAGCCATGTCCTGGATTACCCGGAATTCACCGGCGATGTGGAGAATATCCGGACCATTTTTAAGGCCTTTGAAGAAAAACACCACCTCGTGACCCTGCTGGATCAAACCATGGCGGCCCAGGGAGTGCAGATCATCATCAGTCCGAACGAGCATTTTCCGGAAATGCAACTGTCTCTGGTGGCTTCGTCCTACGGGTCCCGGGCCACTCCCATGGGGAGCCTGGGGGTCATCGGCCCCATGCGCATGGATTACGCCCGGTTGATCCCCATCGTGCGCTACACGGCCTCCATGGTCACGGGCCTGCTTACCAAGCGGCACTCGTGAGTTAGTCCGAGGTCCAAGAGGTTGCTGGATGTTAAGGAGAAAGAGATTTATGACCTTATCCAAATCCGATAAGGAAGCATTGCCCGACGACCCTCCGGTCCAGGAAGACAAGACTGCGCCGGCCGCGGCCCCTGAGGCCGCAGGCGAGCTGGCGGAGTTGCAAAATAAACTCGAGGAAAAGACCAAGGAAGCCGAAGAGAATTACGTCCGCCTGCTCAGGCTGGCCGCGGAAATGGAAAATCTGAGGAAGCGCCAGGAGCGGGAACGGGCGGAGTTGCTCCAATTCGCCAATGAGAACCTCATCAAAGAGTTCCTGCCGATAGTGGACAACCTGGAACGGGCCATGGACCACGGTCGGCAACTGGAGGCGCCGGCCGCCTTTCTGGACGGCATCGAGCTGGTGCACCAGGGTTTTCTCAAGGCCCTGGAGCGCTACGGAGTGACTCCTCTGAACAGCGCGGGCCAGCAATTTGACCCGGCTTTTCATAGCGCCATGATGCAGGAAGAGACCGACGCGGTCCCGGACTGCACGATTATCAAAGAATTACAAAAGGGCTACCTGCTCAACCAGCGCCTGCTGCGGCCGGCCATGGTGGTGGTGGCCCGCAATCCCCAAAACGAACATACTTCATGTCGGACCGACTCAAAGGTTCAGGAGGAAAAATAAATGGCTAAACCCATAGGAATCGATTTAGGCACCACCAATTCGTGTGTGGCTATCATGGAGGGTGGCGAGCCTAAGGTCATCCCCAATGTCGAAGGCAGCCGCACCACGCCGTCGGTGGTGGCTTTTACCGAGAGCGGCGAACGGTTGGTGGGGCAGATCGCCAAACGCCAGGCCATCACCAACCCTTTAAATACGGTGTTTTCAGTCAAGCGTCTCATCGGCCGTAAATTCAGCGATCCTGAGGTCCAGCGGGACCTGAAGATTCTCCCGTACAAGATCGTCCAGGCCGAAAACGGCGACGCCCACATCGACATCCGCGGCAAGGTGTATTCTCCCGCCGAGATCTCGTCCATGATCCTCACCAAGATGAAGCAGACCGCGGAAGAGTATCTGGGCGAAAAGGTCACCGAGGCGGTGATCACCGTGCCGGCCTACTTCAACGACGCCCAGCGCCAGGCCACCAAGGACGCCGGCCGCATCGCCGGGCTCGAAGTGCTCAGGATCATCAACGAACCCACCGCGGCTTCCATGGCTTACGGCCTGGATAAAAAGAAGGACGAACGCATCGCGGTGTTCGACCTGGGCGGCGGCACCTTCGACATCTCCATCCTCGAGATCGGCGAAGGCGTCTTCGAAGTCAAATCCACCAACGGCGACACCCACCTGGGCGGCGACGACTTCGACCAGCGGGTCATGAGCTTTTTGGCGGATGAATTCATGCGGGAACAGGGCATCGACCTGCGCAAGGACAAGATGGCCCTGCAGCGCCTGAAGGAAGCCGCGGAAAAGGCCAAGATGGAGTTGTCCACCTCCATGGAAACCGAGGTCAACCTGCCCTTCATCACCGCCGACGCCACCGGTCCCAAGCATCTGCTCATCAAGCTCACCCGGGCCAAGCTCGAGGGTCTGGTGGCCGAGCTCATCGAGAAGATGACCGGCCCCTGTCAACAAGCCTTACAAGATGCCAAGGCCACGGCCAAGGATATCGACGAGGTTATCCTGGTGGGCGGCATGACCCGGATGCCCAAAGTCCAGGAAAAGGTCAAAGAGATCTTCGGCAAGGAACCCCATAAAGGCGTGAACCCCGATGAAGTGGTGGCCGTGGGTGCGGGCATTCAGGCCGGCGTCCTCAAAGGCGAAGTGAAAGACGTCCTCCTGCTGGACGTGACCCCCTTGTCCTTGGGGATCGAGACCCTGGGCGGCGTCTTTACCAAAATTATCGACCGCAACACCACCATCCCCACCCGGAAGAGCCAGGTCTTTTCCACCGCCGCGGACAACCAGACCGCGGTGACCATCCACGTGCTCCAGGGCGAACGGGATATGGCGGGGGACAACAAGACGCTGGGCCGGTTCGAGCTCTTCGGCATTCCGCCGGCGCCCCGGGGTATTCCCCAGGTTGAGGTCACCTTTGATATCGACGCCAATGGCATCGTCAACGTCTCGGCCAAAGACATGGGCACCGGCAAAGAGCAGTCCATCCGCATCACCGCCACCAGCGGGCTGTCCGAGGAGGAGATCCAGAAGCTCATCAAGGATGCGGAACTCCATGCCGAGGAAGACCACAAGCGGCGGGAGCTGATCGAGGCCCGCAACCAGGCCGATACCCAGATCTATACCACCGAAAAGACCCTGGCCGACCTGGGGGACAAAGTGGACGCGGCCACCAAGGCCGACATCGAGAGCCATGTCGCCGCGCTCAAGACCGCCATGGAAGGCACCGACATCCAGGTGATCAAGCAAAAGGGCGAGGAACTCATGAAGGCCTCCCACAAGCTGGCCGAGCAGATGTACGCCAAGACCGGCGGCCCCGGTGAGGGTGCGGGTCCCGGCGCCGGCGCCGGCCCGGGCCATGGCCCCGAAGAGAAGCCCAAGAAGCCCGAAGAAGAAGTGGTGGAAGCCGAATTCGAAGAAGTGAAGTAAACCTGGGCCCGGCCGGGCCGGGGCGTTACCCCGTGGGCCCGGCCAGGCCATGAACCTCCGTACGATCCTGCCCGGGCTGAGCCCGGCCGGGAATAACTTTGGGGGAGAGGGCAGGGGCCTGGGCGCCTGGCCTCTCCCCCAATTAGTACCAGCGGGCACAGCTATGGTTCGAAAGCTCGTTCTTCTTCTCCTGGTCCTGGCGCTGCTGCCGGCCTGTGCCGGCGCGCCGCCGCTCTTTCCGCCCTCGGGCCAGCCCCCGAAGGTCCAGCAGACCGAAACGGGGCTCTTCCAAGAGGCCGAGACCAGTTACCGCCGCCAGGCCTACCGGCGGTCCTACCAGCAATACGGGGAGTACCTGCAACACTATCCCCAGGGGGACCGGGCCATGGACGCCCGCCTGCGGCAGGCTGAAATCCTGGGGCTACTGGGGGATTGGCAAGGGTCTCTTCAGAGCTACCAGCGTTTGTTAGCCCGGCAGCCCCAGCCGGAAGTCGCCCGGCAGGCCCGCTACGGCATCGGCCGGACCTACTTCAAGTTGGGCGAGTACCAGCAGGCCTCCCAGGTGTTGGACAGCCTCACCGCCGAGGACCTGTCCCGGTCCCTGTGGTTCTCGACCCAATCCCTGCTGGCCGAGATCGCCCTGAAGCAGGGCCGGGTGCCCCAGGCTTTCAACCGCCTGCGCCTGGCGGGCCAGGATCTGGCCTCGGGCGACCCCGAGTGGTACGAGGACTTGAAGACCCGCCTGCTGGAACAGGCCACCGTCCCGGAGCTGGAGCAATTGGCCGCGCTCTACCGGGATAATCCCCTGAGCGCCGCGGTGCTGCTGCGCCTGGCCAAGGCGGCCCAGGACTCCGGCCAGGGGGAGGCGGCCCGCAAGTGGGCGGCCACCCTCAAAGAACGCTTTCCCGGCAGCCCCGAGGCCGTCGCGGCCGACCGGCTCCTGGCCGGCAGCAAGGTGGTGTTGGGCTGCCTGTTGCCCCTGACCGGCCAGTTGAGCAATATCGGCTTTCGGGTCCAGCGGGGCATGGAGTTGGCGGCCAAGCAGGCCCCGGTGGAACTGGTCTTTAAGGACACGCATACGGACGCGGAGACCGCGGCCGGGATCGTCCGGGACTTGGCCCAGGATGAGAACGTCCTGGCCGTCCTGGGGCCCCTGTCATCGTCCGTGGCCCAGAGCGCCGCGACCGCGGCCCAGGCCGCAGGACTGCCCCTGGTGGCCCTGTCCCAGAAAGACGGCCTGACCCAAACGGGCGCCTGGATCTTCCAGGCCTTTCTGACGCCCCGCCAGCAGGTGCGGGCCCTGGTGCGCCAGGCCATGGTCATGGGGATCAAGCGCTACGCCATGCTCTATCCCGAATCTTCCTACGGGCGGACTTTTTCCCAAAATTTCCAGGACGAGGTGAAGGCCCAGGGGGGTGAGGTGGCCGCGGCCTCTTACAGCCCCGGGTCCCAGGAGTTCGGACCTGCCTTGACCTCCCTGGCGGTGGAGATTAAACCTCCGGCCGAAGGGACGCCGGCGCCCCTGGCCCTGTTCATCCCCGACGATGCCGCCGCGGTGGCGGCCATTGCCGGCAGTCTGGCCGGCACCCCCCTGGCGGGGGCCCAGTTGCTGGGGACGAACCTGCTTAATGCCAATGCCCCCGAGGCCGGGGCGGCGGCCTTGCAGGGGGTCATCTTCCCGGACGCCTTTTTTGCCGGGGACCCCAACCCCGCGGTGCAGAAATTCATCGCCGCCTACCGCCAGCAATACGGCGAAGCCCCCGACTACCTGGCGACCCAGGGTTATGTGGTCATGAGCATCATGGCCCGGGTGGCGAAGTCGCACCCGGCCTTAAGCCGGGCGGCGCTGCCCCAGACCCTGCTGAGCCTCAAGGGTTCCAGCAACCTGCCCTGGTTCCAGGGATTCAACGCCCAACGGCAGGAAGAGCCGGCCCTGTATCTCCTCACCATTTCGAATGGGACCATCCAGATGGTCTCGTCCCCCGCGGGAGAACCGCGCCAGTGATCACCAGGGTGCGGGGTTTCCAGGTGGGCCACGCCCATGATTTCGAAAATCTCACGGGCTGCACCATTATCCTCTGCCCTCCCGAGACCGTGGGCAGCGCCGATGTCCGGGGTTCCGCGGCCGGCACCCGGCAGATGGACGCCCTGGTGGGCCTCCACGTGGTTGAAGAGGTGCAGGGCGTCCTGATCGCCGGCGGCAG
>JALNYP010000105.1 GCA_023229795.1 Syntrophobacterales bacterium
AGGCTATTTCCCCTGGGCAGCCAGCTTCTGAATCGTCATCCCAAGATCGCAGCCCTACCATCTGGGAGCGGTCACATGCAATTCAAGAGAATGTATTCGGGCAACAGCCCGTCCAGCTTGGGAACCCAACTTTTTGGCAAAGCTCCGCTTTGCCGTACACAACAGATTGAATCTAAAAAGTAATTTAATGTGCCCAAGCAGAGCTTGGGCCACAACGCCCGTTCCCAAGCTGGAGCTTGGGAACGAGTAATAGGCGTTTTCACCAGATGAACAACGTTTTCCTCTATCTCGCCCTGGCCGCCTATTTCGGCGCCACGGGCCTCTGGCTGGCATATTTCCTGGCCCAGCGGGAAAGATATTACCGCTACGGCGCCTGGGTCATGACCGGGGGCCTGGCGGCCCAAACCGCGGCGCTGATCCAGCGGGCCTGGATTGACGGCTATCTGCCCGCGGCCACCTTCGGGGAGGCCCTGCTCCTGTTGGCCTGGGCTTTGGTCGCGGCCTTCCTGGTCCTCAACTGGCGCTATCCCATCAAGGTGCTGGGGGCCCTGGTGGCGCCCCTGGCGGCCCTGATGGTCTCCGGGACCCTGATCCTGCCCCAGCGGCACGGAGCCCTGTCTCCGGCGCTCCAGGGGTTCTGGCTGGCGGTCCACATCTGCCTGACTCTCCTGGGCGTCGCCGCCCTGGCCCTGGCCGGACTCGGGGGCATTTTGTACCTGATCCAGGAGCGCCAGATCAAGGGTAAGCGGTTCGGGTTCTTTTACCGCCGCCTGCCGTCCCTGTCCCAATTGGATACCCTGAATTACTGGTGCCTGACCATCGGTTTTCCGCTGCTCACCGCGGGGATGATCTCCGGGTCCCTCTATGCCCAGCACACCATGGGCCGCTTCTTTAGTTGGGACCCCAAAGAAGTCCTCACCCTCATCGCCTGGCTCCTCTATGCCGTGCTCCTGCACGAACGCCTGACCGTGGGTTGGCGGGGCCGGCGGGCGGCGCTCCTGGCCATCTGCGGCCTGCTGGTCCTGATCCTGACCTTCGCCGGCGCCAACCTGTGGTTCTCGGGCTACCACAGCTTCTCCCACTTCATTCAGCAGCCATGAACCTTTTGCTCTTCGGCGTCAACCACCAGACGGCTTCGGTGGCCCTAAGGGAAAAATTGGCCCGCCTCATCCCGGACGTGGGTGCGGCCTATGAACACCTGGGGACCTGGCCCGAGCTCACCGAGTCCCTGCTCTACGCCACCTGCAACCGGGTGGAGCTGATCTGCGTCACCGACGACGCCGAGCGGGCCGCTGCCCGGGTGCGGGAGTTCTTCGGCCGCCACCCCGAGATCACCCCCGGGGACCTGGATGAGGCCTTTTATCTCCGCCGGGACCGGGACGCGGTGCAGCACCTCTTCCGGGTGTCCTCCAGCCTGGACTCCATGGTGGTGGGGGAGCCTCAAATCCTGGGCCAGGTGAAGCAGGCCTACCGGGAGGCCGCGGAGCATCGGGCCACCGGCCCCATTCTCAACCGCCTGATCCACAAGGCCTTCTCCGTAGCCAAACGGGTGCGCTCCCAGACCGGCATCGGCGACCATGCCGTCAGCGTCAGCTATGCCGCGGTCTCCATGGCCAAGAAGATCTTCGGAGAGTTGACGGGCAAAAACGTGCTCCTGCTCGGGGCGGGCGAGATGGCGGAACTGGCCCTGGAGCACCTCAAAGGCCAGGGTGCGGCCAAAATCACCGTGGCCAACCGCACCCTGGAGCGGGGCGTCAAGCTGGCCCAGCGGTTTAAGGGCGACGCGGTCTCCCTGGAAGAGGTCCAGGATCAGCTCTTGATCGCCGACATCCTGATCAGCTCCACGGGCGCCGGGGATATCCTCATCAGCCGGGACCAGGTGAAAGGCGTCATGCGCCGCCGCAAACAGCGGCCGCTATTCCTCATCGACATCGCCGTGCCCCGGGACCTGGACCCGGCCATCAACGACCTGGACAACGTTTACCTCTACAATATCGACGATTTGAAAGAGGTGGTGGAACTCAACTGGGAGCGCCGCCGTCATGAAGCCGGCAAGGCCGAACGCCTGGTGGCCGCCGAAACCCTGAAGTTCCTCGCCTGGCTGGAAACCCTGGAGGTCTATCCCACCATCATCGCCATGAAGGACAAGGCCGAAGCCATCTGCCAGGCCGAATTGAAAAAGACTTTGAACCAGTTGGGTCCCCTCACCCCGGAACAGCGGCAGGCCCTGGAGGTCCTCACCGCGTCCATCACCCAGAAACTCCTCCACGACCCCATCATCTTCCTGAAACGCAACCGGCGCCCCCGTAACCCCCACCAGGAGCTGAACCTGGTGCGGCGGCTGTTTAACCTGGACCGGGACCTTAACGGGAATGGCACCGAAGAAGACTAATCACCCTGAAGAAAAGTTCGGCCCGAGTTAATCCAATTTCTGATTATCTAGTGCCTGGGTAGAGTCAGGAAACCTTATTGACCCGTGCTTTCTCGCTTGATATCCTTATAATTAGGGGAAAAGTCCCTGCCGGGAAGGCAAGTGGGATACCCCTAGCCGAGGTCAGCCATGTCCAAAGTTATCGATATAGAAGACCGGATTAAGCTTGAACAGAAGAAGAGAACCAAGGTGGACCGGGCCAAGAAGATGGAGGCGGTGCGCAAGGTGGTGCAGTGCACCCGCTGTCTGGCCCGCTGCGCCAAGTGCGGGGTCCAGTTCGAGACCCACGAAATGTACCAGCGGCCCAAGGGACCTTACCGCTTCTGCCCTTTCTGCCAGGACGAGTACGAGGACTTTCTCCGGATTAAGGCCGGGGAGGAGAGCGTCTATTACTGGCACAATAAAGAGTGGGTGGCCCTGTGGCAGGCCTGGGTCGATTATCAGCAGGCCATGAAGGCTTACGGGGAGTCCCAGGAGTTCATCGACCTGGTGCGGGAGGTGGAGTGGGACCGGTAAGCCAAGCCCCCCGGCCCCGCCTCGACCGGGATTGATTAACCTGCTTCGACTATGCGGCAGGTTTTCAGCCAGGCTCAGGCAAGGCCCGGGATTGGCGGCAGCCCAGGGTTACAGCCCTGCCACACAATAACCTTGTTGACGGTGAGGCGGGCCGGAAGGCCCGCTTTTAAATTTTCAGGCTCAGTGTGAACCATACTATGGCCGTTTATCCCAAAACCTATGATCTGATCGTCATCGGCGCCGGCCATGCCGGCTGCGAAGGCGCGCTGGCCGCGGCCCGCATGGGTCTTAAGGTGTTGCTCTTCAACCTCAACCTGGACACCATGGCCCAGATGGCCTGCAACCCCGCGGTGGGCGGGCTGGCCAAGGGCCACCTGGTCAAGGAAATCGACGCCCTGGGCGGCGTCATGGGCTACCTGGCGGACCTGGCGGGCATCCAGTTCCGCACTCTTAACCTTTCCAGGGGGCCCGCGGTGCGGGGCACCCGCATCCAGTGCGACAAGCAGGCCTACCGCCTGGCTATGAAATCCCTGTTAGAAAGAGAGGCCCGCATTGATCTTAGGGAGGCCATGGTAGAGCGGCTTCTCCTCGAAGACGGCCGGGTAGCAGGAGTGGTTGAGGCCCTGGGGCTTACCTATCGGGCCCGGGCGGTGCTCATCACCACCGGGACCTTTTTGAACGGCCTCATTCATATCGGCGAGGCCCGCATCCCCGCGGGCCGGGCCGGGGAATTCGCGGCCACCGGCCTGGCCGCCTGCTTGAAGGACCTGGGTTTCAGGATGGGACGCATGAAGACCGGCACCCCGCCCCGCCTGGCGGCCGCGTCCATTGATTTCGCCGGCCTGGGCGTGCTCACCGGCGATCCCCGGCCCCGCCCCTTCTCCTGGCGCACCCGGACGCTGCCTTCCGAGCAGATGGCCTGCTTCGTCACCCACACCACCACCGCCACCCATAAGCTCATCCGGGACCATATTCATCTGTCGCCCCTGTACAGCGGCGTGATCAAGGGAGTGAGCGCCCGGTACTGCCCTTCGTTGGAAGACAAGGTGATGCGCTTTCCCGAGAAAACCAGCCACCAGGTGACCCTGGAGCCGGAGGGACGGGACACTTCGGAGATTTATGCCAAGGGCCTGGGGAACTGCCTGCCGGTGGAGGTCCAGTTGGAGCTGTTCCGCAGCGTCCCCGGGTTGGAAGAGGCTGAGGTGATGCGCCCGGCCTACGCCATCGAATACGACTATGTGGACCCCCTGGAACTCAAGCCCACCCTGGAGACCAAGCGGGTGCGGGGGCTGTTTCTGGCCGGCCAGATCAACGGCACCTCGGGCTACGAGGAGGCCGCGGGCCAGGGCCTGTGGGCCGGGATCAACGCGGCCTGCCAGATTATGGGGCGCCCGCCTTTTCTCCCGGACCGCTCCCAGGCTTACATGGCGGTGCTGGTGGACGACCTGGTGACCAAAGGCACCCGGGAGCCTTACCGCCTGTTCACTTCCCGGGCGGAATACCGCCTGATCCTGAGGGAAGACAATGCCGACGCCCGCCTCCTGGAATGGGGCCGTGAGTTGGGGTTGGTGGACCCGGAGGCGGTGGCGCGTTTTAGGGAAAAACAGCGCTTGCTGGACGAGGAAGGGGAGCGCCTGACGGGCCGCCGCGTCTTCCCCACGCCCGCAGTCAATCAAAAACTGGCGGAACTGGGCACCGCGCCGTTGAAGGAACCCACTCCCCTCTTAAACCTGCTGAAACGGCCCGAACTGGATCTGCCCACTCTCTACCGCTTAAGCGGAGAGGAGCCGCGGGTACCGCCCGCGGTAGTAGAACAACTGGAAATCCGGCATAAGTATGAGGGTTATATCAGGCGCCAGGAAGAGTCGGCCCGGAATTTCGCCCAGGGGGAGGGGAAGCGCATCCCTGAGGATTTTGACTATGACGGGGTGCCGGGGCTGTCGCTGGAAATCCGGGAGAAATTGAAGCAGGTGCGGCCCCGTTCAGTGGGGCAGGCGGCCCGCATCTCTGGGGTCACCCCCGCGGCCCTGGCGGTCTTGATGGTATATCTGAAGCGCCGGAAAACCTCGAAGAGCCCGGGGGCTTAAGCCTACCCCCGGCGATTATTCTCCAGCCGGACCGCCAGCGCTCTTAATAGCTGCCGGGGCCCATGGCCTTATAGGCGCTGCCGGCGAAATAATCGTCCTTGATGGCGGCCCCGCAGGTAGCGCAGTCCGCGGCCCAATTGATCATCGAACTACCCCCCCGGTACCGGGAACTGCCGTTGGTATCGGCGCAGGCGGCGGTCAGCAAAGCGATCAGCGCCAGCAGCATCAATCCTGTTCTCATGTTTCTTCCCTTCCTGGTAAGTCCCAGGTTCCTGAATATGTTCGCCTGCCGCCCGGGCTCAAACTATCAGGCCCTGGACGGCCCCAGGCGACGCCGTCTGGGGGCCGGAGCAGGGCCTGATCATGATGCTCCCGGCTGGTGAAGCGCCGGGAATTTCCCCGCGCTTTAAGGTTATGGACGGCCTTGGTATTTCTCGTACTGGTCGTAGAGATAGCCGCCCAGGAGGCCCGCGCCGCCGCCAATCGCGGCGCCGGCCGCCGGCGACCCCGCGGCCCAGCCGATCAGCGCCCCGCTGCTGGCGCCGATGGCGCCGCCGCTCAGGGTCCGTTGGACGGTGTTGGACGACGTGCCGGCGCAGCCGCCCGCCAGCATAACTGCCACCACTATCAGGATAAGCGCCTTTTTCATGTAATCCTCCCCCTGGGTTGCGCTGCGCTCCGCACAGCTTACGCCTCTGGCCACATCCGGGCACCTTACCTGGCTGGAGGGTCATGGACCCGTGGGGGTCCTCAGAGACCCGCGCACGTTAAGGAGGGAAAGGTGAGGGGAAAAGCCCCCCTCACCAGGTAGTTATCTCGAGGAGCTGCTTTTACCGACCGTGAGATTTCTCATACTGGTCGTAGATGTATCCACCCGCCAGGCCGGCTCCCCCGCCGATGGCCGCGCCGCAGGCCGGACAGCCCGCCGCCCAACCGATCAGCGAGCCGGCGCCGGCGCCGATGGCGCCACCGCTCAGCGTCCGCTGGGTGGTGTCGGACATGCCGGAACAGCCGCCCACCAACAGCGCCGCAACCATGATCAAGACCGCCATGCGTTTCATTTTTTGGTCACTCCCCCAGGGGTCTCCGGCGGGCAGACCTTGGTGCAGCGCCGCAAGACCACCTCGATCACTGACATGTTCACCTTGTCGGGATTCTCCCGGTAGAACTGGTTCACGTCCTGGACGATTTGACCCACGGTCTTGGTTTTCAAATCATCCACAAAGGCCCGGGAGAGACAGGCCGGTTTCCGTTGGCCGGCTGCGGCCACTTCGAAGTCGGCCAGATTGCCCATGCCGAAGATATACCCGGCTTTGCCATCCTCGGAGACCTGCCGCCATTGGACGCCGGTCCAGAGCATGGCTTTGCCGGTCTCCACCGCGGGAGACGCCGAGACCAGGCCGCCGACCAGCAATCCCACCAGGAGCAGGATGACAGCGGCTCTCATTATTTTTTCCCTGCGGCCTGCGGCGCACAGAGCTTCGTGCAGCGCTCCAAAATCACGGTGATCACCGGGGTCTTGGTCTTAGTGGGATTTTCCTTATAATACTTATCCACTTCGGCCACTACCTGCCCCACGGTCTTGGTCTTGAGCTCATCGACAAAGCCCTTGGAAATGCAGGCAGCCGCGCCGGAACCGCCCGCGGCGTTCTCTAAATCCGCCATGTTGCCGATACCCTTGACATAGGCCACTTTGATGTCGGAGCTCATGTCTTTCCAGTGGCTGCCATCCCACAGGAAGCCTGGGCCGTCTGCCAGGGCTACCGTGGCCAGGGCGCAGAGCAGCACCAGCATCAATGCACCGGCTATACCCTTAATTTTCATGGGCTTGCCCTCCTTGAAGGAAATTGTGTAACTTGCTCTCCACTTCAGCCTTCTTCAGGACCACCCCGATGCAGGGGACCGGCTCAGGGTTGCTTCTTGGCTTGGGTCTTCTGAACTTTTTTCTTGGCGACTTTGGAAGATTTCTTGTGGTTCGCCTTTTTGCCCGCAGCCTTTTTGGCGGGCGCTTTGCCGGCCTTGGCTTTGGATTTGGGCCTGGCCTTTTCCACTTCGGATTTGGGGGCGGTCGGCTCCTTGGTCATTTCCGGCTGGGCCAGCGGCCTCTGGCCTTCCAGCATGGGGGGGATCGCCGGGGGCTCGACCTGTCGTTGAGCCCAGGCTCCCGGCACATTCAAGAGCAATAACCCGGCCGTGGCCAGGGTTATGAATTTTTTCATGGCGATTTTAGCAAACCTCCCCTTCTGTCCAGGCCCGGTCCGGGGTCCAGGCCCGGTCCGGGGTCAAGCCCCGGACCGTTGCAGGTGAAGCAAAATTTTTATTCCGCGGTGGCTGGAGCTTTTTTGGCCTTCTTGCTCTTCTTGGCCTTTTTGGACTTGGCCTTCTTGGATTTTTTGGCCTTCTTGGTCGGCTTCACCTCTTCCGCAGGGGCGGCAGGCGTCTCAGGCGCAGGGGCCGCCGGGGCTGTGGCAGCCGGCGGAGCCGCCGGGGCCGGCGCCGGGGCCTGGCCCTGAGCCAGAGAAACTCCCTGGAGGCTCAGCAGGAACATCCCCATGCTGGCCAAGGTAATAAGTTTTTTCATCTCCCCTCCCTATCCTTAGATAAGAACTTAAATAAAATGTGGTGGCGGTGCAGGGATTTGAACCCCGGACACTGCGGATATGAGCCGCATGCTCTAACCAACTGAGCTACACCGCCATTAACCGAAAATATATTCGTCAAACCTGGTTCTGTCAAACAAAATTGCGGGCTCCGGCCCCTGGCCGACGCCGATTCTTGCCAGGTTACCGGGACCCGCCGGAGACCGGCTCCACTGCCCCAAACCCGCCTCAGACGGCCAGCAGGCCCGGCAATTGAGATAACCGCTGCAGCAAAAAATCCGGAGACGCCGCGGTGAGAGTCTCTTCGTCCCCGTAGCCGTAGCCGACGGCCGCGGTAAAGGCTCCAGCGCCGCGGCCGGCCGCGATATCCGGGGTTTTATCTCCCACCATGAGGGTGCGATGGGGGGCTACACCCAGGTCGGCCATCAGGGCCAGCAAAGGTTCGGGGGCGGGCTTTAAGGGGAGGTCCGGGCCGCCGCCCCGGATGGCGATAAAAAATTGGGTGATCCCCAAGGCCTCCACGGTCTGTTGGGTCAGACGCTGAAGTTTATTGGACAGGACCGCCAGCTTCCGGTCCGCCAGGAGCGCCAACGTCGCGGCCACGTCGGGATAGAGGCGGGTCAGGTCCCCGTTGTGGCGGGTGTAGTAATCCAGGTAAAGCTTCAGGGCCTCCTCCACCTCGGCCAGATAGTCCGGGCCGACCAGGCGCTCGATCAGCTTGCGTTCGCCGCCGCCGATCATGCCGCGCACGGCTTGCGGCGTATGTTCGGGCAGTCCCAAGCTCCGGCAGGCGAAGTTGGCGGCCGCGGTCAAATCCGGCAGGGTGTCGGCCAGGGTGCCGTCCAGATCGAAGACGATGAGGTCCACCGTGATTTTTTCAGGGGTTTGAGCCATATCTTAAGACACCAGGCGGGCGGGGACGCCCGTCCTACCGTTGATGGTTAGGGTGCAGGTCCCGGTAGGCCGGCAGAACGCCCAGGCCCCGGGCTTCCTGCACGGCCCGCAGGATGGCCTGCTCCAGGGCGGCCTGGGCCAGGGCTCCGAGGTTATGCAGGTCGGCGCTCACCCGGGGGTGGGCCAGGGCAAAGACCACGTCGCCGTCAAAAAGGGTATGGACCGGGCGGATGCAGCGGGCCAGGGCATCGTGGCCCAGTTGGGCGATCTTCTGGGCCTGTTCCCGGTTGAGCCGGGCGTTGGTGGCGACCACCGCGATGGTGGTGTTGAGCTCGCCGAAGCGCTGCCGCACAAAACCCTGGCGCAGCATCAGGGCGGTGTCCACGAACTCATGGCTATTCGCTGATCGGCGGGCTCCGGCCAGAATGGTCCCGTTCCTGGAGTCCACCACGTCGCCGAAGGCGTTGACCACCGCCAGGGCACCTACTTCCAGGCCGTCGGGGCCTTCCAGGAAACTGGTCCCCAGGCCGCCCTTGGTGGCCTGCTGCACTCCCAGGAGTTTGCCCACAGTGGCGCCAACGCCGGCACCGATGCTGCCGTCTCCCTGGGGGCGGTCTCGGGCGGCCTGGCAGGCGGCGTAACCCATGGCCTTATCGGGCCGGACCCGGGAGTTGCCCACCGCCAGGTCATAAATCACCGCGCTGGGCACGATGGGCACCCTGGTAATGCCGACGTCGAAGCCGCGGCCGCGCTCCTCCAGGTAGTCCATGACTCCCCCGGCCGCGTCCAGCCCGAAGGCGCTGCCGCCGGCGATCAAGACGCCCTGCACCTCTTCCACCACGTGGAGGCCCACCAGGGCGTCCATCTGCCGGGTGCCGGCCGCGGAACCCCGGACATCGGCGCTGCCCACGGTCTCGGGAGGGCAGAGGATAATGGTGCAGCCCGTGAGATTTTCGAAATCA
>JALNYP010000019.1 GCA_023229795.1 Syntrophobacterales bacterium
GGCCACCGGCCATGCTGTCGCCATGGTGGACCTGGACACCGTCAAGCCCGGCCTGATCCATTATGATCTCGGCGACTGCCTGCGCTCGGGCTGCAATCCCCTGGGCGAAGAAACCGAGGAGTGGGAGCGGGTCGGCTTCGAACCCGACCTGGGCCGGGCCCTCCTGGCTGGCTACCTGGCCGAGGCCGGCGGCTTCCTCACCGCCCACGACTATGCCTATCTCTTTGAGGCCATCCGCCTCCTCGCTTTTGAGCTGGGACTGCGCTTCTTCACCGACTATCTGGCGGGCAACGTCTATTTCAAGGCCCGCCACCGGGACCACAACCTGGCCCGGGCCCTGGTGCAATTCCGGCTGACCGAGAGCATCGAATCCCAGGAAACCGCCCTGCGCGCCATGATCCGGGATGAGAGTCATGGTTAGGGAGGGCGCCGGGGGCTTTTCGCCAGGGTCCCCTACCCTGCCCCCAAACCTTACCCCAATCTCCCTTTTGCTCAGGAGATGAGATGAACCTTCAGCCCTTGGCCCTGCAACCCTTTTCTCCGGACGGCTCTCCGTCCGAGGTCAGGCTGACCGGCGCCATCGCCCGCCGCGCTAAAATCGTGGCTATGCGCTATGAACTGTGGGGGCCGTGGCAGGAATTCGTACCGCCCCTGTCGGGAGAACCGCCGGCACGCCGCCACCGGCTGTGGGAGGACACCTGTTTCGAGTTGTTTCTGGCGGTCAAAGGTGAGCCGGAGTATTGGGAATTCAACCTGTCGCCCGGGGGGCAGTGGAACGTCTATCGTTTTGACGCCTGCCGGCAGGGAATGGAGGAGGAACGGGCCTTTACGGCCCTGCCGCTGAGCGTCCGGCGGCAACCGGAGGTTTTCCGGCTGGAGCTGGAAGTCGAGGCGGGAAAGATCGTTCCGCCGGCCCAGCCCCTGGAAGTGGGCCTCAGCGCGGTTCTCAAAGGCCGAGACGGTAAGCTGACCTATTGGGCCTTGACCCACCCCGGCTCCCAGCCCGACTTTCACCGGCGGGACAGTTTCATCGCGAACGTATGAGGGCGCACACGCAGGTGCGCCCCTACTATAACTCAGTAGAGCAGATACTGGGCCCGCAGGCGGTTGAACCGGTCCAACTGCGATTGCCACCGTTGGCGGATGGTCCGGGGATCTTCGCCGCACTGGATGGCCTGGAGCACCTCCCGGGACCCGATCATGCCCAGGGCCGAACCAAGCACAAACTTTCCCGGGTAAAGGCGCGTCAAGGCCGCGGCCACTTCGACCCCCAGGGCCGGAGAATCGAGGGCGGCCCGATCCACTACTCGCAGGCGCACCCCCTCGCAGCGCTTGTGGGCGTAGGGGCTGGCCGCGGGAGTAAAAGCCACAGGTTCAAACGCGATCCCGGGGATTTGCCGCTGAGTCAAATACTGGGCCAGCCGGGCGCCGGAAATCCAGGGCGCGCCGATGACTTCAAACGGCGTATTGGTGCCCCGGCCGACGCTGACGTTGGCGGATTCGATCATGCCCGCGCCGGGATACAAGATCGCCTGGGTCAGGGACCGAAGGTTCGGCGAGGGATTGACCCAGGGCAAACCGGTCTCATCGAACCAGGCCCCCCGCCGATACCCCTCCATGCGCACCACGTGCAGCTTGACGCCGATGCGCCTCTCTTTATTGAAGAGTTGGGCCATTTCCCCGGCCGTCATGCCATAGCGGATCGGCAGCGGATAATAACCGATAAAAGATTTCAGGTCGGGGTCCAGCACCGGCCCTTGCACGATGGACGCATTGATGGGGTCGGGCCGATCCAGGACATAGAAATCGAGCCCCGCAGAGGCCGCGGCCTCCATGGCGTAGGCCATGGTGGTGATGTAGGTATAGTAGCGGCAGCCCACATCCTGGATATCGTAAACCAGGGCATCGAGCCCCTGCAGCATCTTGGGCGTAGGCTTCTTGATTTTGCCGTACAGACTATAAATGGGTAAGCCGGTCCGGGAGTCGTGCCCCGAGGAGATAAACTCGTCGCGATTCCCGGCCAGCCCGTGCTCCGGGCTGAAGATTGCCCCCACCTTGACGCCGGGGGCATTGAGCAGCAGGTTGAGAGTAGAGCGCCGGTCGGCCGTGATGCCCGTCTGGTTGGTGATCACCCCGATCCTCTTACCGGCCAGGGGGGCGAACCGGGAGGCCGCCAGGGCTTCGATACCAGGCCGGACCCGGTCGGGCCCGTCGGCGGCGCCGAAACCCGCTGAAAAGTCGTCAGGGTCGTCCTCAAAGGCCGCCACCCGCGCCGGCGGCCCCATGGGTACCGCTGCCGCCACGGCCTCGGCAGTCTTCTTCCGCAGCGGCATGACATTGCCGTGGCCGTTAGGGTGCAGGCGGGAAGTGAGCACGATTAAATAGGTTTGGGAGTGCGGATCGATCCAGATGGAAGTGCCGGTATAACCGGTGTGTCCGAAAGAACCCTTCGGGAAGGCCACATTGAAGACCCTGCTGTAAGGTGAGCGGATATCCCAACCCAGCCCATGCAGGACATTACCGGCGACCGGATAGGGTTTAGTCATGGCCGCAACCGTTTGCTGGCTCAGAAACTGCTTTCCCTGACTCTGGCCACCATCGATGATCATCTGGGCCAGGATGGCCAGATCACTGGCGGTAGAGAAGACGCCGGCGTGCCCGGCCACCCCGCCCATTTGATAGGAGGTGGGGTCCGAGACCACGCCCCAGCGCAGCCCGTGGCCCTGGTAATCGGTGGGTGCGATGCGGCGCTTCAGATTCAGCGGCGGTCTAAAGGTGGTGTCCTTCATACCCAGGGGTGCGAAGACCTCACGTTTGCAGTAAACATCCAGCGGCATGTGCGAGACCCGGTGCACCACCTCCCCAAGGGTGATGAAGTTGACGTCGCTGTAACGGAATTGGGTCCCCGGTGTATAAACCGGATGATCGCGGACAATGGCCATCATGGCGCTATCGTAATCCGACCAGTGGGAGGGCATACCGGGGCGCAACCCTGAGCTATGAGTCATGAGTTGCCGGATAGTAATACTGCCCTTGCCATTGGCCGCGAAGGCCGGCCAGTACTTGGCAACGGGATCGTCCACCCGGATGGCGCCCTGATCCACCAGTTTCATGACCGCGGTGGTGGTGGCCACGACCTTGGTCAGGGAGGCAAGATCAAAGATGGTGTCCACCTTCATGCGTTCAGGGCAGGGCTCGACCGCGCGCCGGCCGAAGGCCTTGCGGTACACGATCTTGCCCCCATGGCCCACCAGGATCACCGCGCCGGGAATGTGTCCGGCGCCAATCTCTTGCTTGGCCACGCGATCGATCGGCGCAAAGCACTTGGCGTCTATTTCAGGACACGCAGGCGGTGCCGGTGGTTTGACCGGCGGCGGCGCCGGCTCGACGATAATCGGCGGCAAGGGCGGCGGGGCATGGGCGCAGCCGGCCAACAGACTGAGAATAACGCCAATAACCACGAGCAGCAACGGTCCGAACGGTTTATGGGGAGGTGTCTTGAGCATGGCTCATTTTAGCGCGCCAGAGCGTTTCTGTCGATGATAAAGAGAGTTTTGTCTGAAAGGCGCACCAGGAATTTTCTCACTGGCTGAGTTGAGGCTGCCCCGCACGGCTTTGGCTGGGTTCCGCCTCGCCAGGTCCGGTTGGGCGGGAGTTAAATGCGACAAAGTTAGCGGAAGTTCTACAACTTTCAGAGTTTACAATTAAATTTGGCGGTTTGATTTTGCCACCAGTTTTTATGATATTATGCTGTGAGGTGGGATTATTCAAAAAGGGCTTGCCTGATTAACCCGCTGAGCGGGTGCTTGTGGGCCTTAGGCGGAGCAGAGGCAGCTTAGTGCCTTCGCCATCTAAATAATACGGGGCCGCTTTAACGGAGATCATAGAGGAACATCATTGGTTAGATAATGAGAAGAAAGATCATCGCAGCCTGGGCGTGCCTGGCCGTTATTTTTATTACCGTCAGCTATACGGTCACTTATCAGAATGAACTCCAGTTCAACTTTGATAAAACGGCCCACGTCCAAGAGACGTTGGCATTGATTTATGATCTCCAAAATAATCTTTCCGAAGCCGAATCGGTGAGCAGGGGTTACACTATAACCGGAGATGAGGACCAATTAAAACTCTATGCCGAAGCTGCTCGTGAAATAGATCGCATCTACCAGGAACTCGATCAAATAAGCAAGGAGGAACCGGAACTTCAGCGATTTCTGGCGGCATTAAATCCTTTGATCAAACAAAGATTGACTTTTCTCCAGCAGTCCATCGACTTACGGCGGCAACACGGCTTCGAATCCCAAGAGATCGTGGTCCTGTCG
Source organism: Syntrophobacterales bacterium (assembly GCA_023229795.1). Lineage (GTDB taxonomy): Bacteria > Desulfobacterota > Desulfobaccia > Desulfobaccales > 0-14-0-80-60-11 > 0-14-0-80-60-11. The sequence goes on from JALNYP010000019.1 coordinate 4,323, forward strand.
CGCAAGGGCATGAAAGCCCGGGATAACATCCGAAAACTTCTCCACAAAATGGAGAATGCCGAGAAAGAGCAGATGGTGCCCCAATGGGCTCACGAACGCCGGCAGATCAGAATCAGGCTGTGGGGACTGACCATTGCCAGCTTTCTGAGCTTCTCCGGCCTCTTTTTGATGCTGTATTTTCTGAGCAATGAAATCAAAGAGCGTCGGAAGGCAGAGGGGGAATTGGTCTCGCACCGGGAAAACTTACGCTCTTTGGCGTCCCAATTGACCCTGGCGGAGGAGCGGGAACGGCGGCGGATTGCCGTAAATTTGCACGACCAGATCGGGCAGACGCTGGCCCTCAGCAATATCCGGATAGGGGAATTGCATAAATCGCTCCCTCCCGGCAGCGAGGCGCTGGCGGGCGAACTGGACCAAATCAGCGGGCTGATTGAGGAAGCCATTCGTGAGTCCAAGTCTCTGATTTTCAGGATCAGCTCCCCTATTCTCCATGAGTTGGGGTTTGCCGCCGCGGTGGATAACCTGTTGGAAGAGCTCCCCCAACAGCATGGGATCACCACCCACTTCAAAGCCGATGATCAGCCCGTATCTTTAGACGATGATATTCGGATTCTCCTGTTTCAGGCCGTGAGCGAATTGCTCGTCAACGTGGTCAAGCACGCCCGGGCCCGTAACGTCGAAGTTTCCATGGGGCGGGCCGGAGAGCAGTTGCGGGTCACGGTGGCTGACGATGGGGTGGGATTTAAGGCGGTGGAAATCGCGCCTTCCAGGGGGAACCGGCGCGGCTTTGGTCTCTTTAGTATAAGAGAGCGCTTGAAGCCCTTCGGCGGGGTCCTGGAAGTGCAGTCGGATATCGGCGCCGGGACCAAAATCACCCTGATAGTGCCGTTGAAGCCTAATGCCTAAGGAATTTTTATGAATATCAAAGTTCTGTTGGCGGATGACCATCGGATCTTGCGGGAAGGCCTGGTGGTCTTGCTGGATAAGCAGCCGGATATCACGGTGGTGGGGGAAGCCGAAGATGGGCGGGCCACCGTGCAACTGACCCGCAAGCTCTTGCCCGACGTGGTTATTATGGATGTCAGCATGCCGGAATTGAACGGCATCGAAGCCACGCGCCAAATCGTTACCGAGGTTCCCGGCGTCAAGGTCATTGCCTTATCCATGCATTCCAATAAGCATTTTGTCAAAGGCATGCTCAAGGCCGGCGCCTCGGGCTATTTATTGAAACATTCAGCCTCCCGGGAACTCGTCAAGGCTATTAAAGTTGCCATGACCAACCAGATCTATTTAAGCCCCGAGATCGCCGGGGTGGTGGTGGAGGATTATAAGTCCCCGGCCCCCGACACCTCGGCTTTTGCCAAATTGACTCCCAGGGAGCAAGAGGTCCTACAGCTCATTGCCGAAGGCAAGCTCCCCAGAGAAATATCCGCCTCGCTCAATTTAAGCCTGAAAACAGTGGAGGCCTACCGCCGGCAGATCATGGACAAGCTGGGCTGTAAAAGCTATGCCGACCTCGTGAAATACGCCATCCGCGAAGGGCTGACTTCTCTGGACTACTGATAACCCTAAATCATCTAACCTTAGGCTGCCTCCGTTTCCCGCCTCACTCGGTCCACTTGCCGGTGGGGTAGATGTTGCGCGGATTCCAGAACATATAGCCGCTGGCCCCGAACTTGTCCGAGGCCTTGATCTGGATGCGCATCCGCTCTTCCTTAAAGTCCCCGCCGCGGAAGGCATAATCGCGAAAGGCCTGCAGCCACGGGCGGAAGCGCAGGGGAGAGACACCGGTGCGTTCCTGGGCGCGTTTCAGTGTCAGATAGACGATTTCATAGGGATGCTGCACCGGGTTGCGGTAATTTGGGATCCCGAGATGGTAGCCGGAGGGGTAGAGCATGGGGCAGACGACGTCCACGGCGTTGACGGCCCGGTCGATCTTCTGGCCGATGCCGGTGTCGTCGGTATTCCAAGCCACATAGCCGAAAATATCCGCGGCCACCATGATGTTAGTGGGAGCCAGGGCCTTACAGGCCGCTTCCAGGAAACCGGTGATGGCCCCGGTACGGCTGTCCTGAGTGGACGGCTGCGAAAACACGATGCCCTTGGTGTCCGGGCACCGGACATAATCGAACTGCACCTCATCAAAACCCAGTTGGGCCGCGACTTTGGCGATGGCGATATTGTAGTCCCAGACCTCTTTAGTAAAGGGATCGGTCCAACGCAGCTTTTCCCGGTCCCGGAACACGCCGCCGCCTTTTTTGATGGCCCATTGGGGCCTGCCTGCGGCCAGGGGGTCGTCCTTGAAGACCACGATCCGGGCGATGAGGTAGAGGCCCTTCTCCTTGAGACCGGCTACGAACGCCGGCATGTCCTTAAAGAGGATAGTCTTCTGGGCCCCGATCTCTTCGGCCAGCGGGATGTCCACTTTGAAAGGGATGAAGCCGTTATCGCCCTTAATATCGATCACCAGGGCGTTCATGTTGTTGAGCTGCACCGCTTCCAGGGCGGCCTCCCGGATTTTCTTGCTGGCCGCGCCGTAAACCGTGAGGTAGAGGGCCTTCACCTGAAAGGGAGTGAGGGCGATTTCGGCGGTGGGTTTGCCCAACTCGGAGGTAGGCAGTTCCTGCCGGGTATAGCCTGCGGCCCGCAGCAGGAGCTTCTCACCGCTCCCCTCGATGTGGAAGGCGCCGTCTTTGCCGGTCTTGACGGCTTGATCGCCCAGGGTCACCACGGCTGCCTCAATGGGTTCTTTCGTCCGGGCGTTCACCACCTTGCCGTCGTAGGCGTGCGCCCCGGCGGTGACGGGGCTCTTAGGTTGGCTGCCCGCCTCTTGGCTGTCTGTGGCCGGGGCCGCACCTTCGACCGGCTTCTTGCTGTCGCCGTCAGCGGCTAAAGCCGGGAGCGCCAGGACCAGAAACCCTACCAGGAATAACCCGTACCACCGGAATTTCTTCTGCATGCCTGCCTCACCGGACCGGTATCCTTCCCGGCCTGAGCCAATTAATTTCCCCCCGGCCCAACCATAATCCCAGGCGCCATGGACCTCAAAGAGATTAAGCCCCAATCCCGAATAAGATTGCACCGCGAGGGGGCCGATTCCGGGGATTATCGCGAGTAAACCACGCCGCCGGAGACCTTCGAATTCGCCTGCACGTCCGCCTGAGACCGAAGCTGAGGGCTGCCGCTCCGCAGCCCCTTGCCCTGGCCTCAGCAGCCCCAGATGGCGAAAATCGCGGCGAGACACACCATTAAGCCAATTTTCTTGAGCACCGCTCCCCTCCCCTTTCATTCATGATAATTGGGCGGGGCCGCCCCTTGAGAAAGACCGGCCCCTTTATGATGATAATTCAGTCGGCGCCCCTATTGGATTTTATGTCCCTTTTCCTGGACCTTGCCGGTGACAATGGCTACGAAACCTTTGAGGCCGTCGCCATTGCTCATCAGGTAGCGGGGCTGGGCCATGATCTTCTCGGATTTGCTGGCAAAGCGGCGATCGATGCTGAAGGCCACGACGTAACCCGCCTTCTGGGCGGCTTTTTCCAACTCGTCGTCATAAATGCCGAAGGGCCAGGCCAACACGTCCACTTTGGTGCCGAAATGCTTTTCCAGAACGGCCTTGGCTTTCCCGAGCTGGGTGTCCACCAGCTTCTGATACTCGGCGGCCGGCAGTTTCTTCTTTTCCCGCTTGAAATTGGGATGCCAGAAGGTGTGCGACTGCAGATCGTAATGGCCGGTTTGCTGCAGTTGTTTCAACTGGTCCCAGGTCATGGCATAGGGGGCGTGGGGGTTGGAGATAGCCGACGGATAGATGAACAGGGTGACGGGAATATCGTATTTTTTTACCAGGGGGGCCAGCTCGGTAAAGACCGTCTTGTGGCCGTCATCCACGGTGATCACTACGGATTTGGGCGGCGGCGGGGGGCCCTGGCCAAGCAGGTAGTTCACCAGGGTCCGCAGCGGGATGACCGTGTACTGGTTGTCTTTGAGCCATTTGAGCTGCGATTCGAACACCTTGGTGGTCACCGTCATACTGTCGGCCACCGTGGGGCCGAAGCGGTGGTAGCACAACACGGGCACCCCGACCTGGTCTTCCGCCAGGGCCGGGTAGCCCCCAAAACACAGGGCCAGCAACGTGATTGCGGCCAGGAAACGATGGATACGTGGCATCTTTGATCTTCCCATAGATTAACGTGATGGAGCGAACTGCGAAGGCCCCGAATCCTTCTGTGGAGGCCAGGAACGCCCGGGTTCGCCTGCTTACCCTGACCACTGCAGGGGTCGTTGAAAGATACTATAACCACACTGGCAAAACAACTCTTTACAATCTTCCCGCGGCCATCTCAGGAAATTTATCGGGCTAGGGGTTCGCTAACTTTAGGGGAAGTTTTGAAGATGCTAAAATGGCGGGGGAAAAAGATTGAAGAACAGTAGTCGCGGCAGGCCGCGTTGCGGCCGGCTCAGGGCTAAAACGACAGCTTGGAAAACTCCAAGATGAAGGTGGCTCCGGCCCCGGGTTCACTCTGGACCGAGAGGCGGCCGCCGCTTCTGGCCATGAGATGCAGACTCACCTTCAGACCCAGGTGGGTGCTGTCCGAGCATTCCCGGTCCCCTGGCGCCAAGAGATGGTTGCGAAGCTTTTCCACCTCCAGACCCGGGCCATTGTCACTGATTGTCACCCGGACCCAATGGCTGTCTTCGGACACCTCCACCTGGAGATGATCGCTGACCTTCATGGAGTTGCTCAACAGGTTCTGGAGAATCACTTCCATGGTATAGGGCTCGAACGCGAAGATCAGGGAATCGTGGCAGGCCTGCACGGGCTGGCGGTTGAGATCCACCCGGATGAGCTTGTCCCTGAAACGCAGTTCCAAAAGATCCTGAATGGCGCGGATCAGGACGGGGTAGAAGTCCCGGGGCTCCGGCGCCAGGACCTCGCTGGTCAAGGCCTTCAGGAACAACAGTTCCTGACCCAGCGTCGAGGTGAGCCGTTGCGCGGCATCATCGAGAATATCCACATTGCTTGCCAGGGCCCGGCATTCCTCCTGAAGCATCCGGCAGGAGTCGTCCTTTTCCACGGAGCAGTGATGCAGCCGGGTCTCCAGGGCCTCCAATTTGCGCTTGATGCGGCCGGAGAACCCCTGGATGCCGATGGCCAGGTTCTTGTAATGATGCCGCAGGGCGGCCACCTGGAGCTCGAACTCCTGGTTCAGGGTTTGAAGTTGCCGGCGGTGCTTGTCGAGACGCTGGAGAAAGATGCCCAGCACCAGCCCCACTATCAAGCCCAGGATGGTGTATAACGCAGTCATGGGCCACATAGGCGCGGAAAAGCTGATGAGGATGGCCTGTCCAAGTTGCAAAGGCCTCCCCTGGACCGCGAAAGTCTGGATTTCGCGGACCACCATGGTCAAGGGATGAATGACGAAGAAGCCCACCCCCGCGCCGATGAGCAGGCCCAGCCAGGGGTAAGCCCAAGCGGAGCCCCGGGATATCGGCGGTTCGAGGATTACCGGCTGACGAGATTCAGGATTCATGGGCCTCCTCCTTTGGGAGGGCTTGCAGCCGGGCTTCCAGTTCCTGTTTCAGGTCTATCATTTCGGTTTCCCAGGAGTCGATGTAGCGGGTATGGTCAAGCTGTGTCAGACTTTCCAGGGAATTGATGACCATGTTGATGTCATGGGAGGCACGGTGAATGAGGCGCAACTGGCGCACGAATTCAGGATCAACAATGTGTTTCTGGAGGTGCGAGCTGAATCCGCCGATCACCACATTGGCATTACGGATGTAGTGAGCCAGAGTTACCGTCAGGGCCTTCAAGGTCTCCAGAGCCGCCAGGCGGCGCTGAGATTCAAGGTTGGCCTTAGCCAATTTCGCGCGATGCAGATACCAGCCCCCGAGGCAAAAGCCGCTCACCCCGCCCATGAAGATAAAGGCGAGGCTCATGACGAGCATATCGGGGCTAAAGGTCAGTTGTATCTGGCGACCCCAGAAGGATAGCTCCATGGGTCCAGTCGGGTGCTGAGGGGACAATAGATAGGCCACCATGGCAAAGGGAGGACCAGGGAATAGCCGGCCAGCATCCCGCCCAGAGTGAACCAGATAATCAGGCCAGACCTCACGGCGGACTCCGGTATTCAGGGTTTATGCAAACCTCGGGGTAATTACCTCTCATTTTGGATTTCTATATATCTATGGCGAAACCACCAACTTCTCCACCACATAAAGGTCAGTAGGCTCATGAATACCTTTGAGCGTGGCCCGGAAGGCTCTCTTGATCACGATTTCCTCCGGGATTTGCTGGTAAGCCGCGTCCGAAATCACTACTTCGCCGCCCTTGGCCTGGGCCTGAATGCGGTGGGTCAGGTTGACTGCGGCGCCCACGATGCCATACTTGGCCCGGCTTTCGGAGCCGACGTTGCCCACCACCACCTCCCCCGCGTGCAGGCCGATCCCCACCTGCAACCGCGGATATTTGGATTCCCCGGTGTTCTCCCGGGCCACCGCGGCTTCCATGTTCAGGCCGCAGCGAAGGGCCCGGCGCACCGTGGGAGCCAGGGGGCCGTCCAGGGGATCAAAAAAGGCCAGGATCGCGTCCCCGAGAAAGTCCACAATGATGCCGTGATGTTGCTGAAGGATATCAATCATTTGAGAAAAATGGCGATTGACCAGGTGAATGGTGGCTTCCGGGGTCAGGGTCTCGGCCAGGGGAGTGAAACCCCTGATGTCCGAGAACAGGATGACCACTTGCCGCTTTTCGCCCCCCAGCCGGGCAGCCTCGGGCCGGCGCAGCAACTCTCGGGCGATCTCCTTGTCCACGTAGCGCCCGAAGGTATTGCTGATAAAATCCCGCTCCTTTAGCCCTTCCACCATCTCATTGAAACTGGCGGTTAACTGGCCGATTTCATCCCGGGTCCGAACCGGCAACGGTTGGCCGTACTGGCCCTGGGCCACCGACGCCGCCCGTCCGGCGATGCGGCGAACCGACGCCACCAGGGGGCCGATGCTCAGGCGCATGAGGATCAGGATGACGGCCAGACAGAGGAGGACTCCCAGCAGATAATAGAAGCGGAACCTCAGGATGGGGGCCAGGATCTGGCTCCCCCGGGCGTGCAGCATGATGGCCCAGGGGGCCTGATGCAGATGATAGAACCCCACCACGCGTTCCGGCGTTAAGCCTGGCCCCAGGAGAGTCCCATAAGGCTTTTCTTTCAGGAGCCGGAGCATGGCCAGTTCCACAGGGTCCTGGGTGTCCCCCAGGCAGTGCCGGGCCGCCATGGAAGGATTGGAGTGGGCCAGGTACAGGCCTTGGTTACTCACCAGGCAAGCCATATTGGCCTGCAACCAGCCCGAAGTGACCACGTCCGCCATCAGGTAGTCAAGCTTGAGGATGACCTCGAACTCCCCCAGAGTTCGGTCCTGACTATCCAGGAGATCGGACTTGAGCCCCACCGTATCGTGCCCCGGGGGATAGAAGTAGCCTGGCGGCGACACGCTCTTGACCTGTTGAAAGAGGGCGTTTTCTGCCTGGGGGGTCCCCTTCGCCCCCGGCCCTGCGCCCCGCCAGGTCAGCCTCACCTGGCTGACGCCTTCTTGTTTCCGCAACTGGGACAAGATCCAGTCCCGGACCTCCTCCCGGTGCGGCTTGGCTATGGTCTGATCAAAGAGCTCCATCCAATGTTTGGGCTGGCTCAGCCGCATATCCATCTGATGCGCGGCCCGCTCCAGCCGCAAGACCGCCACACTTTGCCATTCCGCCAACAGGGCCTTGCGGATGGAGATGTAGCCGAACACCCCGGCCCCGATGAGAAACAGGGCCACCGGCAAAATCAGGAGAACAGCCAAGCGTTGCTGCAAACTCTTGAACGAGAACATGCGCGTTTAGCTCCCTGGGTGGAAAATTGAGCCGGCAGGATAGAGGGTCTTTCTAGATTTAAGCATGAATATGCGCGGGTTCAAGGGAACTATCGGCGCCGCAGTTGGTTATGATAAATCTGGGATCGCTCCTCAGGTCAATCTGAGGATATGCTGCTCATGAGGAGAACTGCGGGGGCGGCTGGGAAACGAAGTCTCCCGGCCGCGGTCTGCCGGAGATTTCTTTGCCAAAGTTTCACAGGCCGGTAAAGACCGCCCTGACCATGCTTCGGGCAATTGGGAAGGGGCCCAAGACCGGGTCTTCAGCCCGCGGCGGCCTGGGTTACCAACCTCCTCGTATAAACCAGGTACTTATCTTCCTCCAAAAACATATGCACTTCAAAGCCATCCTGCTTATAAGCGTCCATGGCCTGGCGGGCGTCACCCCTGGTGACATAGGTGGCGCCGTCCCACATGAATTTTTTTCCCGCGACTTCCCGGGCCAATGGTGTGGACAAAGATGGTTCCTCCTTAATTCAGGCCCAGCAACGCGTCCACCTGGGCTTCCAATTGAGGCAGGGTGAACCCGGCCACATATATGCCCTGCTTGGGACAGGTGGCCATGCAGGAGCCGCAGCCTTTGCACAGGACCGGGCTCACTTCCACAGTCTTCTTGACATTGCCGTCTCTGACGTATTCCAGAAGACTAATAGCATGAAAAGGACAGGCATCCACGCAAAAAGCGCAGCCGTCGCAATTTTCGTCAATGGGACGGGAGATGATGGATTCCAATTCTAGGGTATCCCGCGAGAGGACGGTCCCGGCCCGAGAAGCGCAGGCCAGGGCTTCGGCGATGGATTCCTCGATGGGTTTGGGATAATGGCAGAGCCCGGCCATATAGATCCCCGCGGTGCTGGCCTCCACCGGCTTGATCTTGGCGTGGGCCTCGGTGTAGAAACCCTCGGCGTTGAGGTGGACCTTGTACAAATCCGCCAGCGGCGCATTCTGGTGAGGAATAATGGCCGTAGCCAGGGTCAGGAGGTCCACGCTCAGCTCCACGGGAAGCAGCAAGTCCTGATCCACGAACCTGACGATGATCTTATCCCCGGCCGCTTCAACGACGGGGAGATCATCGACACTATAACGGAGAAACCGCACCCCCAGTTCCCGCGCCGTGGCATAGAGCGTTTCCCGTTCGCCGTAGGTGCGCATATCCCGGTAAATAATAAAGACATCCATCTCGGGATTCAGAGTTTTCAGTCGGATAGCGTTCTCCACGGAATGGCTGCAGCACACCCGGTTGCAATAAGGACGCTCCGGGATGCGCGAGCCCACGCACTGAATAAAGGCGACTCCCTGGGCTTCCTTGACCCTTTGGGTCCCCCGGGCCAGTTCCCGGTCCAGGTCCAGGGAAAGCAGGACGTTCGGGTGCTGCTTGTAGAGATACTGCCCTTCCGGCCGCAGGGGCTCGGCGCCCACCGCGATGATGACGATACCGTGCTCGATTTCCTGGCCGGTGGAGAGCTTGGATTTAAAGTTGCCCACCGACCCGGACACCTCATCCACCATAGCCAGATAGTGGACGGTAATCCGGGGCTGCTTTTCCACCTTCTCGATCATGCCATCCACCATGGCCTGCACCGGTTCGTCCCGCCAGGTACTGTGGAGCTTGCGGGCGTTGCCGGCCAGGCGGTCCAGGCGTTCCACCAGGTGCACCTCAAAACCCTGGTCGGCCAGGGCCAGGGCGCTGGTCATGCCGGACATGCCGCCGCCCACCACCAGGGCCCGCTTGTTCACCGGCACTGAGAGGTATTTCAAGGGCGCCAGCATCCTGGCCTTGGCGACGCCCATGCGGATCAGGTCTTCACACTTGGCCGTGGCTTTTTCCGGCTCTGCCTGGTGTACCCACGTGCACTGGTTGCGGATATTGGCCATCTCGAAGAGATACTTGTTCACCCCGGCTTCCCGGAGCATGTTCTGGAACATGGGGGCGTGGGTCGTGGGGCTGCAGGCGGCCACCACCACCCGGTTCAATTTGTGCTCCTTGATCACCTGCACCATCTGATTCTGGGAGTCTTGGGAGCAAGTGAACAGGTTATCCTGGGCATATTCCACATTAGGGATGAGGCGGGCGCTTTCCACCAAAGCCGGCACATTAGCGATGCCGCCGATATTCATACCGCAGTGGCAGACGAAGACACCCACCCGGGGCGGTTCGTCCGCGACATCGATTTCCGGAGGGAAAGACTTTTCCCGCTGCATCGTGCCCCGGCTGGCGGCCAGATCCCGGGCCGCGGCCGCGGCCGCGGCGCTGCCCTGCATCACCGAATCAGGGATGTCCTTGGGGCCGGTGAAGGCCCCGCAGGCAAAGATGCCCGGCTGCGAGGTGGCCACCGGAGTGCAGCAACTAGTCTCCACAAAGTTATACTGGGAAATCTCCACCCGCAAGATTTCGGCCAGCGCGGCGCTCTCTTGAGGAATCCGCATGCCTACGGATAGCACTACCAGATCAAATTCTTCCGTCTGGATACCGTTGATTTCATCGACGTAGCTCAATTCCAGATTTTTGGTGCGGGGATTCTGGGTCACCCGGGAGACCATGGCGCGCAGGTAGCGGATATTATGATGCTTCTTGGCCTCCTGATAATAAGTCTCGAAGCCCTTGCCGTGGGCCCTTAAATCGATGAAAAAAATGGTGGGTTTGATTTTGGCGTCATGCTCCTGGGAAATAATGGCCTGCTTGGTGGCATACATGCAGCACACCGAAGAGCAATACGGCCGGCCATTGGCGGCATCCCGGGACCCCACGCACTGAATCCAGGCGATCTTTTCGGGCTCGGCGCCGTCCGAGGGCCGCTTGATATGCGCCTCGGTAGGCCCGGTGGCCGACAGTATCCGTTCGTACTCCAGGGAGGTGACCACGTTGGGATAACGGCCGTAGCCGTACTCCGGCTTCAAGCGGGCGTCGAAGACCTGGAACCCGGGAGACAGGATCACCGAGCCCACGTCGAGATGAATGACGTGGTCTGTTTGGCTAAAGTCCACCGCCTGGGCAGGACAGAACTTCTCGCAGGCCTTGCATTTGCCGTTTTTGAAATAGATGCAATGGTCCCGGTCGATGGCATATTTTAAGGGCACCGCCTGGGGATAGAGGACATAAGCCGCCTTGCGGTTATTGAGGCCCTCGTTGAATTCATTGGGGACCTTCTTGGGGCATTTTTCGGCGCAAATGCCGCAGGCGATGCACTTGCTCTCATCGATATAGCGGGCTTTTTGGACGACCTCGACGGAAAAGTTGCCGGCTTTCCCCGAAATGCCGGTCACCTCCGCCGGGGCCAGAATTTCTATATTTAAATGCCGGCCGACTTCCACGAGCTTCGGGGCCAGGGTACACATGGAACAGTCATTGGTGGGAAAGGTCTTGTCCAACTGGGGCATGACGCCGCCGATGGCGGGTTTTTTCTCCACCAGATAGACATAAAACCCGCTTTCCGCCAGATCCAGGGCGGCCTGAAGGCCCGCGATGCCCCCTCCCACTACCGCGACTGCGCCGATTTTCTCAGCCGATTGCTTGGATTGCTTTGCTGTCATGCATCTAACCTCGGTTACGCTAAGCCTTTCATCTTCAATAACGGCATGGGGTCCACCAGGTGCTGCGCCAGCCACCTGGGAGCTTGGGGATGGCCCACGGCCAGGCCGATCAACTCGGTAAAATAAAAGACCGGCAGGTAGTAGTCCTTGCCGAACTTTTGGGAGATCCGCTCCTGGGACATATCGAGGTTGGCCTGGCACATCTGGCAGGAGACCACGAGACATTCAGCCCCCGCGGCCAGGGCCCGCTCATACAGGCGCTGGACCAGGGTATCGATGATATCCGGCCGGGCCACGGCCAGTCCCGCCCCGCAACAGTCGGTCTTGAAAGACCAGTCGAGGGGCGTGGCGCCCAAGACTTCCAGCAACCGTTCCATATTCTGGGGGTTTTCATAATCCGTTTTGCCGGTCACCGCGGGGGGACGGGCCACCAGGCAGCCGTAATAGGGGACGGCATAAAGGTTCAGGAGCGGCGCCACCACCTTGGCGGCCAGAGCTTCCAGGAAGGGACCCTGAGTAAAAAAATCCAATAAATCCCAGATTTTGATGCCGCCCTCATAGGCCACACCCAGCTTCTCCCCTTCGGGGCCCTGCAAAGCCTGCTCCGCGGTCTTGAGCCGGTTGAAGCACAGGGCGCAGGGAGCCACCACATCCCGCCCGGCCTTGGCGGCCAACCCGAGATTACGGGCCGGCAGCGCCAGGGAGAGCTGGTGGTTGAGGCTGTGGGCCGAGCTGGCGCCGCAGCAGTTCCAATCGAAGAGTTCCACCAACTCCACGTCCAGGAGGGGAGCAATGCCGGCGATGGACGCGGCATAGTCCATCGCGGTACCTTCCAACGAGCAACCGGGGTAGTAGGTTACCTTCATAAGCTAAAAATTGGCCTTTTGATAAATATTGTTGATTTCGGCTTTGCCTCGCAAAGCCGACGGGCCGATCAGACGCACCCGTCCCCGCTTCCAGAGCTTCCAACCTAAAGCCAGGTTTTGTTTCAATTCGGCCAGGCTCCCCTGGCGCCTCATCCGATACATCGTAAAGCGCCTGAGAAGTTGGGCCTCCGGCAGACGGCCGCCGGCGTCCCGGATGCCTTCCAGGAAATACCGGTGGAAGGCCGCCACCTCTGCGCCGGGGATGGCTCGGCCCCGCTTAACTGCCTCCTCTTTGAGCCAGTCCATGGTGCCGGCAATGTCAATGCCGTTGGGGCAGCGAGTGCTGCAGGTCTGGCACCCGGCACAGACCCAGATGGTCTGGCAATCGAAGACGCGTTCCTCCTGGCCCAACAGCGCCAGCCGGATAACGTGATGCGGCAGCAGATCCATGGCGAAGGTCAGGGCGCAGCCGCCGGAACATTTCCGGCACTGGAAACAGGACTCCACGTTCAGGTTGGCTTGGGTCAAGAGTGCGGGCAGAGCTTTCCGGGGCTTCAGCGATTCCTTGGTGGCATTTTCCATGTAATAACCCTAGCTCCTTTTAGCTAGCTATTATTTTGTTTATATAACGGCAAAGGAATCTTTTGCAACGAAAGAATGAATCATCTTCCTGAGGAAACCCGGAAGCTTACCCCTCGGGGGTAGCATTAGTGCGTCAGGCGGCATGACTGGCCTGGCCGGAAACCGGAAGGCTGGAGAAAACCAGAGATCTCCCGGTTCCCAAGTTGAACTTGGGAACCCCACGGTAACCCCTATTTCCCAGCGGGGGCGGCCGCCAGTGGCGGCCCAGGCGGCGGCTGCTTTTCCCAGCCTCCCCCTAAAGCCTTGTAGAGGGCGATCAGGTTGGTATCCAGGGTGCGGACGCTCTGGACCAGGGCATCTTCGTTCGTATAAAGGGAACGCTGGGCAGTGAGGACGTTCAGAAAGTCCGTCTTGCCGGCGACGTACAACTTCATAGCCAGGTCCACGGCCTTGCGGTTATTGGCGACCGCAGTAGCGAGGGACTTGCGGTGTTCCTGTTCCTTGGCGTAGGCCACCAGCGCGGTTTCTACGTCTTTCAAGGCGGTGAGCACCGTCTTTTGGTACGTCAGCAGGGCCTGCTCCTGGAGGGCATCCTGGACTTTGATATTATACATGATGCGGCCGCCGGCGAAAATCGGCCAGGTAACCGTGGGGCCGAAGGACCAGAACTTGCTGTTGCTCAAATTCCCCAGCTTGGTCAGATCATTGCTGGAAAAGCCGAAGCTGCCGGTGAGGGAGAACTTGGGAAACAAGTCGGCGGTGGCCACGCCGATGCGGGCCGTGGCGGCATGGATCTGGGCTTCGGCCCGCCGGATGTCCGGACGGCGCCGCACCAGTTCCGAAGGCAGACCCACGGGAATCTCCAAAGGATTGGGAGGAATGGGAGCCGCTTTGGCCAAATCCTGGGCCAACGCCGCGGGCTCCCGGCCCAGGAGCACCCCCAAACTGTAAATAGACGCCCGGGCCGAGGACTCCAGGAGCGGTATTTGGGCTTGAGTAGTGGCCACCTGGGCGTCGGCGTTGGCCACGTCCAGGGCGCCCACAAAACCGGCTTCAAAGCGCTTCCTGGTAATTTCGGCAGTGTGGCGCTGTGCGTCCAGGTTTTGCCGGGCAATGTCCAGTTGTTTCTGAAATCCCCTCAGGCTGATGTAGTTGTTGCCGACGTCGCCCACCAGGGTGATCAACACGTCCCGGCGATCCTCCACTGCGGCCTTTAGATCAGCCCCGGCGGCTTCAATGTTCCGGCGGGTGCCGCCGAAGATATCCACTTCCCAACTGGCGTCCAGGCCCACCTGAAATAATTCCCGGAGCCCCCCGGCGGTAGCCAGCGCGGGACCGCCCGAAGTTACGACGGCGCTGGAGCTGCTGCTCCGCTCATAAATCAGCGAGGAACTCAGGCCGGGCCACAGCGGCGCCCCCGCCACTCCCAGGGCCGCCCGGGACTGGCGGATGCGCGCCTCGGCCAGGCGCACGTCCAGGTTAGAGCGCGCCGCCATTTCCACCAGGGAGGACAGGGTCGGATCCTTAAAGGCCTCCCACCATTCCACCAGTTGCACCGGCGCGGTCGTGGTTTTGCTGGACTGCTCCGCGGTCACGGCCTTTTGGCCATCCCAGGTTTGCGGCACCTCAGTCTCCGGCCGCTGGTAATCGGGGCCCACCGCGCAGCCGGACATTATTATCAGGCCAAAAGCCGTTAAGCTGAGCAGAAGCTTCCTGAGTTTTGGCCTGGCGTAAGCCTTCATAGGCATAAGTATCATCACTTTCTTTGGCGGCACAGCCTTTCTAGGCTGGGTGCGATTCTTTTTCGCGTCCTTAGCGTCACCCGCCATTGCCTCTACTCATATCTAAGGGCAATGATTGGATCAAGCCGCGAGGCCTTCCAGGCCGGATAGAAGCCGAAAACGATGCCCACGGTGACCGAGACCACGAAGGCGGCAACGATGGCGCTCAGAGATAATTCTGTCGGCCAGTGCAGCAAGACCCTGACCAGGATGGAAATCCCCCGGCCCGCGAGGATGCCTGCGGCCCCGCCGCAGAAGCACAGAATCACCGATTCAGCCAGAAATTGCTGGAGAATGTCTCGGGCCCAGGCCCCTACGGCCATGCGCAAACCGATCTCCCGGGTGCGCTCGGTCACCGACACCAGCATGATATTCATGATCCCGACGCCGCCGACCAAGAGCGAGATCAGGGCCACCGCCAGCAGCAGTTTGGTCATCATGGTGCTGGTGGAAGACAGCGCCTTGGTCATTTCGGTCATATTCCGGATATTGAAGTCATCCGACTCCCCGGGGCCAATCCGGTGGCGCTCCCGCAACAACTCGGTGATTTGCTTGATGGCGGCCGGGATTTCTCCGCTGGACCGGCCCGCGGCCAGGAGTTGGTCCACATTGATAAACCGCACCGGCTGCGGAGTGTCCGCTGCCTGGGTCGCAGATTGCGCCGGATACAAGCTATTTTTGGCACTGGGGTAAATCTGGTTGAGCGAGTTTACCGCGGTGCTGGTATCTGACGTGGAAGAAGAGGCGGAGGAACTCTGGTTGGCGGTGCTGGCGGAAGAACCGACCACCCGGAACTTAATCGTCGTCCAGGGGGCCACCAGGACATCGTCCTGGTCCATCCCCATCATGTTGGCGCCTTTGGTGCTCAGGACCCCGACCACCCGGAAGGTGACGTTCTGAATCCGCACTTCTTTGCCGATGGGCGACTCACCCTGAAACAGCTCTCTCACCAAGGTCTGCCCCAGGAGACAGACCTTGCTGGCGTTGCGGACATCTCGAACCGTAAAGGGGTCGCCTTCGGCCAGCGGCCATTCCCGAACATCGAGGAACGCAGGGGTGGTACCATAGATAAAGGCGGGCACCCAGTTGCGGTTGCCGTAGATGACCTGGGTCCGGGCCCGGACAATGGGCGCCACGCCCCTCACCGCGGGACATTCGGCCATAATGGCCTCGCCGTCTTGGGGGGTAAGGCTCATAACGCTGCCGGCGCCGAAGCTGATCCCGCCGCTGGAGGCCGTGCCGGGCAAGATCAGCATATTATTGGCCCCCATGCTGGCGATGGTCTGCTGGATGGCGTTGGCCGAGCCGCTGCCGATCTCCATCATGGCGATCACCGCGGCGACCCCGATGATAATGCCCAGAGTGGTGAGGGCCGCCCTGAGGATATTACGCCGCAGGCCATTGAGCGCGGTGCGCACCATCCACTCGAACCGCAGCCAGGCCCAGCCCGAACGCAGGCCGGCAGGTTTAGTGTCAGGAGCGGGAGCAGGGCTTTCGGGTTCCACCGTGGGAAGAAAAGGTTCTGCAGCTTCGATTACGCCGTCGCTGATCTTGATAATACGCTTGGCCGCCCGGGCCACGTTGGCGTCATGGGTGACCAGAATGATGGTAACGCCTTCTTTCTCGTTCAGTTCTTTAAAGAGTTCGAGGACTTCCTCACTGGTGCGGGAGTCGAGGTTGCCGGTGGGTTCATCGGCGAACAACAGGGGCGGATAGTTGATCAGGGCCCGGGCGATGGCGACCCGCTGCTGCTGGCCGCCGGAGAGTTGGGAGGGTTCATGATCCAGACGCCCCTTCAGGCCAACCCGGTGGAGCAAGGTTTCGGCCCGCTGCCGCGCCTCCCGGTCGGAAAGGTGCTCCGCGGTGTACGACAGGGGCATGGTCACATTTTCCAGAGCGCTGGTCCGTGGCAGGAGATTGAAATTTTGAAAGACGAAGCCGATATTCCGGTTGCGCAGCTGGGCCCACTCATCGGCCGACAGGGAGACCACATCCTGGCCGTCCAGCCAGTATTCTCCGGAGGTCGGACGGTCAAGGCAGCCCAGGATATTCATGAGCGTGGTCTTTCCTGACCCCGACGTGCCCATGAGCGCCACAAATTCGCCCTGGGCAATCTTGATCGAGACGCCTTTCAATACCGGCACGTCGATCTCGCCCAAATTATAGGTTTTATAGATATCCCGCAGTTCGATAAATTCCATGGGGTTCTCGCGATCCGAGTTGGGACAGGGCGCTACTTGCTGTTGGCAGACTTCCGGAAGAACTGCGGCGTAAAGGGGCTACCGCCGGGTGAGCCTTCGCCGCCGCTGGCCTGTTTCTGTACTTCGCCCACGATGACTGGAGTCCCTTCCTTTAACTGGGCGCTTTCCACTTCGGTCATGGTCCCATCGCTTAACCCGGCGGTAACTTTAACCGGGCGCACCAGAGACCCCTGGGGAACCCAAACGGTCTTGAGGGGCGGCGCGGCTTTGACGCCCTCAGGAGATGGCTTCCCGCCTTTCTTGCCTTTTTTGCCGGTCTCCCGGAACTCGGCTACCACCTGTTCCGGCTGCGGCGCCCACCGGAGCGCAGTATTGGGCACGATGAGGACATTGCGGCGTTCGCCCACGATAAATTTGACGTTGGCCGTCAGGTACGGCAACAGCTTGCCGTTGGAATTGTCGGTGTTAACCTCCACGGTGTAGGTGACCACGTTCTGGGTCATGGTGGCGTTGAGCCGCACCTTGCCGACTTCCCCTTGAAAGACCTCGCCGGGGTGGGCATCTACGGTAAAGGTGACCGGTTGGCCCGGATGGATGCGGCCGATATCCGCTTCGTTCACCGAGACCCAAACCTGGATGCGATTCAGGTCCTTGGCGATCAAAAAGAGGCTGGGGGCGCTGAGGCTGGCGACCACGGTCTGGCCGATGTTGACCCGCCGGTCCACAATGACCCCTTTGACCGGCGATTGGATGGTGCAGTAAGCCAGGTTCTGTTTGGCCCGGCGCAGGGTGGCCTGAGACTGATCGACGGCCTTTTTCGCCTGGACAATGGCGGCCTTGCCTACCTCCACGTTCGCCTTGGCCATCTCATAGGCTGATTGGGCCGCGTCATAGTCGGCTTGAGAAAGGGCATCGGAGGGCCCCAGCTTCTTGGCCCGCCCCCAATCCCTCTCGGTCTGGAAGAGTTTAGCCTTAAGCTGTTTCAGGTTCGCTTCGACGTTGAGCACCGCGGCCTGATTCTGAGCCAGTTGGGCCTTGGCCACCTCGACGTCGGCGCTATAGAGCGCATCGTCAATCCGGGCCAGCACCGTGCCGGCCTCGATCACCGAGCCATAGTCCACCGGTTTGCCGTTCTTATCCTTGCCGAAGGTCACGATCTTGCCCGCGACCTGGGCTCCGATATCGATGACTTCTTCCGGCTCCACCGTGCCGGTGGCGCTGATGGTCGCCATCAGATCGCCTTTCTTGACCGGGACTGTGCGGAAAGCCGTCGTATTGCTGCCGCCCCGAAGCAGGTACCCCGTGAGCAACAGCACCGCGCCCACCGCCACGAGGCCGATAACCAGGCTGCGTTTATCAGGAAACTTCATCTGTTTAGGTCCGGTATCCTTTGGTATAAAAAGGTAATCTTCCGCCCACCGCCTCCACCAGAGAAGATTCGGGGCGAGAGGCGAGGGCGGCCGGAGAATCCTGCCAAATTCCCGTCATTATCAATTGCATCAACCGCCATGTCAAGGTTAGCAAATTGACCGTTAATACATTAACCAATTTTAACGGACAATCCGGCGCTAAAAAATCAGCCTTCCCTAAAAAAAGAAAGGAGAAAATCGGCGATCCGGCCAAGTCCTATCGCCAGCAACAGAAACCACGCGAGCCCCTGCCGGTCCGGGAAAAGATTTTTTTTGACAATTCGTTATATATTTAGTAGTTATCATTATAACTAATTCTATGAGCGATTCCTATCTCACCAAAGATTCTCTGGGGTTCATCATCTACCGGACCGCGCTGGCCCTCAAGGGAGCTCTGCAGCGCTGCTTTAAAGAGCACGGCTACGAGATCACCGCTGAGCAGTGGGCCATCCTTCGGCATCTCTGGGAGGAAGACGGCCTGTCGCAGCGGGAGATCGCCGAAAAGGCCGCCAAGGATAAGCCCAACATCACCCGGATGCTCGACGCCCTGGAGAAAAAGCATCTGATCTTTCGCCAGCCCGATCCCCAGGACCGCCGCAAATATTGCATCTACCTCACCAAAGACGGGAGGCAACTCTACGAACGCCTCTCTCCCCTGGCCCAAAGCCTGCGGCAAAAAGTTACTGCTAATCTGACCGGGCCGGAGATCGATTCGTTAAAAGCCACCTTACATAAAATATACCAAAATCTCGGCGACCTGTAAGTTTTCCTCCTGCCGGCGGTTCCGGTAATTGACCCCCTGGCCGAGTCACCCTCCGCCGCTGCCGGGTTCTTGCCCGGCACACTAAAAAAGGCCGGTAGGATACCGGCCTTTGGCTGAACGTCAATGGGCGTGCTGAATGAGGGTTAATGGTCCGGGCGCACCAACTGCCGAGGGCCGCTGGCCCCGGCGGGACGCCAGTCCTTGGGGCCGCAGTAGGCCGTAAGGCGGTCGAGTTCGCCCAACTGGCTCAAGCGCTCATAAATCAGGGCCCAGACGCAGGGCACGTCGCACTTCAAGGTGGCCGAGACTTCGCATTTGCCGCCCTGGGAGCCGCCGCAGGGGCCGTTGAGTAGGCCCTTGGCGCAGCGGGTTACGGGGCAGAGGCCGCCGGTCATGCCCAGGACGCAGTTGCCGCAGCCCTGGCAGCGCTCCTGCCAGACGCCGGCGCCCGAGGTCTCGCCGATGAACATGGTGTTGAGGCCCGGGAACACTGCTTTGCCGGGCAGGCGTTCCGCCAGGCTCTGGATGCCGGCGCCGCAGGCAATGGAGACCACAGCGTCCGCGCCTTCGGCCTTATCGATGACGTCCAGGAGGAAGTCATGGATGCACTGGCGATCGACGCTCACTTCGAGGATTTCCATCTCTTTGCCTTCCA
This sequence comes from Syntrophobacterales bacterium, assembly GCA_023229795.1. Taxonomy (GTDB): domain Bacteria; phylum Desulfobacterota; class Desulfobaccia; order Desulfobaccales; family 0-14-0-80-60-11; genus 0-14-0-80-60-11. Next base: position 24,019 of record JALNYP010000019.1, read on the forward strand.
GGCGAAAGGCCATGTCCAGGGCGGCGGCCAGCTCCGCCACCTGCTTGCGCCCGCCGCTCAAACATTCCGCGGTGCAGGTATCGCACCCGGCGATAAGAATCTTGCCATATGGACGCACCATCTCCTTGATTTCGGAGAGGGGTTTTCTTTCTCCAACGACCATAGTTCCCGTCCTTACAAAAAATTTCCGGGAGGATCCGTCGATTGCCCCCCGGTCTGAGACGTGCCCTGGCACGAGGCCATTCAATTGTTTAATTATAAATTATCTTTAATTCACGAGCAACTATTCTTGTGAAATTCGGGGAGGAGAAATAGTCACGTCCGCGGTGAGATTAGCGCTCAGGGCGGGGGAACCCCGCCCCTACCGCGGCTGATTACATGCAGCCCTCTCCGGACTTCTTATTGCAGCAGCCTCCGGCGACGCCCGACCTCCGGCCTTTGAGCGCGCTCAGATCGCCGTCGCCATAAATGGCCGTCAGGGCCATCTCGATGAAGCCGTGCATCACCACCGGTTCCACCCCGGCCTCGCTCAGGATGGCCTGGGGGGTGTCGCCGATGCCGCTGACCAGGGCGGCGCGGCAGTCTTTCAGGGTTTCCGCCAGGGCCCACCAGCGATCGGCGCCGCCGCCGGGCGGGGGCGCAGGCCGCGCCTCGAGTCTCTCAAAGCCGCCGTCTTTCGGTCCCCAGATCTGAAACCCCGGGGCCTCACCCAGGTGCAGGTTAACCAGCACCCCCTCCTGGGTAGCTACGGCCACGTAGGGGCGATCCACCGGGGCCGGGACCGCGTGAGCGCACGCCGACAGGCAGCCCCGGAAGTCGTCGGTGCGGTCGTCTTCGAGCAACCCCACCGCGTCGGCCCGGCACCGGGTGCAGTGGTGCATCTGGGGTATAAGCTTCTCCGCTTCCCGGCGGATTGCTGTCATCTGCTCCGGGAGCGGTTCCGGGACATCCCCGAAGGGGGTCTCGGCATTGGGATACATGGGCATGCAGTTGAGGATATCCACCCCTAACTCCGCCATCTTTGCGGCCACCGCCTGGACGTGGTGGTCGTTAATCCCGGGAATGATAATGGTGTTCACCTTAACCGTGATCCCCCGGGCCTTCAAGCCCCGGATGGACTCCAGTTGCCGCTTGAGCAGTACTTCCGCGGCCGCCACCCCCCGATAGATCACCTTGCCGTCCCGCACCCAGCTATAAATCTTGGCGCCGATCTCCGGGTCCACCGCGTTCACCGTCAGGGTGACATGGGAGACTTGAAGCGCGGCCAGTTCATCCAGATACGGCGGCAGCCCCAGGCCGTTGGTGGCCAGGCAGAGCAACAGATCCGGAAACTGTGCCCGGATCAGGCGCACCGTTTCCAAGGTCTCGGCGGCATTGGCAAACGGGTCGCCCGGGCCGGCGATGCCCGCCACGGTGATGCGGGGCTCCTTCTCCAAGACTTTAGCCAGGTAGGCAATAGCCTGCTTGGGCTTGAGCACCGCACTGGTGACCCCGGGGCGGCTTTCGTTGACGCAATCGTATTTCCGATTGCAGTAGTTGCACATGATGTTGCACTTGGGCGCCACCGGCAGATGCACCCGGCCGCAGTCGCCCTTCACCGCCACATTGAAACATGGATGTCGATCGGTATTTAACATGACCGTAATTCCTGTATTAAGAGCTTCGAGATCGGGGCGGGACTATCACCCCCCTGCCCTCTCGAAACGTTATGGTGACTTCTCAAATATAGCCGTAGCCCACCGGACTGGTCTCCTGCTTACGTTCGATCATGGCGTTGACGATGCGGTCCAGGAGGTTTTGAGCGCCCCGGTAACCCAGGTGCAGCGTCCGGGGGCCGCCGAAACGGTCATGGATGGGGAAACCCACCCGCACCAGGGGCGCCTGCCAATGCTTGGCCAGATGATAGCCCTTGCTATGGCCGACGAGCAGATCAGGCTTCAGGGCCTCGGCCTCCGCGGCGATCTCGTAGAAGTCCATACCTTCCCGCACGAGCGGCGGCTCCGGCAGGAGATCCCCGATGACGTCGGCCACCGCTTGGGCCAGACGGCCGCTGCGGCCGCCCGAAGCCACCAGCACCGGGTTGACGCCGATTTCGGCCAGGAAGGAGACCAACCCCACCACCAGGTCCTCTTCGCCATAGACCACGGCCCGCTTGTTGAAGATATACTTATGGCCGTCCACATAGGCGTCAATGAGGCGGCCCCGCTCCTGGGCGTGCTTTTCAGGGATAGGCCGCCCGGCCACTTCCTTGAGCACGTGGAAAAACTCGTCCGTCTCCCTGAGGCCGATGGGCAGGCCCAAGGGGCGGCAGGGCACCCCAAAGCGCGCCTCCAGGAGGCGCCCGGCGGTCTCCTCAGCGAACAGGGTGCGCCCGAACTCCAGGGTGGCCCGGGAAGACCCCATGGCCTTGATGGCGTTTAGAGGCGTGCCGCCGGCGGGGATCTTGTCATAATCCAGTTGGGCCGGCCCATCCAGGGTCTCGGAGATATCCGGCAGGATAATCCCGGGTAGCCCGAAATCCGCCAGGATTTCTTTCAGGTAGCGGATATCCGCGGGCGAGATAAAGCCCGGCAGGAGATTGATGGCCTCTGAGGTCTCGCCGCCCTGGGCCAGTTTTGCCACCACTGCTTTGACCGCGGCATGGAAGCCCTCCATGTGGGTGCCGCTGTAGCTGGGGGTGGAGACGGTGACGATCTCCGGCGCGCCCGGCTCCTCCAACTCCCGGCGAAATTCCCGCACTATGCCGGGCAGGTCGTCGCCGATGGTCTCGGTGAGACAGGTGGAAGCCACCCCGATGAGGCCGGCGCCGTACTTGGTCATGACGTTTTTAAGGCCCTGCTTGAGATTGGGGCCGCCGCCATAGACCGCGTGCTTCTCCCCCAGAGACGAAGAGGCGATGTCCATGGGTTCACGAAAATGGCTGATGACATAGCGCCGCATATAGGTGGCGCACCCCTGCGAGCCATGGAGAAAAGGCACTGCGCCTTCAATCCCCCGGAAGGCCAGGCAGGCCCCTAAAGGCTTGCACAGCTTGCAGGCGTTGGTAGTCGAGATATATGGAGATTCATGATTTTTCATGGCCCTTGTCCTTTTTACCCTTTGGCCCCGGCCTCGCTTTTGCGAGGCACAAACCGCCACACCGGGCTCATCACGGTGTTATAGACTTCCTGGGCAAAATTGAGCATGCCCACGAAGCCTTCCAGAGCTTCCTTGCGTTCGTGGTTGTGGTCGCAAAAACCCACCCCCAGTTTGAAGGCGATGGGGCGTTCTTTGACCCCGCCCACGAAGATATCCACATCCTGCTCCTTGAGAAAGCTGGACAATTCCAGGGGGTTGGAGTCATCGACGATGATGGTGCCGTCGTCGGTGATGTCATGCAATTCCTGGTAGTCTTCCTGGGTGCCGGTCTGGGAGCCCACCAGGACCACCTGCATGCCCAGGAGGCGGAAGGCCTTGACCAGGGAGAAGGCCTTAAAGGCTCCGCCCACATAGATGGCGGCCTTCTTGCCCGCCAGGGCCTGCTGAAATTCTCTTAGCCTGGGGTAGAGGACGGACAACTCCTCCCGGACCAATTCCCGGGTGCGCTCCATCATCTCGGGGTCATTGAAAAACCGGGCCACGGCGTAGAGGGACTCGGCCATGTCCTCCACTCCGAAATAGGAGACCCGCAGGTGCGCGGTGCCATACTTTTCTTCCATCATCTTCGCCAGGTCCATGGTGGCCCCGGAGCACTGCACCACGTTCAAGGCGGCGCCGTGGGCCCGGCGGATATCGTCCACCCGGCCGTCCCCGGTGATGTTGGCCACCACCTCGATACCCATGCGCTTGAAGTAGTCCCGGATAATCCAGATCTCCCCGGCCAGATTGAAGTCGCCCAGGATATTGAGGCTCTTCTTACTGATGCCGCTGGTGTCGCCGGTACCCACCAGCCGGAACATAGCCTGGCAGGCGGCGTTATAACCGGCCCGTTTGTTGCCCTTGAAGCCTTCGGACTGCACCGGCAGGACCGGAATGCCTTTCTCGTCGCTCACCTTCCGGCACACGGCCTCCAGGTCGTCGCCGATAATCCCCACGATGCAGGTGGAATAGACGAACGCGGCCTTGGGGTGGTGCCGATCGATAAGTTCGGTCAGGGCCCGGTAGAGCTTGGTCTCGGCCCCGAAGATCACGTCCATTTCCTGGAGGTCGGTGGAAAAGCTCAAGCGGTGCAGCTCCGGCCCCGACGACAGGGCGCCCCGGATATCCCAGGTGTAGGCGGCGCAGCCGATGGGGCCGTGCACCAGGTGCAGCGCGTCGGCGATGGGATAGAGCACCACCCGGGAGCCGCAGAAGACGCAGGCGCGCTGGCTCACCGCCCCGGCCAGGGAGTCTTTATTGCACTCCATGGCAAAAGGGGCCTCCCCCTTGCGGTGGATCTGGCCGGCGCGTTCGCTGAAAACGGGTTCGCTCATGGTTTTTATCCTCATATTGGCCCTCTGCCTTTCAGGAAGAGGGGATTGGTTCTGAAATCCGCCCGGGGGCGGCCCACCGGGTCGCCCCTTTGGAATTAACCCGCCGCCAGATACTCCTTAGCCGGGCCGCCGTTTTCCAGGGCGTCCAGGATGGCGTCGATGGCCTCTTCGCCTTCCACATTCTGGTACCAGTAGCCTTCGGGGTAAACCACCACCACCGGGCCGTGATCGCACAGCTTCAAGCAGCCGGTGGTGGAGACCATGACGGAGTCGAGGCCCCGGTCGGCCAGTTCCGATTCCAGGTAACCCAGCAGCTCGGGGGCGTTTTTCTTGATGCACTTGCCCTTGGGCTCCAGGCCCCGGAAACTCATACACACGAAGATATGATGTTCAGGTTTTTCCATGATAATCGTCCTTTCTTGGTAGCCGCAGGCCCTTACAGAAAACCTGCGTCGCCTTCTCGTAGGGGCCGACCTGTGTGTCGGCCCTGGGCGGACACGCAGGTCCGCCCCTACATCACCAGTTCAAAGCCTTCCTCCGGGGCATCCCGGTCCTGGCGGTCCAGCAGGGCGTCCAGGATCTTTTCCAGGAGGCGCAAGCCGCCCCGGTAGCCCACGGTGGGGAAGTAGCTGTGGCCGACCCGGTCCAGAATGGGGAAGCCGAACCGCACCAGGGGAATGTCTTCATCCCGGGCGATGTATTTCATATAGGTGTTGCCCATCAGCAGGTCCACCGGGGCGTTTCTGATCCACTGGTGCAGCAGGAACAGGTCTCCGGCAGCCTTGACGTTCACCGGGTGCGGCACGTCCTTGGTAATCTCCTTGATCTTGGCTTCAAACTTCTTCCCCGGGGTACCGGTGACGATATGAATGGGCCACATGTCGATGTCCACCAGGAACTGGGTCAGGGAGATCAGTTGATCCGGGTCCCCGGCCAGGGCCACTTTGCGGCCAAAGAAGTACTGCTGCATGTCGGTGATGACGTCCAGGAGCTGGCCCCGTTCGATATTGATAGAGTCGGGAACCGTGACCCCGGCGATCCTCCTTAACGTGTCGATGAAGGTATCAGTGGCCGTCAGCCCGATGGGCAGGTTCAGAATCTCGCAGGGCACCTTGCACTTGGTGTCCAAGGCCCTGGCCGCCAGCCCGGAGGCCAGGGGGCCTAAGGCCACTGTCCCCATACTGCTGCCGGCCTCGATCAACTCCGGAATCGTGACGCCCCCGGCGGGAAACATATGATACTTGCCGGTCTGGGGACCGTTCATCACCTTGGAGGTGTCGGGGAACATGATGATGTCTACCCCCAGTTCTCCGGCCAGGCGCTTAATCTCTTCCATGTCGCACGGTTCCACGTAGCCGGGGATAATATTGATCCGGTTTTCCCGATGGCCGTTGGCCTGGGCGAAGTAGTCCACCATGCCCTTGACCATGTTGGCAAAGCCGGTGATATGGGAGCCCACATAGCTGGGAGTATTGGCATGAATGACGTATTTCCCCGGCGGGATCTTGCCCTCATCCCTGGCCTTGGCGATGATCTGGGGGATGTCGTCCCCGATGGTCTCCGACAGGCAGGTGGTGTGGACCGCAATGACGTCCGGCTCATAAACCGTGAAAATATTGTTGATGGCCTGGAGCAGATTGGCCTGCCCCCCGAACACGGAGGCGCCTTCGGTGAAGGCCGAGGTCGCCGCGATCGCCGGCTCCTTGTAGTGCCGGCTCAGGGTGCTGCGGTGGTAGGCGTAGCATCCCTGGGAGCCGTGGCTGTGGGGCAGGCAGCTATGGATGCCCAAGGCCGCGTACATGGCCCCGATGGGCTGGCAGGTCTTGGCCGGGTTAATGGTCAAGGCCGAGCGTTCCGTGATTTTATCTGGCGTATGTCTCAGTAACATGATGATATCCTCAGTTTCTTGTTTGGCCGCTCTATAGATCAGCCCAACTAAATCCCCCCTTGCCCCCCTTTTTCATAGGGGGGTAACTGCCTGGAGGTTTTCAAGTCCCCCTTTGCAAAAGGGGGATTTAGGGGGATTTTATTTAGGCCTTTTTTATTCTCGCAGCCGTTTCTTATCTCATTCCCAGGCATATTTGGCAGCCAGTTCGGGATTTTCCTGCCAGGGCGCCTTCATGAACTTCCACACCTTGCTGTTGACCATGCGGTCGATCTCCCGATAGAAGTTGACGGCGCCTTTAAAGGCGGCATACGGGCCGCTGTAGTCGTAGCTGTGGAGCTGCTTCATGGGCACGCCGCACTTTTGGATGATGTACTTTTCCTTAATCCCGCCGCAAACGATGTCCGGCCGGTAGAGTTCGATGAGCCGCTCGGTTTCGAACTGGCTGATATCGTCAATGACCAGGGCGCCATTATCCATCTCCGCCATCATGCCCTCGTATTCCTTAAAGGTGATGCCGACCCTTTCCATGCGGGTGAGTTGCTCTTCGGTCAGCCGGGGCCGGTAGCGTTCCGGGTCCGGTTCCACGTGCAGTTCTTCAATGTTGCGGCTGTCCGCGTCCACCTTGAGGCCGGGCAAAACCCGCCGGCCTTCGTAGTCATCCCGGTGGGCAAACTCATAGCCCGCGGCGACGGTCTCCATACCGATTTCTTTGAAAAGTTCCTGATAATGGTGCGCCCGGGAGCCGCCCACGAAGAGCATGGCTTTTTTGCCCAGGCACTTGGGTTTAATTTCCTCTCGCGCCTGTTCCACCGCGGGCATCTCCCGGGCGATGACCGCCTCGACCCGTTCCGTCAATTCAGGATCGTCAAAATAACTGGCGATCTTCCTCAGGGACTTGGCTGTGGCCTCGGCCCCGATAAAATTGATCTTGATCCAGGGGATGCCGAATTTCGTTTCCATCATCTCGGCCACATAGTTGATGGAGCGGTGGCACATGATGAGATTCAGGTCCGCGGTGTGGGAGTTGGCAAAATAATCATAGCTGGAGTTGCCGCTGAAGGTGGAAATCAGCGTAAAGCCGCAGTCCTCGAAGAGGCGCTCGATCTCAAAAGCATCGCCGCCGATGTTATATTCTCCCAGCAAGTTGATCTTGAACTTGCCTTCCTTGACGGTGTCGTCCAGGCCCACCACGTGTTTGAAAATGCCGTTGTTGGCGATGTGATGGCCCGCAGACTGACTCACCCCTTTGTAGCCCTCGCAACTGAAGCCGAAGACGTTGCAATCTCCAAACTTTTCTTTCATCTCCCGGGCCACCGCGTGCACGTCGTCGCCGATGAGGCCCACGGGGCAGGTGGAGAAGATACCGATGGCCTTGGGCTTGAAGAGGTCATAGGCCTCCTGCACCGCCTGCTTCAGTTTTTTCTCGCCGCCGAAGACGATCTGCTCTTCCTGCATGTCCGTGGAAAAGCAATAGGTCATGAAGTTATGGTCCTCCGGGGTCGGGGGCTTGGTCTGATTCCGGCGGGTCAGCCAGGAATAGAAGCCGCAGCCGATGGGGCCGTGAGTGATGTTAACGATGTCCCGAGTAGGGCCTAAGACTACGCCTTTGCAGCCGGCGTAGGTGCAGCCACGCTGGGAGATGATGCCGGGGATGGTCCTGACGTTGGAGGCGATCTCCGGTACGCAGCTATCCGGGTCTACTTCATTGACTACGATCTGCTTGGCCCGCTTGCGGGCGACTTTGGTGGGATATTTGCTGAGCAACTCTTTTTTGACTTCCTCAGCATTGATATCCAGCACCAAAGAATTCAGGTCTTCTTGTGTTAAAGTAGCCATATTCCTTCTCCGTATGATTCTCTGTGCGTCTTAGATGTAGGGTGCGCACTGCGCACCATTTCTGTGATGGCTACATCCATTTTTCAGTTTTTTCGGTGCGCGGTGCGCACCCTACATGATCAGACTTCGTCCAAGACCTGGTCGCCGGACTCTCCGGTGCGCACCCGGACGGAATCCATCAGGGGCATGACGAAGATCTTGCCGTCGCCGGATTTGCCGGTGCGGTTCACCGCGATGATGGTCTTCACCGTCTTTGACACCAGCCGGTCGGGCACCGCGATGAAGAAGATGCGCTTAGGGATCAGGCGCGAGCTCTGGCCTAACTGCGCCACGGCCTCTTCGTACCCTTTTTCCGCGCCTTCCAGCAGGGTCAGGTCTACCAGGCCTTTGCCCCGGCCCAGCGCGTCCCGGGCGGTGATGGAGGAGATCCCCGCGTCCGCCAGGGCCTTCTTGGTCTTGTTCATCATATTGATGCGCACAATGGCCATGATCTCTTTCATATCTTGACCTCTTCCAACTCGCCGGCGCCGCTCTCTTTGATGCCGGAGCTGATGGTGTAGACTTCTTCTACCGGCGAGACAAAGATCTTGCCATCGCCGAACGCGCCTTTGTCGCCGGTACGCGCCGCTTTGACCACGGTCTTGATGACAAAATCCTTGTCCGCATCTTTCACCACCGTGAGCAGCAGTTCCTTGGGGATTTCGTCATAGGTGATCTCCCCGATCTTGATGCCCCGCTGCTTACCCCGGCCCACCACGCTCATCTTGGTGACCGCGGGGAACCCCGCTTCCATTAAGGCGGCCAGGACCGCATCCACTTTTTCCGGCCGCACGACCGATCTGATCATAATCATGAGGTTGCTCCTTCGGATAATTTTGCCGTTATTTACCTGCAGCAGCGTCAACCGTCGCAACGGCCCGGGCCTTCAGACCGGCCCGCACTGCCGCAACCGTCCACCCTGCCACCCATAGACTCACCAGTATCGCGCTCATCAGATTCATGTGCCTTCTCCGCAGGGCGGGAAAGCGCCGCGCCTCCCGCCTTTGCTGCTTACCCCGCCAGCCCGTAATCGATGAGCAGCTTTTCCAGTTCGTCGGTGCTCATAGGCTTGGGGATGATGTGCATTTCATTGACTTCGATTTTTCGGGCCAGGGTTCGGTATTCATCGGCCTGGGGGTGCGCCGACTCGTATTCGATGACCGTCTTCCGGTGGATCTCGGCCTTCTGTACCATGTTGTCCCGGGGGATGAAGTGGATCATCTGGGTGCCAAGTTTAGCGGCAAAGGCCTCGATCATCTCCTTTTCGTTATCCACGTTGCGGCTGTTGCAGATGACACCCCCTAGGCGCACGCCCCCGGCTTCGGCGAACTTGACGATACCTTTACAGATATTGTTGGCCGCATACATGGCCATCATTTCGCCGGAGACCACGATGTAGATCTCTTTGGCCTTGCCCTCCCGGATGGGCATGGCGAAACCGCCGCAGACCACGTCCCCCAGGACGTCATAAAAGGCGTAATCCAGTTTTTCGCTGTCAGCATAGGCCCCCAACTGCTCTAAGAGGTTGATGGAGGTGATGATGCCCCGGCCGGCGCAGCCGACGCCCGGTTCCGGGCCACCGGATTCCACGCACACGACCCCGGCGAACCCGGTACGGCGAAGATCATCCAGGTCCACGTCCTCGCCTTCTTCCCGCAGGGTGTCCAGGACACTCTTTTGGGCCAGGCCGCCCAGCAACAGGCGGGTGGAATCGGCTTTAGGATCGCAGCCGACCACCATAACTTTCCGTCCCATTTCGGCGAGTCCCGCCACAGTATTTTGAGTGGTGGTGGACTTGCCGATGCCACCTTTGCCGTAAATCGCGATTTTGCGCATAGCCAAACTCCTATCCTAAATTTTGACTATGTATAGAAGCAATGAGTATGCCATCTAAACCGGTTATTTCTTATGTAGATGATTTAACTAATTTAATTAGTTTCATACCCCGACTGGTAAGGTTTAATAATGTACTTTTATTACTTTTTTGCCTACTGCGCTCTCCTTATTTAACCATTTTCGTATATTTTCCTTAAGATATTTTGCGTTTATGTAATTTTAAGGAAAACGACGGGGCTGCTATGAGTCCGATACCGGCCCATGACCGGCAAGCCACTCTGAATAAAACGTGGACAAGAATAACCATAATGGCTCGACACTTTGATCCCATAAGCACGCACCTTGCCAAACTTCCCTTCTGTTCTGGTGATATTCGGCTGATTTTTCTATGAATATGACTCGGATCAACAAAACCTCAGAAAAAATGAACGAGCCTAGCCATCGGTGACCAGAGGGAAGAGGCCAACTCTCCTTCGGGCCAGCCGGGGTGAGCTCAAAAACCTTAACTGCTTTGGATTGGAGGCCCCAATGAAAAGCTTGATTCGTGCTCTCTTGGTTGTTCTGGTGATCGTGTCCTGGTCTACTCCGGCGTGGGTAGGCACCTGGACTGCAAACGAATTCGTCTATAAGCCCAGCGTGGGCGCCCGGGGAACAGCTGAAAAGAACTTGTTTGATGCTGCTCTGAACCGGTTGGACGCCCGGCTCGCCAAAGAGACTTGGGTGGGTGACCCTCTCTATGGAGCCACGATCCAAGCCGCTATAACGGCGCTTGGTTCGAATGCGGCCACGCTCCGGATACCGCCGGGCACCTGGAGCATCGAGGCGAACTTCACTATCCCGTCCGGCATCACCCTCAAGCCGGAACGAGGGGCGATCCTGGCCATCGCCAATGGCGTGACTCTGGCCATCAACGGCGGCTATGAAGCTGGTCTATATCGAACCTTCGCCTGCACCGGGACTGGAAAGGTAGTTTTCGGGCCGGGGGCTGTCAAAGAGGTCTGGGTGGATTGGTGGGGACCGGCGGCGGACGGGGCGACGGATGATAGTGCCAAGGTTCAGGCCGCCATTGATTCCCTGGCCACGGCTAAAGGCGTGGTTAAAGTGCCGGGCAAATCTTATGCCCTGGCCAACACGGTCTACGGCCGGTTCGGGGTCACGGTCGAGGGCATTGAGGATCTGACCACCTTCGTGCCCACCGGGATAGTTCCGGCCTTTGGTCAGATTGAAGATTTTTATAACAATACGATCCGTACCGGGTATTGGATCGCCTTTAAGAATTTTAATATAGACGCCTCTGCCAACGCTCACGATCTGGACCTGATGTATTTCAACCGCCATTTTAACATGTGCGGTTTGCAAAACATTAATTTCTACGGCAATCCGGCCCAAACTCAAGGCGGCGTGCATCTGTACCACACTAACCCGGACAGTGGTGCTATCAATTATATGTACCACAACCTCTTTGATGGGTTGAATTTCTACAATATTAAAACCTTAAATGGTTGTATCTTCCTGGAGGGTAACGGCGCCCTGGTGCGCCGGGCCAATAACAATATTGTCCAGCGCTGCAAATTTACGAGTTACAAGGTCGGAACTAAAATCGGCGGCATAGGTAACCGGGTGCAAAACAACTGCTACAACATACCTGATAATCCGGTACTAACTGATAATACCGGAGGCAGCGATTTTCGAGCCATCTTTTATGATGGCTATAATAATGTTTTTGAAAACAACTGGCTGGAGGGGGGTACAAATCAGGTTATAGCAATGATGTATGGGCAGGGCACAGGCTCTGCATCTGCGGTCTGCGATTTCCCGCTTAGCTCAGTGGGATTGATGACCACTAACCAAATCGCTGACTTGGCTGTTGCTACTCCAGCTTCTTATGGGAACGTGGCTGCTTATTCTGCCGCAAACACCCTGGTAGTGGAAGGTGCAGATGTTCATACCACCTATCCCGCCGGCCGGCAGGTTTGGGTCGATTGCGGTACGGACGGCTGGCGCACCTCCACGGTTTCCGCGTCAACGTACAGCGCTCCTGATACCACCATCGTGCTCACTACCTCGGTATTGACCTCGAATCTCGCCACGGTGAGCGCGGGGTCTTCGTATGGTTTGCGAAGCGGTCTGGCTAACGGCCCTGATCTCTATTACCCAAATATGCGCCCATCCCGACTCTACACGGGAATTGGAGCCACGCATTATCTTTCTGCGGCTATTAAAGGTTCCACGACCTATGATTTCTCAGCCAACCCGTTGACCGTTAACGCCGGAGCGACAGCATCTATTAATATCACCGCCGCTGGCGCCGCTGCAAATATGGCAGTCTCAATAAATGCCAGCACTACTACAATTCCTAACGGGATTCTGGTGAAGAATATAAAGACAGGAGTAGATACAATTACAATCTACTTCTATAACCCCACTGCGGGAAACATCACCATCAACACCTCCCAGACGTTTAAATGGATGGTGTTTGATGGGGCATAATAATCTTCTTCGGCTTTTGGTTCGGAGCGGCTGGAGTAATTCTGCTCATGCCATCAGATTCTATAATGCTACCGACGTTCCTCCCGCTTCTGGTCCTTGAACCTTCGGTTGCGGGCCGATTCTCTTACCCTGCACCCAGGGAAGACGCATAAATAAACCGGCGCGTCTAGGGATGATGCCCTTGAAACGGTCCCGGTATATAATCAGAGCAGCAGATTCGCCGCCCTCTATCCGCAGGGTTGTCTTGGCCGCCCCGGGGAGGGCGGCTGCGGGGCCTCATGGACATCACCGAAATTACCGCTCGCACCCTTCTGACCCGATCCAGGATTCCGGGAGTGGAGTACGTTATTAATCCTTATCTGGGCTGCGGCCACGGTTGCCGGTATTGCTATGCGGTCTTTATGCGCCGCTATGCCCGGCACCATGCCGGGTCTCCCTGGGGCAGCTTCGTCGAAGTCAAGGTCAATGCGGCACTGTTACTCAGGGCCGAACTGGCCCGCAAAAAGCACCGGGGCCGGGCCTTCCTGTCCAGCGTCTGCGATCCCTATCAGCCGGCGGAGCTCAAATACCGCCTGACCCGGCAGTGCCTCGAAATCCTGGCCGAATTCGGTTGGGGCATCAGTATCCTGACCCGTTCCCCCCTGGTCACCCGGGACCTGGACCTCCTCACCGGCTTTCCCGAAATCAGCGTCGGACTGTCCATCCCGACGGACGACGACCGGGTCCGCCGGGTGCTGGAGCCCCAGGCGCCACCTATTGGCGCCCGGGTGGCCACCTTAAAGAAACTGCGCCAGGCGGGCCTCAACCCCTGGGTGTTTATCGCGCCCCTGCTGCCCATGAATCCGGCCCGCCTGCATGAACTTCTCAGCCCCTGGGCGGGGGAAGTGATGATGGACCCGCTGAACTACCGCGGCCAGGTGCGCGGGATTTTCCATCAGCACGGCTGGGATCACGCCTTGACTGACGCCTACGCCCGGGACACCCGCGCGGCCCTGACGGCTCTGTTTCAGGAGCGGGAGCGAGGGTGCTAGTCGTCTATATAGTAGCTTGATAATTTCCTCTCCTTTGATGGGGGAGCGTTAAGGGGTGGAAAAGTGTTGCTGAGCTGCTCCCTATCCCTTAATCGCCTCCCACCAGGCTACGCCTTACCCATAAGTAAGAGTCTGGTTCTAAATGGTTTTGGTTCAGTAGCACAGGCTTTCTAGCCTGTGCGGGATTTCCGCACAGCCTGGAAAGGCTGTGCCACCCGGCAAAATGGCGACCTTCGTCCCCGCCGGCTGGCGGCTTTTGCTGGCCAAGGGACGCACTTTTTGATAAAGATGGCCAGAGGGAACAAACCGTTTCATGCACAACGCTGCTACGAGCCTGTCCTGGCGGCCGCGGCGCCGGACCGTGGTTTCGCCTCATCACCCCGGCTTATCCTTATTCCCCTGGTTGGACCTGGGCCTCAAGGTGCTGGTGCCGGCCCTGCTCCTGGTTTGCTTGCTGCTGGCCTGCCGGTTCGGGTCTTTTCAGGCTTATGGAGAACTCCTGAGCCGCGGGACTTATACGTCGTTGCTGCCTGCCCTGGCCGCGGCCTACGCCCTGGCGATGCTCCTCTTTCAGGGGGGGCGCACCATTCTCTGGGCCAGATATAAGCCGTATCCCCTGGCGGACGGCCCTCTGCCCAGCCTTACCGTCATCATCCCCGCCTATAACGAAGGAGCCATGGTGGAGAAGGCCATCGCCGCAGTGGCGGCCTCGGATTACCCCGCGGACCGGCTGGAAATAGTCTGCATCGACGACGGCTCCCGGGATGACACCTGGCTTTATATCCAGCGCGCCCGGCGGCGTTTCCCGCACCTGGTCCGGCTTCGGCGCTTTGCCGCCAACCGCGGCAAAAAAGAGGCGCTCTACGCCGGGTTCCGGCAGGGCCGGGGGGAGATCTTCGTCACCATCGATTCCGACAGCCTGATCGCCCCGGATGCCCTGCGCCATCTGGTGGCTCCCCTGATGCACGATGCCCGGATCGGGGCGGTGGCGGGGAACGTCAAGGTCCATAACCGCCACGGCAGCCTCATGGGTAAGATGCAGGGAGTGCGCTTCGTCAACCTGGATTATCTCCGGGCCTCGCAATCGGCGTATCGGGCGGTGGTCTGCACTCCGGGGTCGCTATCGGCCTATCGGCGCACCGCGCTCCTGCCGATCCTCACGGCCTGGCGGCGGCAAACTTTTTTGGGCGCGCCCTGTCACCACAGCGAAGACCGGGCCCTGACCAACTTTATCCTGCGCCGCGGCCACTATACCTATTATCAACGGACCGCCCTGGTCTACACCCTGGTGCCGGAGACCTATGCGGGGGTCTGTAAGATGTATCTCAGGTGGGAGCGGGGCAACGTTCGGGAATCCTGCGTCCAGTTGGGGTATCTCTTCACCCGCTACCGAAAATATCGGGTGCTGCCCATTGTGGAGTTCTTTATGGCCCAACTGGAGTACCCCTTGACGCTCCTCTTCTTTGGGCTGCTGATGGCTTCGGTAGCGGTCTATCCGCTGATCCTGGTCAAACTCCTGGCCGTGCTGGGCCTGGCCTCCCTGGTCAACCTGATCTACTACCTCTGGCTGGAGCGGGACCTGGAGTTCATCTATGGCGTCATCTATGCGTATTATGCCTTCTTCCTGCTCCAGTGGATCTATCCGTATGCCTGCCTGACGGTGCGCAACCGGCACTGGCTGACCCGCTAAAGCGGGCGCCGAACGGTCCCCAAAACGACAGAACTCCGATGGTCCTGAGACCACCGGAGTTCTTTCCGTCAGGCTTTTTAGCTCTAAAGCCTAGAGCTTAACCACACTCTGGGCCTGAGCCCCTTTGGGGCCCTGGACTACCTCAAACTCCACTTCCTGGTCTTCGGCCAGGGAGCGGAAACCGTCGCCCACGATGGCGCTGTGATGCACGAACACATCCGGACCGTTTTCCCGGGAGATAAAACCAAAACCCTTGGAATCGTTAAACCATTTAACCCTGCCAGTTTCCTTCATTGCTGAAAAACCTCCAAAAAATCCTACCACAAATTTCCCGCCAAAAAAGCAGGTCGCCAGCAGTCAGGCAAAAAAAATCGATGGGGGTCTTAGCATCCCCGTCCGATTTGATCCAGGACTTATGGCCCTGCTTTCATTCTGACATGCTAAACTTGTATATGATTACCAGAATATTTCTCCCTGTCAAGCGCATTATGATAACTGTCCGCCTGGTCCGCGATAATCTCGCCGAGACTGTGGCGGCAGCTATCCCATCACCCCTTGCCTTCCCTGCTTCTCATTAACTCCCTGGCCACCTGCGCGGCGCGGCGGGAGGCCCCGGCCCCTCCCAGGCGGCTGATCACCCGGGCCAACCCCCGGCGTACCGCGGCCAGGCGCTCCGGGTCCGCAATGAGGTTAAGAACCTCCCGGGCCAGATTCGCCGGGGTAAAATCATCCTGGACGAGTTCCGGGAACAGGCGCTCCCCGGCCAGGAGATTGGCCATGCCCACGTGCTCCACTTTGATGAGCCGCCGGGCCACCGCAAAGGTTAGGGGCGCCACCCGATAGACAATGACCGTGGGCGCCGCGGCCAGGGCCGCCTCCACCGTGGCCGTGCCCGACGCCACTACCGCCACGTGCGCCGCGCCCATAGCCTGGTAGGCCTGGCCGGGGATGATTTTGAGGGAAGGGCTATCCATCTGCCCCGGCTCCTGCCCCCCAAACTCTTCCACTAGCCTCTCCACTAACTCCGTCGGCGCGGTGGAAGCCAGGGGCAGGAGGAACTGGGTTTCGGGGATGCTTTGCTGAATGAGGTGAGCGGCCTCAAGGATGATGGGCAGGTGCCGCTCGATTTCGCTGCCCCGGCTGCCCGGAAGAAGAGCGATGGTAAGGCGGTCCGGGTCCAGGCCCTGCTCGGCCAGGAAAGTGCGCCGGTTCGGCAGGGGCGGCAGGGTTTCCCGGAAGGGATGGCCGACGTACGAAACGGCCACCCCCCGCTGCCGGTAGAAGTCAGCTTCAAAGGGAAAGATCACCACCATGCGGTCGGTGAGGCGGGCAATGGTGCGCACCCGGTAGGTGCGCCAGGCCCAGACCTGGGGACTGATGTAGTACAGCACCGGCACCGCGTAGTATTTGGCCAGGCGGGCCACCCAAAAATTGAAGTCGGGAAAATCCACCAGGATGACCAGATCGGGACGCCGGGTTTTCAAGGCCCGCCCGATAGTCCGCAGCGCCCGCCAGATCGACGGCAGGTGATGCACCACTTCCAGGAGGCCCACTACCGCCAGATCCGCAGCCGCCCACAGAATGCGGACCCCTTGGGCCGCCATTTCCTCGCCGCCGATCCCTGAAAACTCCGCTTGAGGGGCAAACTCCCGGATAGCCGCCACCAACCGGGACGCATGGTCATCGCCGGAGGCCTCCCCGGCGACGATGAGGATGCGAGGGGGCTGGCGCCCCGGGGAAAATGGCGAAAAGGGCAAAAGGTGAAAAGGGTTAGAAGCATCACCAGTATTGCTTTTCATATTTTTCCTTGCACCTTTATCCTCTAACCTGATGTCACCTTTAGGGAATGAAGCGAACCTTGCTCTTCCCCTTTTCGCCTTTTTCCCTTTTCCCCTTTCGCCCTTCTTTTTTACCCCTTCGCCTTTTTCATCGCCGCGTTGATTTCCAGGGCCAGGGCCAGGGCGGCGCGGCCGGCCTCGCCGCTGATGGGGGAGGGCCGGCGGTTTTGAAGGGCGTGGACAAAGGCCACGATCTCCTTGAGCAGCACGTCTTCCTGGGAAAACCGCCGGGTTTCCAGGGCCACCCCCGGCAGCGGCCCGATGGCGCCGTCTTTGCGGGAAGCGGCGGTCAATT
Source organism: Syntrophobacterales bacterium (assembly GCA_023229795.1). GTDB lineage: Bacteria > Desulfobacterota > Desulfobaccia > Desulfobaccales > 0-14-0-80-60-11 > 0-14-0-80-60-11. The sequence continues at coordinate 41,413 of JALNYP010000019.1, forward strand.
CCCGGTTCTCGAAATCCACGGCCAGATAGGCGTCGGGCTGGAAAAGGCGGAACTTGCGCATGCTCTTAAAGGACATGCGGGAGGCCGTGAGGTTGGCGATGCAGCCGTCGCCGAATTCCAGCCGGACGTTGGCCAGGTCCACGGAGTCGGTAAGGACCGAGATGCCGGCGGCGCGAATCTCGGTCACCGGCGAGGGGACCAGCCTAAGGACATGGTCCAGATCGTGGATCATCAGGTCCAGGACCACGTCCACGTCGGTGCCCCGCTCCTTGAAAAAAGACAGGCGATGGCTCTCGATGAAGCGGGGCTGGGTGACCCGCTGCCCCAGTTCTTCCATGGCGGAGTTGAAGCGCTCCAGATGCCCCACCATGAGCAGGAGCCCCCGCTCATGGGCCAGACGCACCAGTTCGTCGGCTTCGGCCACGGTGACGGTGATGGGTTTTTCAACCAGGACCTGGCAGCCGGCCGCCAAGCAATCCCGGACCACGGTGAAATGCAGGGAGGTCGGCACTGCCACGCTCACCGCCGCGACCTGGGGCAGGAGCTCCCGGTAGTCGGTATAGTCGGCGGTGTTCAAGGCCTGGGCCACTTTCCGGGCCTGGTCCCGGTTCAGGTCGGCCACTCCCGCCAGTTCCGTTTCCGTCAGCGCGGCATACTTCTCCGCATGGAAACGGCCCAAATAACCCACGCCTATTACTCCCACTTTGATCGGTTCGGTCATGGCGGCACCCGCGCACAAAAATGCGGCGGCTGCAGAATCAGCGCGCCGGTTAGCCCATAATAACGGAAAACTGCCCTCCAAGGCAATGAAAACCAAAGGAAATACCGTTTGAGCCTCTACCTCTTGCAAAAGTCATATTTGCAAACTGAATTTTTCTTAGTGGCTAAATATATCCCCGGTGGCACAGGCGTCCCGCCTGTGCAAGCGCAAACTGAAGCCTGCGGCTACATTTTGCAGGAAGCTTCAGAAAGACTATCCAAAAGATATCATAATCTTTTTCGATCCCTATTATCTATCAGTCTGGCTAACTGAGGCTCCTTCTATCCATCGCTTCAAGCTACCCTCTTCCTCATAGATTATTCTAGTTGACTATCCTGGCTTTTTCCAATTAAACTGGCCTTATTAATATGCGGATAGCTCCTATGAGCCGCGGCTATCCCGATTAGGGAAAGATTCATGGATCGGGAACTAAAAAATCATTGGTCGAATCTGATTCGTCCATTATTCAAACAGGGCGCCGACTTAAGGGTTCGGGATTCCATAGATTATTATGAGGTAGTAGTGTCGTGGAAACTCGGTACGGACTCGTCGCGGCCAAGCAAGCGCTCAAAAAGAATGCGAATCGTAGTCCCATGGGAAACAGTGACCGACTACCAAAACAAGAAAAAACTTCAGCAGAAAAACGATGACAAAAAGCTGGTGCAGTTTATTAAAGCAAATCTTGAAAACTTCGATCCGAACCACGACAACCCGATAGAAGTGGGACCACCAGAAGTAGTATGGGTTGCAGGCTCAGGCGTTCTTAATAGCTAGGTGCGATCATGGGTATTATAAAATTCATTTTTTATGTTGGAATAATTAACATCGTTTTTTCTTTCATATGGAAATGGATTTTTGTAGTACCAGCAGCAATCTTTTTTACATTAATTAATTTTGATAAGGGAATGATTGTTGTTAAAGCTTTTGGAGCATATTTATTGATATCGCTATTAGGAATACTTTCATTAGGCTTTATTGAAGAGAATATAATTAGTGATAAAATATATTTGATTATAATAGGATCATTTATGATTTATATGATTCTGTCAAATACTTTTTATGAAGCAAGAAAAAAAGCTTTAGTAGAATATAATTATGAACTACTTGAGCGACTTAATAGAGAGGAAATATTTAATATTCTAATAATAATTTGTTCAATCATTTATTTTATTTATATATTTATTGATCCTATGGTGGCAATAAATTCTTTGACATATTTTTTATTTAAAACAATTGATTGGGCTGTCAAGTTACCTATTTTAGGAATTTTATTGGCTATCGGAGGAATAATATATTTATTAAGCACAGTTTGGTTCGGAATTTGCTATTTCATTTTTTTGATCAGCTTACTATTTGGAAGGTCAAGTCTATCTGAAAAATAATAACATAGAAAAGAATGCCATAGATTAATGGAAAATATCATGTTATTACTGTTTTCTGGCTTATTAGGTGCTATCATTGCAACTTTATTGTCTGTTCTCTATCACCATATCTCTGAACAGAAGAAGGTTAGGTCGGATGTTTTAATGGAGATCGTTTCATATTTTGACGAAATTTACAGACATCTGATTGATATGCATTCTTATAAAGACCATGAGTACATGGATAAAAAATCGGCATTACACCCTGATGAATATCGCATGATAAGTCGTGAGTTGACAAAACTATTAATTTCAGCTAAACCTGCCACTAAACTTGTCATAGCATATGGTGAAGGAAATTTAATGGGAACTTTTAATGAACTTAAGGCAATTTTTCATGAAGTATCAAGTGCGTTACGTAATTCAAAAAGAGATAATTGGGAAAGCGAAAGTGAGAGGATTAATATTTTATTTTCCGAAAGAATTGAACCATTAAGAACTACCCTTCAGAGATCGCTATTAAATGAATTAAGTACCACTATGATTGTAAAGGAAACTTTCAAGAGGTTTATTTGATTACATAAAGACAAACTGAAACCCGAAACGATAAAAATTTTCAGCAAGTTTTGGGGAGGAAGGATTCATGGTGGAAAAGGCCAAATTCATCTGGTTTGACGGCAAACTCATCCCCTGGGATCAGGCCCAGGTTCACGTGCTCACCCATACCCTGCACTACGGGTTGGGAGTATTCGAAGGCATCAGGGCTTACTTTTGTCAAGACGGCCGCACCGCCATTTTCCGTCTGTCGGATCATATCCGGCGCCTGTTTGATTCGGCCCATGTCATGATGATCGAGATGCCCTTCAGCCGGGACGAACTCGAGGCGGCTTGCTGCGAAAGCCTACGGGCCAACGGCCAGAAGGAAGCTTACATCCGCCCCCTGGTGTTCCTGGGGGAAGGCGTCATGGGCCTCAATCCGGCGGGCAGCCCCGTGCAGGTAGCGATCATCAGTTGGGTCTGGGGGGCTTATCTGGGTGATGAAGGCCTGGCCCGGGGCATCCGGGTCAAAACGTCTTCGTTCATTCGCCATCACGTCAACATCATGATGACCAAGACCAAGACCGTGGGCAACTATGTCAACTCCATCATGGCCAAGCGCGAGGCCGTTTCGGCAGGTTATGACGAGGCGCTGCTGTTGGACACCGCCGGCTATGTGTGCGAGGCCTCCGGGGAAAATATTTTTATTGTCAAAGACGGCGTGCTCAAGACCCCGCCGTTGACCTCCATCCTGCCGGGGCTCACCCGGGACTGCGTCATCACCCTGGCCCAGGATCTGGGCCTGACGGTGAAGGAAGACCGATTTTCCCGGGACGAGCTTTATCTGGCGGACGAGGCCTTCTTTACCGGCACGGCCGCGGAGGTGACGCCCATCCGGGAAGTGGACCTGCGGGTCATCGGTCCGGGCCACCCCGGTCCGGTTACCAAGAAAATTCAGGAAGCCTATTTCGCGGTGGTCAAGGGCCAGGATGCACGGTACCAGAGGTGGCTGACCTATCTTTAAGCCGACCGCGCTTCGCCGCAAAAGAGAGGCGGGCCCCAGGGCCCGCCTCTCTTTATTTAGGTTTGCCAAACCGCGAAAACGGCCTTAAGACTTGGCGCATTCCTTGACGTACTGCATCAGGATGTCGGTTTCGGTGATCAGCCCCACCAGGCGGTTATCCTCCACCACCGGCAGGCAGCCGATTTTCTCCTCCATCATGATCTTGGTGGCCTCGCACAACTCGAGATCCGGAGGAATAGTAATCACCCCGGTGACCATGACATCCTTGATGTGCAGAGTTTTCATTAAATCCCGGGTGTCCTTGCTGGCGTAGCCCAGGGCCTGGGCCAGGGAGCTGCGGAACAGGTCCCGTTCGGAGACAATGCCCACCAGCCGGGTGCCTTCCACCACCGGCAGATGGCGAATCCGCCCCAGCCGCATGATATCATTGGCCAGGCTGAGTTCGTCATTGACGTCCAGGGTGGCCACTTCTTTCACCATGATCTCTTTGACTTTCATGAAGGTCCTCCCCCCGCCTCAGTTCACTCTTTTATAGCATAGAATGGATCGATTAGGAATGAAGATAGCGGCTCGCGCCGGGGACTCGACAACTCAAGCCGCGCCAAGAAGCCTTTCACTTTACAGGGAGGCCAGCCACTCCTGGCCCCGGCTGGCCAATTCTGCCAGGGTAGTCAGCACCCCGCGGGCGGCCTCCGGGCTCAGATAGCCGGTGCCGCAGGCCGGGGTGAGGAGCGACTGGTTCAGGATCTCTTTGAGGGCGCGGTTTTGATCCGCGGCCAGGCGGGTGGCCTGTTCCTGAAACCGGGTCCACAAGCTGTCCGGGGTCTCCTGGAGGAATTCCTCCCCGGTGGGGATCAACCCCCAGGCCAGCCACCCGCCCCGGCCCAGGAATTGCCCCAGCGCCTGGTCGTAGAGGCGGAGGCTGTCAAAATATCCGTAGGAGTCGAAGCTCAGGATATCGATGGGCGCGTTGAGCAGCAGGGCCCAGTCGGTGTTGCCGCAGCAGTGCATCCCCAGGGTCAGGGGGCCGGCCGCGGCTTCCCGGGCCTCGTCCAGGGTCTGGGTCAAGATGATGCCGACTTCCTCCCGGGACATGGGTAAATACGCGGAACCGAAACCGGTCAGGTAGGGTTCATCCAAGAAGAGGATGGGGTCTTTGCCCACCTGGCGAAACTGCTCGGCCTGCCAGGCCACCTTGCGGGCCAGCCCGGAGCACACGGCCTGGGTCAGTTCCCGGTCATAGAGAATGGGCTTGCCGGCCGCGTCCTTGACCACGCCGGTAAAGGTCACCGGCCCGGACAACTGGCCTTTGAGGGCCGAGCCCGGACAGCCCTTGGTCCGCACCGCCTCCATGAGGGCGAAAAAGCCTCGGGCGTCTTGTTCTTCAAAGGCAAACGGGGCTAAGTCGCCGGACAGAATCGCCTCGTAAAATTGGGCCAGGGCCTCATCCCGGGGGAGGGCCGGGTCCATGCGGACGAGGTGCTCGGTTACGTCGATCTTTAAGGCGGGCAGCCCTCGAGCCGCCTGGGCCGTCATATCCTCCAGATACCCTAACTGGACCATCTGGGGCCAATAGGGGATCTGGGGCATAGTATCGAGGATCAGGGCTACGGTCTCTTGGGGATCGGTGAAGGGCACCGACCCGATGCCGGTTGCGGCCAGGGGCGTAAGTGCGGGCATAAGGTCCTCCTGAAAAATCCTTTAAACCGTAAATTTTTTGCTCCGGCTTGTCAAGTGCGGCGCCACCTGGGCTATGGCGGGCTGCGGCCGGGGTATTGCGAGGGGTAATCAAAGAAGCCGCCGGAATTACCCCCTCATCATCGGGAAACGACGGAACGCCACCCCATGGGGGCCGCAGGCGCAGGCCAGGAAGGCAGGGGCGCGCGCCCTGATCCGGGGAAGTTCCCAACCCGAATCGGCTACTCGAGGCCGCGCTAATTTTTTTTAACAATTGCCGCACCCTCCTTAGTAATTTTGTTGCATCTGGCGAAATTTTCAGGCAAAATCATGCCCAGAAGTCCTGTGGGGGGAGACATGACTTCACCTGGTGCATCGGTCGAGACCCAGAAGTGGGGGGGAGGCTACAAGATTCTGGTGGGGATTGCCCTGGTTATGGCCCTGGCCATGGCTCTGGTGATCCTGTTCAGCCATCGCGGTTTATACCAGATCTATCGCTTCCGCACTGAACGGCTCCACCTGGAGCAGGAAAATGCCCGCCTGGCTGCCGAAAATGAGCGGCTAGCCCGCACCATCGATCGTCTGCACCACGATCCGGAATTTATCCAGGACCGCATCCGGCAGGAGCTCAATTTCGTCCGGCGGAATGAGATCATCTTCCAGTTTCCGCCAGAAAAACCAGTAGTGGCTTCGGCCCCGACCCCCGCCGCCGAAGCGCCGCAGACGGACCGGACCCCCGGCATTGCCGAGCGCAAGACCAATAAATCCAGGTGGGTCGCAGAACCTCAGGAAGCATCTTCTAAAAAGAAGGCCGCTCGCCGGCGTGAGTGACCCTTCTCCCGGTTCCATCACCTGACACCATATCGAGGCAAGGCCCGAGGCACTTTCCGGCCGGACGTCAGGTTTGCCGGGACCGCGGCTCGGACTTCCTCCAAGTCATCCTATAAAGAGAGGCAGATAGACGTATGTATTCCACCGCAGAATTTAAAAAAGGCTTAAAAGTCGAGATAGATGGCACCCCATACACGATTGTGGACTTTCAACACGTCAAGCCGGGCAAAGGCGGCGCGTTTGTGCGCACCAAACTGAAGAGCCTGCTCACCGGCCGGGTGGTGGATCAGACCTTTCGTTCAGGGGAGAAAGTGAAGAAGCCGGACCTCATGGAACGGGAGATGCAATATCTCTACGCGGATGGAGACGGCTATTATATGATGGACAACGAAACCTACGAACAGATCAGGCTCACGGAGGAGCAGGTGGGGGAGGCGCGCCTTTACCTGACGGACAACATGAACGTCGAGGTTCTCTTTTTTAACCAGCAGCCCGTGGGCGTGGAGGTTCCCCTCTTTGTGGAACTGGAAGTGGCTCAGACCGAGCCCGGCGTGAAGGGCGATACCGCCGCGGGCGGCACCAAGCCGGCGACGTTGGAGAGCGGCGTGACTATCCAGGTGCCCTTATTCATCAACGAAGGTGATCGCGTGAAAGTGGACACCCGCACCGGCGGCTATATCGAGCGGGTTAAATAAAGAGGTAAATCAGACCAACTTGACCAGGACCACATAGCGCCGCAAGCCGAAACTCCTGGCCTTCTGCTGGGTGTCCATGTAGATATCGACTTTTTTCTGCCAGCGGGGCGCCATGCGGTCTTGAACCTCAAAGACCCCCATGCCATGGAGTAAAACCCGGGCGCCAAAATCCAGGTCCAGGTTCCGTTCCAAATCCCGGCTCACTGCAATGATCCCCGTCTGCACCCGCTGGCCCGAGGCCGTAATCCCCCGGCTGCCGGGGCAATGATGGTAAGCCGTTACCGTGACTATCGACATGGTGACGCACAAGGTAGGTCGGGGCCAGGACACCACCCCCACCGTCAAGAGACAGATTATCGCTATCGCCATTTTTCTCATGGTTTTCCCTCGCTGCTGAAGGCTCTGGAATGCTACGGATGGTTGGGAATAGCGAAAAAGGACCGCCAGGAACTGCTTAGGGCCGTGGCCCCGGGATTGCTTTGATAGTTTTTTCTCGCCTTTGGCCTAAGTCGCCGCGCCGGGAATGATCATTTTTCTCCGGTACCCGCGGCCACTTGGTTTCAGGTTCCCATCCCCATCAATCCAATGGTGAAGTGCACTATCTTCGGCACCCAAGTGGGCTTATCTGATGTTGCATATCTATACCCCAGACAAATCCAGGTGTCAAGAAAATATTTTTATAATGTGGATAACTTACTAATTTACTTATCTTATTCACACTATATTACTTGTCCTATTTTTCCCAATGGCAACTCTCATAGTGATTGAAGACTATTTTTTGCTCAAGTGGGAGGTTTGCTCGCGCTGACCATAATTTATGATGCCAAGTGGGTTTTTTTTACTCAGCACAAGAGCTTTTAGGAGAAAGCGCAAAATACCATATTTATAATAGCTATTTCAATTAGTTATATTTTTTGAATTAATACTCCAGCCGCCACTTCTCCGGCTCCTGACCAACCCTGCCACCAGCCCTCGTTTATCGACATCGTCAATCCTTCTTACAAACTTAAATGATTTCTATATTTACATTGTATTATCAATTAGTTATCCTACTTTATGCTCTCGCGGCAATACCGAAACTCCAGATTCCTTAGACGTCCTCGGGAGGGCGGCCTCCGGAGGCGCGAATCCTATCCGTTCTCAGGAATTTTGTGGACCAGTAGCGCTTTAAAAAGCGATTGTTTGCAGCCGCAGCCTTATGCCTGCCGGGGAAATGCCGGGGTTCGTTCTGTGGGGCAAAGTGGTTTGCGGAGATAGCATCCGGGAGGAGAATTCCCCGCTTCCGGGGATCACCTCAGGGGAACCGCGAAACAAACGGGGAGGCTCAAGGCGATCCTGTATCGCCTTGAGCCTCCCCGATGCTGATGCCTGTTTCCCGCAACTGCGGGCACTTTAGGCCTTTCAGGAGCCCCCGAAGCCGATACTGAGCTTATCACCCTCCAGCATGACCGGTATCCGCCGGTTTCCCTGGGTCAGTCGCAGCATCTCTTCCAGGGCTTGACCGTCTTCTTGGACATCCCGATAGATGACCTTCATCCCCTCCTGGCTCTTGGCCTCCCGGGCCCGGCGGGTAAAAGGACACGTCTTTTTGCCGAAGATCGTGATCTCCTTGGTCATGAGGCGCCTCCTGGCCGATTGTCCAGAAAATAAGCCTTCACGTAGAGAAAATCCACCATGTTTAAGATGAGCAGAGGATTTTCCGAGATGGTGTACTGCACCCCTTCAAACCTGGGATTGACCTTTTCCCGGACGTGGGTCATCACCTGGTCGGCCGCCTGGGGATGGTTCGGACAGGCAAGCTTCAGGAAGTTCTGGAAAACCGCGGCGTCTTTGAGCGTCACGGTCTTGGTTTCCTCGCGTAACTTTACCCGCAGGGGTTTCAGGGCGTCTTCAAAGAAATCGCCGATGTCCTCGTATTTCTGCTTGATCCGGGAAAAGCTCCACTGGCGCAGTTCCTGGTATTGCCGGGCGGTCTCGCTGTTCACTCTGTCCGTGGACAACATGACGATCCCGATATTAGGCGTATTGGGGACATTAGCCGGCAGATACACGATCTTCACCGCCAACTCCGGATATCTGGAATTGGTGAGGAGGAAATCACGGCTAAAGCGCCGGCCCGGCCGATCATAGCGGTGAGAATCGGCCACGGTCCAACCCGAGGTTTCGAGACCCTGCAGCAGGTTGGCAGCCGTAGGCATCAGGCGCCGCAGTTCGGCAAAGCTGCCGGAAGCCACGCTGCCGCCCTGGGGTTCCTGATAACCGCCCTCTTCCCTGGACTCCGGAGGTTCCGGCACGGGCTCCCTTTCCTGAAGTGCTTCTCCGGAGGGCGGGGGCGCCGGGACCGGCTCCGGCTGGACAGGCGGGACGTTCCTGGCCTCGACGAGAGGCCGGGCCTTGAGATCGGGCTTCAATCCCAAAATGAAAAAGCTCTGCCCTCCCGAGCCTGGCCGGATTTGCTTCCAGAAGGCATAGGGCTTCTCAGGGAAGAGGTCCAGGACGATGCGCACGCCTCCCCCGGAGGTCTCGGTGACCACCTGCCGGACGAGGGACTCATCGCCCTCCAGGCGGGTAGGCAACCGCATGGCCCGAGCCCTGGGAAAATCCACCACCACTTGCGGTTGGCCCGAGACCTCCCGGGAACTCACCATAGGCTCCGCCGCCCGGTCCAGGACCACGGTCAAGAGGGTATTCTCCCCTACTTTGCTCAATCCCAGGCGGCGCACCTCGGTGCTACCGCCGGCCCCCCAGGCTGATTGAGAGAGACACACCAAAAACACCAAGCTCCAGACCAGGCTGCTGCCCGGTCTCTTGGCAATGATCTGCAGACAGGTAATGCTCTTATCCTCCTTCCGAGATCCTTTTGAAGACTATGCAGGCATTGGGAGGACAACCGGGGTGCCAATCCCCGGACATATCCGCCGACAGCATCCTGCCAGCATCAGTTGGAGTGACAATGAGAATGGCGCCGGGTTTAGTGTAAATCCAAATCTTGCCCTCGTTCACCAGCCAGGTAAACTCAATGGTTTTGCCCGCCACCGTCCACGTCCCTCTGCCGTCCTCTTGGAGAGTGAGATCAATGTAATTTTTACCGGCGAAGGGTTCCACGGATTTATAAGTCCCTGCAAAGGGTGATCGAGACTCCCCACAGCCTGCCATGATCAAACCTATCATGATCAGACTCAGGACCGCGGCCAACTTCAGCAAGTCTTTTTTCATATTTTTCTGTCCCGCAAGATGAACCCTCCCCGATCCAACACCAGGAGCCGATCGTAGAGGAAGATTTGGATGCACATAACCACCATGCCGGTATTCTTCATAACTTTCAGCCAGTTCACCGGTTCTCCCACTTCGCCGACACACCCGCAGTTAATGGGCATATGATGCAAAATGGCGTTAACCAGTCCCACGATGAAGATGATATTCATGGCGGCGATCAGCGTGGCCGCGGCTCGGGTGCGGATACCCAGGATGAGGAACAACCCGACGACCAGTTCGGCCCACGGCAGGGCCAGAGCCCACAGGTTCACCCCAAAGGAGGGCATGATCCCGTAATCCACCACATTTAAGGCAAAGACCGCCGGCCGCAAGATTTTGCTCAAGGCGAACGAAATAAAGATGGCGCCCAGGAGCAGCCGGCAGAACACCGACAGGTAAGGACTGCGGCGGATGGGAGGAATCAGGATAAGCAAAAAGATGCTCACCGGTATCCACTCCAGTATCCCCGGCAACCCTAGCGGCATGCCGGCCCCGGCCTTGGGCTGACGCTTCTCCACGGGAAAAGCCGTGTCCCAAGCCCGGTAATTCTTAAGCACCACCACGTGCTTTAAACCCTTACTGATCAACATGCGGGCCAGATCCACATCCATACGCCGGCTAATCGTGCCGCCGTACACGATGAGGGTTTTATCCTTGGCCCCCGGAGTCTGGTCCAACGTGAAATTGAACATGGGGTACATCAGGTCGAACAGGATCACCGGCAAGTTCTGGGCACCCTTGATATGTTCCTGGTCAAAAAAGGCGCTCTTTCTGGCATCCACGAAAATGGCCTGGTTCTTCTGAAGATCCTGCTGGGCCTGGCTCAAGGTAATCTCGGGAACGCCCGATTGCCCCCAACCGTGAATCAGGGGGATCTTGTTGTCATTATATATATTGAAGACCAGGGCCAGAATCAGGCTCAAACCCATCATCAGGAGGTAGTCGAACCAGGAGATCTGCCGCAGCTTGACTTGGTGCACGACTTCGGTCTCCAAGCGGGTGTCGCCGGCCACCAGCCAGGCGGCCATCTGTTGGATGATATGCCGGGCCAGTTGGGGATTCTGATCCAGGAGGCTGTCGAACTCCTGCTTGGAGACCTTGACGAGTTTGGCGTCCTCCAGCGCCTCCACAGAGGCGGTGCGGGGCTGCCCCGTGACCAGGGCCACTTCCCCGAAGTAGGTGCCCGGGCCCAATTGGGTCAAATCGGTGCGAATGCCGTCGTGGGTTTCTCGGAAGACGCGCACCCGCCCGGATTGGATAACATAGAAAAATTCCGGAGCCTCGCCCTGGCTGACGATGCGAGTGCCGGCGGGCACGCTCACCTCCTGCCCCAGGTGCTGCAGGTTCAACCCTGCCGCCCCCCCCGTCCCTGTAGGTTTCTCTGTAGCCGCCATGCGGTTTTTCCTATGTGCTGAAGAATTCCGGTTGCGGGCCAACGAGCAGATACTGACGGAAAATTCCGACTTGCATGTCTTTTACCATAAGATGACGAAGATGTGAACTCGTCTGGTCTGCCGCCAAGAAAATATTTTGGCTTGTTTTCGGGCTTAGCGCCCGCGCAATATCCGTCCTCGGGTGTCGGGCGTACTAAAGGTCAGGGAATTTTCACGTTGATTTCTCAATTTGAGAATTTTTTATCAAGCTTCCCGGGCATTCTCTCAAGGAGAGAAATTTCCTTCCCCACCGGCCCAGGAGCAAATCTGGATTAATTATTCTCGTCATCATTTCAACAAGTTACCCTTGATCTTTTTTAAGGATTTTGGCAAGCCAATTGCATCTGTAGGTGAGTTAGCTGATTTTAGATTTCACCCGTGTGAGGACTTTACGAATATGCGCACCACGACCTCTGCCTTTCCCTGGACCCAGGTGAAATGGCGCAGTAAAGAGGAACAGCGAGTATATTACCTGGACCGGAGCTTAAAGATTCTGGTCCCGCTCATCTTGTCGGCCTGTTTCGTCATTTCCCTAAAAGTTGGCTCCTTCAACGGCTACTTGCAGTTATTGAGCCGCCAGAGCTTCGGTTCACCTCTGATGGCCCTGGGCGCCTCCTTCACCCTGGCCTACCTGGCTTTCCAACTGGTTCGCACCGTGCTGTGGTGGCGATATAAATCCTACCCGCTGCCCCCAGGTCCTTTGCCCCGGGTCACCGTGATTATTCCGGCCTATAACGAAGGGGCCATGGTGGAAAAATCCATCTATGCCGCGGTGGCCTCCGACTATCCCGCCGACCGCCTGGAGATCATCTGTATCGACGACGGCTCCAAGGACGACACCTGGTTCTATATCGACCGGGCCCGCCAACGCTACCCCAAATTGATCAAGGCCATCCGCTTCCCCAAAAACCGGGGCAAGAAAGAGGGCCTCTACGCCGGCTTCAGCCGGGGCAAGGGCGACTTTTTCGTCACCATCGACTCGGACAGCGTCATTACCCCCGACACCGTCAAGCAGGTCATCGCGCCCATGCTCAACGACGCCCAGATCGGCGCAGTGGCCGGCAACGTCAAGGTCTATAACCGGGCCCGGAGCCTCATGGGCCGGATGCTGGCGGTGCGCTTCGTCCTGGCCTTCGACTTTCTGAGGGCTTCGCAAAGCATGTATGGCTGCGTCACCTGCACTCCCGGAGCCTTGTCGGCTTATCGGGCCGCCGTGCTCAAACCCGTGCTCAAAGAATGGCGCTCCCAGACCTTCATGGGGCTGCCCGCCAACATCGGGGAAGACCGGGCCCTGACTAACTTCGTGCTGCGCCAGGGTTTCTATACCTCCTATCAACGCAGCGCCATCGTCCACACCAAGGTGCCGGAAACCTACAAGGGCCTGGTCCGTATGTACCTGCGTTGGGACCGCAGCAATTTCCGGGAAAATTGGGTCCAGGTCAAGTTCATCTTCAGCAAGTACCGGAGTAAACATCGGCTGCTGCCCATCGTGGACTTCTTCATGACCCAGATCGAGTTTCCCCTGACCTACCTCTTCCTGGGCATGCTGCTCATCTCCTTCTGGCTCTATCCCATCGTCATGGTGAAGTTCTTCGCCGGCCTGGGGGTCTTTACCCTGGTCTGGATGTACTACTATATCCACCAGGAGCGGGACCTGGACTTCATCTACGGGATCATCTACTCCTACTTCGCCTTCTTCGCCCTCAACTGGGTGCAACCCTGGGCCTTCATCACCGTCAGGAACGACCGCTGGCTGACACGCTAAAGCGCGAGTATATATAGATAAAGTTTAGGGAGGGGCAGAGCCTGGGCTGTGCCCCTCCCTGGCTTTTTAGGACGGGCAGCTATCAGCTGTCACCCGCGTAGGGTGAGCACCGCGCACCATTTCTTTTCCGTGATCGCGAGAACCGCGGGGCAAATTCCAGGTTCCCTTTCCCCCCTAAAACCTGGCCCCCACCCCCCCGGTGTAGCCGGTGAGTTCGGCGTAGCCCGGGCCCTGCACCGGCGCGCCGTTTTTTGTGCCTTCGATCTTGACCTCCCCTTCCCAGTAGATCACTTGGGCCGGGGCCGGGGCGCGGATCTCCTGGTCGGAGACCGTCGGGGTCAGGGTCAGGCGATAGCCCGCTTCCGGTATGGTGATCTCCCAGCCCGCGGGGTACTTGGCGCCGGTGTGGGGGGAAGTCCAGGTCCCGGTGGCTTTGACCTGAAAATCTTTGAGCTTGAGATGCCGGGTGCGGCCCTGGGGGTCGACGAGGGTGCCGGAGGAGGCCGGGTCCAGCGTGCCGTCCTTCTGGCGCAGAAGGTAGAGCATCACGTCGCTGCCGTCGGCCAGTTGGAGGCTGAACCAATCCCAGCCCGCGAGATTCGGGGCCATGGCGCTGGTGAAGAACTCGTGGTCCATCCAGCTTAAGCCGGTTACTTCAAGTTGCCGCCCGGCCACGGTGATCGTCCCCTGGGTGTGGAGGCGGGTCAGGGAATAGTAGTAGCTGGCCGCGTCGGCGGCCGCAGCCTTGCGGCTGTAGCCGTTGGCGCCGTGTAAGACCGGGGGTCTGGCGGGCTGCAGTCTCAGGTCCAGGCCAAGGCCTGCGTCTTGGGCCTGGAGGTGAAAGTCATCGCCTTGCAGCTCGGCTCGCCAGTCGTCGATCCAGACCTGCATGGTCTTGACCGCCGCCCCGGACAGACCCAGGGCGCCGCGGCCGGCCTTATCCCGGAAATGGAAGGTGTGATGGGCCGCGTCCGTAAGGGCCAGGTGGGCGAAATAGACGGTGTGGAGCCGCCAGGCGGAGCGGGCCTGGGGGTCGGGCCGGCGCAGGGCCACCCGGAAGAAGGTCAGTTGATAGCCGAAATTCTCCCCGGTGGCAGCCTGCAGGTGGCCCACGAAATACCACCACTCGGTCTTATAGTCCGGGTGGGCCCCGTGGTCCCGGGGAAACTCCCAGACCCGGCCCGGCTGCGGGGAAAGAAAGCCCTCGGCCGCAACCGCGCCGCCGGCCAGGAGCAGCGCCAGGATAAGCCCCAAAAGAAGTTTAGCCATGCTGGTCACATGGTACTAAATATCATCCTCCCAACCCACTGAAAACCGAAACTGCAAACCGAAAACCACCCTAATAGGTGCCGCGCTGTTGGGCGGCGAGCTTAAAGTAATGCTGCCGGGCCTCAGACACCAGGCGGCGGGGGTCCCGGAGAAACAGGTCCTGAGCCTCCGGGCTATTGAACAGATACAGTTTACCCTCATGGACGACAAAAACGTGCGGGTCAATGTCCTCCAGGCGACCCATGGCCATGGAGGTGGCGCAATAGCCGCCGAACTGCGGCTGATAACGGGGGGCGTCCGTCAAAAACTCATAGCGGTTGCCCCGGGAAGCAAACTGGTACTGGGCGCCTCCCAGCCGCTCAATAATCCGCTTGCTCCCCTTCACGGCCCGGTCCTCGGTGAAGTAGGCCACCGGATCGTAGCCGTGCAGGGCCACGGAATTTTCCAGGTTGAGGAGTGCCATGCCCGAGCCCCCCGAGGTGGTCGGGGGAGGTGTTTGCGCGGTCCCGGCTACCACCAGGCCCAACACCACCACCAACGCGACTAAGAGGTTCATGCGGCGCTTTTTCATGCCTGCCCTCCTTCCCGACGCTCCTTAAACCGTCGGCGCCTTCATATATAAGGAGAATAAGCACGGCTCGGCTTTTTTCAAGTGGCGACGGTAAGTTGCCCCTCGCCCGGCTTTGCCTCGACTTGCCTGCGGGTATAGATTTGGGCCACGACCCAGCGCTCGCCGACCTGGGCGGGGATGAGGCGGCGTTCATAAGCCTCGCCTTCGAAGTCGTCCAGTTCGGGGAGGAGGCGGGGCAGCTGGGGGGAGTCAAGGAACCAGGCCGGGTGCTCCGGGCCGTGCTCGTCGTAACGAAAGGCCTTGAAGCCCGCATATTCGCCCATGTAGCCTCGGATGACGCAGCGCTCCCAGGCGCCCGGCAGGTCCGCCAGCAGATAGTGATACATGCCCCCGGGCACCAGGGTGCCGTAGACGATCAATCTCTGGTCAGGATTATCCATTGATTTCAATGAGATACCCACAGCTAAAGTGAACCCGACCATAAGGCCAATAAATTCAGCATGATAAGCGTTCCAGGAGCTGGATTTTGCCCACCTTTATGCACCTTTAAGACCTCTAATTTATCGACCTTGTGCCGGTAGATAAAAAAATACCGCAAGGTGGTTCGTATAAGTGCCTTATTTTACCGGCTTTATCTCGCGGTTGAGGCGCTACCTTACCCTGAGGTACCGCAAAAACGCCGCGCTGTACCGCGGCTGTGCCGCCTGAAGGCCGGGCGGGGCGGTGGTGGGTCGGTGGCGGATCAGCTTTTTTCATATGCGGATAACCTTATTACAGGGGAGGGAAAGTTCCAGAAGGGTATGGACAGTTGACTCTGGGATAATATCAGTCAGGTCTCAAAAAACGTTAGAATTATTTGCAGGGGCGCACCTGCGTGGGCGCCCTGAATCAGGGCGGACACATAGGTCCGCCCCTACGCCCCCCTCCCCCTAACCCCCCTCCCACCATGGGGAGGGGGAATAAAGGGATTACCGCCGGCGGCCCAGGCGGTTAGAGTGGGCCATAGAAATGTAGGTGGGCACGGCCCGCCACATTACTGCGCTCTGACAAAGTGAGGGCGGGCGGGGAGACCCCGCCCCGACAGCAAGGTTGATTATCACTTTCGGCCCAGGCGGTTGCGCAGGGCCAGGAGGAATAGGGCCGTCTGGCTGGGGATGAGGAGGAAGCTCAAGCCTATCACCAGGCTGCCCCAAAAACCCATGGGCTCGGCCCAGTTGGGCCGCTGGAGGGTGACCTTTTGCAGGAGGAAGATAAATGAATCTCTAAAATCGGCTAAATGGGGAGGATTGGCGACCTCAAGTCCCAGACCGAAGACCAGTCCCGCCATACCAACCAGAAAAACGACCAACCAGCCCAAGGCCCAGGAGGGGCGCTCGCCGTATCCGCTCAAAGCCCAAAACATGTTGTACCAGGAAAGAGGAAAACGCCGCCGCCAGAATTTGGCCTTGCGGTGCATCTCCATTTCGCCATAGTGAAAGTCCCCAGCTTGTTTGAGGTCTCCCTCCTTTTCGTAATTGAGTTTAAGGTAGCGGTAGAGAACCTCAATTCGAGAATATTGCTCCTTAGTTGGTCCAGTTGGCTTATTTAGAATTGACCTTATAATCTGCTTTAATAAATTATTTTCTCTTTTATTGACCAAAACTTCATCAAATACTGCTTTTCTCTCAAATAAATTGTACCATTCTACATTATGCAATTCCATATAACGCATATCTGTACCAAAAAATTCCACTTTAGACAAAGACAAATCCTGAAATACAATTAATCCATTAGCTTTGATAGTTAGGAAAGTAAAATCAGCTTCAAATGGATTGCGGAATCCATTTTTATCAGGAAGATTTATTGCTTGGAAAATGACTTTTCCATAAATTTCAATATATGAAAAATATGCTTTTAAACTAAACGATGATAGTGAAAAGTTTCCTTCCCCTTGAAATTTAGCATTATCAAAATAAGATAGTTCTCTAAAATTAGCTGCCACAAAATACCAATTATTATTGAATGTTACGTTCGTAAAATTAGCAATTCCTGAAAATGTGGCTCTATTAAAATCAACTCCTTCCATAAATATTGAACCATTGAATTTAGCTTCATCGTCAAAAGTAGCCTTTATAAAATTAGCTTGTCTGAAAAAAATTGCTGCACGAAAATCGGCAGTTTTCTTAAAATTGATTCCCGAGAAGTAAGTTACATCTGGAAAGAAGGCCCCAATGAAATTGTAATCTTCATTCAATAATTTTACGGCGATATTGTTATTGAATAGTTGAATATCCTTATTTTCTAGCATAGAATGAATAAGACACAATCCATCAGGATCCTCTTTTAAGGCAATATTCTCACATTTTATCCATTCATGTTTTTTATGAATTTGGCAGAACAAATCTCTTTTTTCTCCTATTTAATCATCTCAGCGTTCCAAGATCACCACGGCCAGGGCGAGGTGGTCTTCGTCGGTGAGGGTGAGGTGCAGGTTGGAAATGCCCGCGGCTTCGCAGAGTTGGGCGGCCCGGCCGCTGACGTAGAGTTCGGGCTTGCCCATGGGGTTGGGGATCACCTCCACCTCCCGCCAGCGGATGCCGTCACGCCGCAGGCCCACGCCCAGGGCCTTGGAGAAGGCCTCCTTGGCGGCGAAGCGCATGGCCAGGGCGCCCGCGGCCCAGGCCTTGCCCCGGCAATAGGCGATTTCCCGCGGGGTAAAAACGCGGTCGAGAAACCGGTCGCCATAGCTCTCCAAGACCCGCTGGATACGGGCCACCTTTACCAGGTCCACGCCGATGCCGTAAATCATAGAAACCTGTTTTCGGTTTTCGGTTTTCGGTTTTCGGTCATGACAGCCATCCTTCCGGTCGTGAGATGCGACCAAGGTGGATACTCACCGCCAATCGGTTTAGTTCACCGCTACCCCGACTCTCCCCCTCAAGGTTCATCATTACCCACAAGATTTTTAGTTTCGCGGCACAACCTTTCCGGGCTGGACCGAAAACCCCGCCCAGGCTAGAAAGCCTGGGCCACCAAACCTTTTTTAATCCGCGGCTTACCGACTTATGGGTCAGGTTCAGCCCTCAAGGGGGAAGGGATACGCGGGTCAGCCGTTATTTCTTCGGCGCTTTTTTAGCAGCCGGGGCGCCCTCTTTGCACATGACGCCCGCTTCACTGCAGGACGGGCACTTCTTAGGTTTGCAGCGGGTTTCCACTTTGCTGCCGCATTTTTCACAGGTAAAGACGGCCATGATCCAACCTCCGATTCATATAATAAGGAATACTAGCGGCGCGCTCGCCGCGACGCCGCCGGGATCAGGCCTTAGGCTCCCTGACCTCATCCTATAATGAATATTAATACCGATCAGCAATAAGTCACGGGTTTTATGCAGTTTTTCAAGTCCGCCGGAAAAATTCCCGAGAGCAGGGACAGCCGACGAAGCCACCCCTCACCCCCGCCCTCTCCCCTCGCAGGGGAGAGGGGGTTTTGGCTGGCATTGGTGTCGGGCTGCGCCGGCCCCGGCTAAAGCCCTGCGGCTCCATTTGTCGTGGTCACTCTGCCGCCGCTCATGGAAAATCTTTACCGGAAACGACTGGTTGAAAGGCGGTTTGTCATCCTGAGCGCAGCGAAGGATCTAGTACCATGTAACATTGCTAATTTCGTATAATGCGGTATAATTAGGGCAAATTCCTTGGGGGAGGGATTGCCATGAAGCCACGATAT